>CANGYY010000007.1 GCA_947458585.1 Cyclobacteriaceae bacterium | reverse complement strand
GTAAGCCAGATCAAAGTAGAAATTGGCACTAGAACAAATAATTACCGGGTAGCCTGCATTCGCAAGTTTGTAGGCCATGTCCTCTCCACCCCATCCTGCTACCGCATTCCAAGCATAGAGTTTCCAATCTTGGTTGGCAAATTTTGGATTCGGACTGACGGAAGCAGTGCCGTGAGTCTGTCCAATTTCTTCCCAACCGCCCATCTTCCAGCCGTACTTTTGGAGAATGGTGGCAGTTCGATCGCGGAAATAATCAATCAAATCTCCAGTTTGGAGTTGTGGATTTTTAGCCAAAAAATCTGCACATATCGGAGATGCAATCCACACGCCTTTAGGCACTTCATCCCCTCCACTGTGCCAATTTTTAGTCTCTACGCCTGCGGCAGCATACATTTTCCCAATTTCAACCACCAGTTTTTCGTAGAAGGCATAGGTGGACTCTTGGCATACGCAAACGGTATTGCCCTTGAAATTTTGAGCAGACAGGTACTTGGACTCATCGGCTGGATCTGCCAGTCGGTAGGCAAGCGCCTCTTTCTCCTTTCCGGCCTGCATGAAGGTTTGGTAGCGCTTTTCCATAGCCAAGATTGCCGCTCTGGAGTGCGCGGGCACGCCGAGTTCAGGGATCACTTCAATATTTCTGTCTTTGGCGTAGGTTAAGATTTCCTGAAAATCTGCTGCTGTATAAAAGCCTGTGCCCGTGGTACTTTGGTCAGGATCTGCTCCAGAAGCATAGTAAGGCCATAAAAAATCGGATTCATCCACAGAAAAGCCTCTTCGCGCTCCGAATTCGGTCAATTCCGGCAGCCCAGGAATTTCGATTCGCCATCCCTCGTCATTGGCCAAGTTGAAGTGGAATACATTCAACTTGTAGAAAGACATGAGGTCCAAGAGTTTGAACACTTGTTCCTTGGATTGGAAGTTTCTCGCCACATCCAAGAAAAATCCGCGGTAGCCGAAAGCAGGAGCATCTTCAATCTCTACTTGAGGAAGTACAAGTTCCTGCACCCCATCCTTCCAAAATGCGGGAGGCAATAGCGCCAAAAAGGAATTGACCCCATACAAGGCCCCAGTCGTAGATGAAGCCTGAATCAGTACCTGATCACTTGAGGTTTTCAGCGTATAGCCTTCCTTAGGTAGGGAGGCTACTTGCACCAATTGAATCTTCAATGCTGGTGCTTTGCCATTAGTTTTGGATGAAAATCCATTTTTCAGCGTAGCCTCCAGGTATTCTTTTGCCTTTACGAAGGCTACCGCACCCTCCACTTGGATAGTTCCAGGGCTTAGCGATACAGTCGAACCGGTATATTTCCAACTTTTAGGAGAAGGTAGGTAGGGAGGAATGCTTTGATCGGGTAATGGGAAAAGTTCCCGGTTCTCAGCATAGCGCTGGGCTGAGGAGGTCACGGGAAAGGAAGTGCCTTCAGCGAGTTCCACTAGATTGGCCTCCGTAATGACTTCTTTTTGGTACTGGGAAATCTCCTCCCCCTTCCCATCTGCATGTAAAAAAATCAAGCCCTCAGGAGGATAGGCGTTCTTCAAAAATGTCCCAGAACTTCGATACGATAAAGAAAAGGACTCGTTGGGTTTCAAGGAAGGTGTTTCCCCTTCCCATACAAAAAAATCCCCTTGCAGGTGTTTCAAACTAAGTTTCGGGTCCAAGGATTGGCTCCGAATGGAAATAAATATGGTATTGAAATACAGCTTCCAGCCTGCATCCAGCGTCCCAGTACCGCGATTGGTCAGCGTGAGGGTTGCAGTATGCTGCTGAGGAGCAGTGATTTTATTCTCCTCCAAAGACCAGGAAGCATGCACTTGAGCCCATCCTTTCGGAACTAGCACACCTATAAAAAGGATGCAAAAAAAGACGCGTCTGAAGAAAAAGTGGTTCATAGGTTAACTTCTAGTTTTGGTGACTGAATAAATTTAAGGGGAGTTATTTTTATAAGCATCTAATTTTAAATAAATTAATCAGCGAAAGATTAATCACCCATTACAACCCAAACGTAACCCATGCGCATAGATCAACAGGCCAACACCTTAAACGGACGTTACTTGGCTTTAGACGTTTTGAGGGGCATGACTTTGGCCTTCATGGTCATTGTAAATACCCCTGGAGATTGGAGCACACTTTATGCACCACTCGCTCATGCCGACTGGCATGGATTTACCCCTACCGACTTGGTATTTCCCACCTTTCTTTTTGTGGTAGGAAACGCGATGAGTTTTGCCCTCAAAAAGATGCAGGACATGCGGCCTGGAGATTTTTACAAAAAAGTAATTACCCGCACGGCCCTCATTTTTGCTATTGGTTGGCTGCTCAATGCATTTCCTTTCTTTGAACCCAATGACGCCGGGCAACTTGCTTTCATCGATTTGTCCGAAGTTCGATTGCTGGGCGTATTGCAGCGCATCGCGCTCTCCTATTTGGGTGCTGCGCTCCTCTTGTATTGGGGAGGAATCAGACTAGGCTGGATCTTTAGCATTGCCTCGCTTATCCTGTATTGGCCTATCCTCTACTACTTTGGAACTGCCGGAGATCCCTACAGTTTGGAAGGCAACGCTGCTCTTCATCTGGACTTGGCAGTCATTGGCGAAAAGCGCATGTACATGGGAGAAGGCATTCCCTTTGACCCAGAAGGCATTTTGAGCACGCTCACCTCAATCGTCAATGTGATTGGAGGATACCTAGCAGGCCGTTTTATCCAAAAAAATGGAAATACCGTTCCAGCCGTACGAATGCTTCTCGTGATGGGCATTCTCCTCATCGGCTTGAGTTATGCCTGGGATGTGATTTTTCCAATCAACAAGAAAATTTGGACAAGCCCTTACGTGCTGCTCACCGTAGGCTGGGATCTGGTCTTGCTTTCAGTTCTTGTTTTTGTGGTGGAAGTCAATCGGATTTCCTCCTGGACCTACTTCTTCCAGGCCTTTGGACGCAACCCACTCATCCTGTACGTGTGCTCTGGGGTTGTTATCGCACTCATTTCCTTCATCCCTGTTGGCGATAGCAACTTGCAAGATGTGATCTACGCCAAAGGGTTTACCAGTTGGCTGGAACCTAAAAATGCCTCCTTCCTATTTGCAATTGCTTACATGCTTTTGATTTGGAGCATTGGGTTCCTGATGGATAAAAATAAAATCTACATCCGAGTTTAAGTGCTTTTGAAACAAAAAATGGCAGCAAGGATCTCTTGCTGCCATTTTTTGTTTGTAGACCAACGGGTTTTACTCAAAGATAGCCTTTGGTAATGCGTTGGATGTATTTGCCGACGATGTCAAACTCCAAGTTGACAATATCTCCTGCGGTCAATTGATGAAAGTTGGTGAACTCGTAGGTGTAGGGAATGATGGCCACTGAAAAGGAGCCTGGCGCAGAATTAAAACAGGTCAGGCTGGTTCCATTCATCGTGATGGACCCTTTCTCCACCGTCACATTTCCCAAAGCAGCATCGAAACTCACATCTACTAGCCAAGAACCATCCTGATCTGCGATTCGCTGAATCGTCCCAATCTGATCCACATGACCTTGCACAATGTGCCCATCAAAGCGACCATTTGCTGACATGCAGCGTTCCAAGTTTACTTTTTTACCCACTTGCCAAGTGGATAAATTGGTCTTCTGCAAGGTTTCCGCAATCGCTGTCACCCGATATCCCTCTGGATTGACTTCCACTACGGTGAGGCAGACGCCATCGTGCGCCAAGGATTGATCTACCTTCAATTCAGCAGTTAGCGGGCTTGAAAAAGAAAAATGCGTGTTTGACCCTTCGGTGGTGATTTGACTTAGAGTTCCAATGGCTTCGATGATTCCAGTAAACATGTGCTGAGGATTAGGTACTTCCGACAATCTATACCAAAAATTGCCTTTTCGGATTCAAAGTACGGCAATTAATCAATTATCTTCGAGGGCTCAAGTCCAAAATTCATGCTCAAGTTAGAAGATACCTACTTACACAAAGGAAAGCGAAAGGCGCTGGTAGCCGAACTTCGCAAAAAGGGGATCCAAAACGAAGCAGTACTGGAGGCGATCAACACGCTACCACGCCACTTTTTTTTCGACACAGCTTTGATCTCCCATGCCTATGAAGACAAAGCATTTCCAATTGGCGAAGGGCAAACCATTTCTCAACCCTACACCGTAGCCTTTCAATCTTCCTTGCTGGAAGTTGCTCCAGGGGACAAAATCCTTGAAATCGGAACCGGCTCGGGATACCAAGCCTGCATCTTGCACCTGCTGGGCGCTGAAGTGATCAGCATAGAGTATCAAAAAAAACTTTTTGAGCATACCAACCGCTTTTTGCAGCGACTGGGAATCCAACTCCAATTATTCTTTGGAGATGGCACAGGAGGTGTACCGGCACATGCTCCCTATGATAAAATCATCGTGACCGCCGGGGCACCTGTGGTCCCTGAAGCCCTGATCCAACAACTGAAAATCGGAGGGATTCTGGTCATACCTGTAGGAGACCGAAGCAAGCAAGCCATGGTAAAGATCACCAAAAAGTCGGCTACCGAAGTCCAGCGCGAAGAATTTGAAGGATTCGCCTTTGTGCCTTTGCTTGGAAAAGAAGGCTGGAATCACTGAGAATCAATTCATTTAAGGCTCTCTGAAAAAATATTAATTCCAAATTAAATTTGGAATTAGATTCGAAAAGTGCATTTCACGGGATTTTAGTGCTATTTTTGAACAAAATCAGCCGATATGCCAAATCAAAAGTTTGCCAAGGATTCCGTGACCATCATGACGGAGATGGTGCTTCCCAACGATACGAATACACTCAACAACCTTATGGGTGGACGATTGATGCATTGGATGGATATCGTAGCCGCCATTGCTGCGCAGAAGCATTGCAACCGAATCGTGGTTACCGCCTCAGCAGATAACATTTCCTTTAAGGAACCGATCAATTTGGGGAATGTAGTCACGCTTCGCTCTCAAGTTACGCGTGCCTTCAATTCCTCCATGGAAGTATTTATCGAGGTGACTGCTGAGGACATTCCTGCCAGCAAAAAGATCATGACCCACCGTGCATTCTTTACTTTCGTGGCGGTAGATCAGAATGGCAAGCCTATCGAGGTTCCTCTCGTTGTGCCAGAAACACCTGAGGAAATTGAGTTTTATGAAGGGGCGTTGAGAAGAAGGCAATTGCGATTGGTACTTGCGCAGCGCATGAAGCCTGAAGAGGCAGTAGAATTGCGCTCCATCTTCAACTTGGACAAGAAATAAGTCGAACTTCTATTTTTAATATTCTCGTTCGCTAAACGAGTGGATCACCGCCTCGGCAGCAGTTCTACCCGAGGTCATGGCTGCATTAATGGACCCATGCAAGAGGTAATCGCCCGCCAAAAACACTTGGTCCAGTACCTTGCATTCGGTGAATGGAATGCTAAACTTCAAATCACCCACCTGAGGCAAAGCATGTGGAATGAGGTAGGTTTTCAGGTGTTTGAATTGTTCCGCCTTGGTACCAGAGATTTCCTCTAGTTCACTTTGAACCGCCTTAATTAACTCCTTGTCAGTCAAGTCCGTATCCAATACAGTCACAGAGAGCAGAGATTTGCCTGCAGGTGCATATTCTTTGGAGACATCCTCCATAAATACCAAGTTATTGATCACCCGCTTTCCAGTGAGCAGGCCAATCATCGGCCGACCTAAGAAGGATTTGGTAGCCGCAAAATACAGGTTGATCACCTTGCGCGCAGGCGCAAACTGACCCTCCAACTGCTTCATCACTAGATCTGGCTGAACTGCCACAATGATTCGATCTGCATCGAGTTGGGTCCCGTCCGTGAGCAGGATCTTTCCCCCTTCTACACTTGCAACGGGCGTATTCAGTCGAATTTCTGTCGTTTGTAGTTGACCTTTGATCATTTCAGGAATCTGACCCATTCCTTTTGCGGGAACCGCGGCATAGCCTTGGGAAAACATCTTGAATACAAACTCGAACATTCGGGAACTCGTTTCTAGATCCTTTTCCAAGAAAATACCTCGAAAGAAAGGCCTGAAAAAATTAGTAATGATGGCATCCGAAAACCCATACTTTTTCAAGTATTCATGGGTTGGCAAAGATGGTTCTGCAAAAATGGCCTCAGAACTCTTCTTCTTCAATTCCTGGGTGAGGGTAAACACCTTCACCTTATCCAGAAAGGTTCCCACTTTGGAAACCGCCATTCCAACCAATTTCAGTGGATTTCGAAGCGGGTCCGTAAGGATGTAGGAATCCTTTCCTTCAAAAATAATTGCCCCAGGATCAAAGTTTTTGAGTTGCAAGGCTTGAAAATCAAGGTATCGCTTCGCTTCAGGATAGGCAGTATTCAACACCTGAAACCCATGATCGAGTCGGTAGCCCTCCACAATATCGGTTTTCATTCGTCCCCCTACTCGATCTGAAGCCTCCAAAATCACAGGTGACAAACCCGCCTTCTCAAGTTCAAGTGCGGCTATCAGGCCAGAAAGTCCGGCACCTACAATGTATATCTTCTTTTCGCTCATCTGATGACCTTCTTAATAGAGAAAATTCCTTAAAAACCCTGTATTGAGGTAGATTTTTTTCTTTAACTCGTTCCCCTCAAAAGAGTTTGAAAACTAGCCTGCAAAAAAGATTTGATAAATGGTCTGGCTTTACTCTTGCATTGTAGTAAACTCGAACAATAAAGGACACCATTATGAAGCATCTCATCTTTTCTATTTTTTTTCTTGGGGTCGGCTCTTTTGCGACCCAGGCACAAGGCTACTTTCCGCAACCTGGAAATTGGGAATCCAAAACGCCCAAGGAACTCGGGGTAGACGCTACTAAACTTCAAGAAGCCATCCGATTTGCTGAAACGCACGAAAGCACAGAAAACCGCAACCTAAAAATCGCTCATTACGAAGGCAGTTTTGGACGAGAGCCATTTGGCTATCCTGTAGGCCCCATGAAAGAACGTGGTCCGGCGACTGGATTGATCATTTACAAGGGATATGTAGTCGGCCAATGGGGAGACCCAGCACGGGTGGATTTGACCTTTAGTGTGGCCAAAAGTTTCCTTTCGACTACTGCAGGCTTGGCCGTGGAAGCAGGATTGATTCGCTCTGTTCAAGATCAGGTTCATCCCTACATGGCGCCCATTTACCCTTACGACCCCTTGCGCTTGGGGGTCAACAAGGCAGATCACCTGGACCAAGAAGATGTGTTTGACCTCTTTGATACACCCCATAACCAAAAAATCACCTGGGACAACTTGCTTCGACAGACCTCGGATTGGGAGGGCACCCTATGGGGCAAGCCGGATTGGGGGGACCGCCCTGCAGAGGGGGTGAAGCAAAAAAGAACCCGAGATCAACGCGAACCAGGCAGTAGTTACGAATACAACGACACCCGGGTCAATGTATTGGCCTTGGCCCTATTGAATGTGTGGCGGAAACCACTTCCTCAAGTATTGAAAGAAAAAATCATGGATCCCATAGGAGCAAGCCCAACTTGGAGATGGACTGGTTACGAAAACTCCTACGTCGTTCTCGATGGACAAATCGTCCAATCCGTAAGTGGTGGATCACACTGGGGCGGAGGCATGATGCTTTCTGCTTGGGATCAAGCAAGATTTGGTTACCTCACGCTTCGCAATGGAAATTGGAATGGAAAGCAACTCATTCCGCGCACATGGATTGAACTTTCTAAAACCCCTACTCCTGTGCAGCCTGATTACGGGTTTATGAATTATTACCTCAACCTGGAACAAAAGCAGATTCCTGCTGCTCCCAAATCTGCTTTTCTTCACCTCGGCGCAGGTTCCAACATCATCTATCTTGACCCCGAAAATGACTTGCTTGTCGTGGCTCGATGGATTCCGAATGGAGACAAATCCGAATTGATTCGACTTATTTTGGAAAGTTTGCCCGCCAAAAATTAACTGATCTTTCGATCGGAAATTCGCGGTTGGAGGTAAAGCTCTTGCTCGGCTTTGGATAAGATGCCGTAACCCAGTTCCAAAGGGGAAGGGCCGATCCAACTGCTTTTTCTACCAGAAAGGGTAAGTCTTCCCTCCTTTCGGTCTAGCGTCAAAATCCCAAAAAGCACTTCTGCATATGGGCAGGTTAGTGACAGGGAAGGATAGGCGGCATGCGATGCAACATCCATACTGAGATGCTTGTGTTTTTCCCCTACCCAATAGTAGGAGGCCGAATTCAAGTGTAAATAGGAAACACCTCCGACCTTGAGAAACTGGTCTACATGAGCATGTCCATTGATAGCAAGAATGATTTTGCTGGCATGCGTACTCAACAAGGCTTGGATTTCGGAAGCATTGTCAATCGTGTAGATTCCTGCGATGGGCTGATGGGAAAGGATCAGTACAGGTTCTTCTGAATTTGTCAATTCTTGGTTTAACCAGTCCTGCTGCGCTTTACCGATGTAGGAGGCATAGCCACCGGTGGATTTTGGAGACCCTGAATCATTCCCATCAAGTACCACTATCCGAATCCCTTGGATCACCTGGGCATAGTATGCTGCCGACATGCCGAAAGTTTGAATCACCTGCTCCTTGGTAAAGCCCTCATCCAAGTCGTGGTTGCCCATCACATGCAGGGAAGGAATGGGGCCTTGATTAAATAAATCAATAAAGGGCTGGTTTTCTTTTTTGGGAATGGCAAAATCACCCAATTGAATTTTAGCATGTGGAGAAACGCCATTTAGAGCATCTAAAAATGTTTGTAGCCGAAGGTCAGCATCGTGGATGATGTCCTTGTGCAGATCCGTAATCAAACCCAATCGAAGGCTTTGCTCCTCTCCTGCCCACAAGTCAAGAATTGCCGGGGGCAACAAGAACGAGCAGCTAGTAAGCAGGGTGGATTTGATAAAACTTCGGCGATCGAGGGTCATGATTGGAAGAACTGAGCGGTTCGTAATTTGATGAACTTATAATTTTTTATGGAAGATGAGTGCGGATACCAAACCCAAGTCCGGGTGCCGGTAGGCTTCCGGAATCTCCCCAATCACCGAAAAGCCGAGGGATTTCCAAAGATGAACCGCTTTTTGGTTGGACTGGATTACAAAATTGAACTGCATGGCTAGAAATCCACGGGATTTGGCTGCTGCTTGGGCAAATTCACCCATCCATCGTCCCACACCCTGCCCCTCCGCATCCTGAGACACCACAAATCCTGCGTTGCAGATGTGATCACCCAAGCCTTCTTGGTTGGCCTTTAAGTAAAAAGTGCCTACCACGACCCCTTCGTTTTCTACCACAAAAGTGACTTTATCGGCCCCCATCCAGTAGCCCATCATCGATTCCTTGGTTTTATCTAAGGAAAAAACATAGGTTCCTCCCTGTCGGACCATGGGTTCTAGGATTCCCCAAAGGGCCTCTTGGTCTTTATTGGTGGCAATTCTAGCAGAAAGTAAGGGATGCATGCAGGGGTAAGTAAGTGAATTGGTGTTCAAGTACATTTTGCAATAAAATGGATACAAGAATGGGGAAGTTCTGAAATAGCCCGGGATTTACCAAGACAAGATTCGGGGGGACTTCAAGGAAATCTTGCGCAAGGGAATACCATTTCTCAAATTGGAGCGATATATTCGTCGAACCAATTGCCCATGCAGTCAAGTTCCTATCAAAAAGTATCCGGATTTTTAATGGCCATCTCCTCGGCTATATTTTGGGGTATTTCAGGAACCTGTGCGCAATTTTTATTTCAAAGCAAGGGGGTAGATCCTGCTTGGCTCGTCACTTGGCGCATGTTGCTAGCGGGCACGCTGCTCGTCCTATTTTCAATTGCCAGGGAGAAAAAAGCAGCAGTAGCCATCTGGAAAACTCCTAAAAATGCGGGCAAACTTTTGCTCTTTGGAATCCTAGGTATGGTAGCCGTGCAGTACACCTACTTCTACAGCATTTCCCTTTCCAATGCGGCCACCGCCACCATTTTGCAATACATCGGCCCTGTATTTGTCTTGGCTTTTTACGCCCTCAAAACCAAAACTTGGCCAGTCCTCGGAGAGTATTTGGCTTTGATTTTTGCCCTGGCAGGCACCTTCCTTTTGGTGACACACGGATCCACTGAGTCCTTGGTAATCTCAGACCAAGCACTCTTTTGGGGCCTTTTGTCCGCCCTTGCATTGGCCTTCTACACCATCCAACCGGTGGGATTGTTGCGGAGTTTTTCACCCGCAGCCATTACAGGTTGGGGCATGCTGGTAGGCGGGATTGTATTGTCCATCTGGACGCAGCCATGGAGTTTTTCTGGCACCTGGGATGGAGAAACCTGGCTTGCCTTTGGGTACATTGTGATTTTCGGAACCGTCCTTGCCTTCTATTTCTTCCTCACCTCCGTCTCCAAAATTGGAGCCACTTTCGCCAGCCTGCTTTGTAGTGTGGAGCCGCTTGCTGCCACCTTAACGGCCGTTCTCTGGCTGGGTGTATCTTTTTCGGGTTACGACTGGGCAGGGACAATCCTTATCCTCAGCACGGTAGCCTTGCTGACCCTTTCCAAAGAAAAGGCAAAGAAGTAATCGGGATTAAATTCGTGCTTGGTAGGTATACAAATCGAAATACCTCCCTTTTTTAGCCAGGAGTTCTTCATGCTTGCCCTGCTCCACCACTTGCCCTTGTTCGATCACCAAAATTTGATCTGCTTGACGGATCGTGCTTAGTCGGTGGGCAATAACGAAGGTGGTTCGTCCATGCATCAACTCCTTCAAACTCGCCTGAATCAAAGATTCCGATTCCGTATCCAGGTTGGAGGTAGCCTCATCCAAAATTAGAATTCTTGGATTTGCCAATATCGCTCGAGCGATGGCAATTCGCTGGCGCTGTCCGCCCGAAAGTTTGACGCCTCGCTCCCCAATTAAGGTATCCAACCCTTGTTCAAAGCGATCTGTGAATTCATGAACATGGGCGGCTTTGACGGCCAATTCCAACTGTGCTTCCGAAGAATCAGGTCTTGGGAAGAGGATATTTTCTCGAATAGTACCTTCAAAAAGGAAGTCATCTTGCAAGACCACGCCCAATTGGGAACGGAAAGCATCAAGCGTAATGGATTGGAGGTCGTGGCCATCTAGATAGACTACACCCGAATCAGGGTTTAAAAAGGTGGCTGCCAGCCCTGCGATGGTCGTTTTCCCTGATCCTGAGGTGCCCACCAAGGCAGTGACTGAACCTGCTGGTGCATCAAAACTAATTCCTTTGACCACGTCCTTGCCCGACTCGTAGGCAAAGGATACATTCTCAAATCGAATATCTCCTTTGATCACCTCCAAGTTTACCGTCCGCTTCTTGTCATCTGCTTCCAAGGGCATGTTCATGATCTCTTCCGTACGATCCAATCCTGCAAAGGCTTCAGTGAGCTGGCTGCCGATATTGGACATCTGTACAATCGGGGCAATCATAAATCCGAGGTAAAGGGTAAAGGCAAGAAAATCGCCAAAAGTCATTTGATCTTGCATGATCTGGTATCCTCCCAATCCCATGATGCCAGCAGATGCCAATCCTAGAAGTAAGGCCCCTGCGGAAGTCACAAAACTCGTGGCCGTCAAACTCGCCTTCACATTCAAAAACAGTTCCTCAACCCCTTTTTCAAAGGTCTTAATCTCTTGATTCTCGGCATTAAAACCTTTAATCACTCGGATTCCACCCAAAGTCTCGGTAAGTCTGCCCGTGACTTGGGCATTGATTTTTCCCCGTTCCCGAAAAATAGGTCTGATTTTACTAAAGGCCTTCAAGGACACGAGTCCAAATATCAAAACCGGCAACAACACAAAGGCAGTCATCGATGGACTGATGGAGATCAACAGGACCAAGGAAATGATCGCAGCCAATCCCCCTCCGATCATTTGGGCGAAGCCCGTACCAACCAAATTTCTCACACCTTCCACATCGGTCATGATGCGCGACACCAATTCCCCAGTCTTGGAGTTGTCAAAAAAGCGAATGGGCAATTTGATGATGTGTTGCTGCACTTTGGAACGCAACTTAGAAATTAAGTGCTGCGCCTCTACGCTTAGAATTTGGGTGAGCGCATAGGAAGTCACCGCCTGAATAAATATGGCAAGCACCACCGCAAGGATCAACCATTTCAACTGCTGTAAATCGTTGCTTGGAATGACTTCATCGATCAAAAATTTGGTAGCTCCAGGAAGCACCAAACTGGCAATTCGACTGATTATGATTAAAACTAGGCCAATAAAAAGTTGCTTTCGACGCGGCCAGATGATGGTAGAAAATACTTGACGGATGGTGACTTTACGTTCCTTTTTGGGTGCCATGAAATTGGAAATGAATGAAGATTGGGTAATAAAAAAGCCTGTTACTGAAGAACAGGCTTGAAAATTTTAAACTTGATTGCTTTAGTTTGACTTGGTCAACACATTGGAAATCAAGGAAACTTTTTCGATGGGCTCGGAGGCATTGGAATAAATACGGACCACCGAATTTTGCTTGCCTACTTTTCCAGTGGAATTGAAGGAAACCTTGATCTCGGCAGATTTTCCAGGTGCAACTGGCTCTTTAGGCCAACTTGGTACGGTACAACCACAGGTGGCTGCCACATTAGAAATGATTAACGGCTGCTTGCCAGTATTGGTCAACACGAAAGTGTGAGCTACTTGCTGCCCCTGGACGATGTCGCCAAAGTCTTTGGAATTTTCTTTAAAGGTGATTACTGGGCCAGCGTCTTGCGCATTTACTTGAATTGCAAGAGCCAAAACAAAGAAGCTGAAAAGAAGAGCTATTTTTTTCATAGGAATGTGGTTTAATGTTCAAATATTCAAATTTTGACGCAGTCTTCAAAGAAACAGCTAAGAAATGGGATAAATTCCCCAAACTTCTCAAGTTGCACTCTTCAAACCATGCCTTAAATGAATCTGCTTAAATCGAATTTGCATTACGCATCTTCATCTACTAATCCTTTAACGAAAAATGAAGGAGAAAAGTTGACCAAATACAATTCTTCAGATGCACGCGTGACGGCGGTGTACAGCCAACGGACAAATTCGGTATCCACTTGCTCCTCCACCAAATACCCTTGATCGATAAATACGGCTTTCCACTGCCCTCCTTGGGCTTTGTGACAGGTGATAGCATAAGCAAACTTGACTTGCAGGGCATTTAAATAAGGGTCCTTTCGAATGTATTCCATGCGCTCAGTCTTATTAGCCAGGTCGGCATAATCCTCGCTTACCTGTTCGTAAAGTGATCGGTACTGATCGCGCGTCAGGGAAGGCCCCGAAGAATAAAGGGTATCCAAAATGACTTTTGCCTCGAAATAGGGTTCCTCTGCATAGTCTAACAACCGCAATTCTAAGGTGGCAAACCGCAATCCATAGCGTTCCTCGAAATTTCGAATTTTCATTACTTCCACCAGGTCCCCATTTGCCAAGAAATTAACCCTCTCGGATTCGGCCATGTAGGTGTAATTGTTTTTGACAATCATCAGCAAATCCCCAGAACAGATTTCATCCTCGTAAAAATGGATCGTTCGTCGGATGTAGCCATTGTATTGGACTGCGGATTTGTTGGATCGGGTGATGATGCAGGTATTTTCCGTTCCATACTTGGAATAGGCATAGCGTAGGCCATCTTCCAATTTTTCCGACGTCATTTTAAAGATATCTTTAAATAGGTGTGTTTGAATTTTTATAGCTGCTTTTTCTGAACCCAGTTCGTTCCGGAGACTTGTGGCATTAAACAATATCCCGGACTCCAACTTCTGTCGCATGACCTCGACCAATTCAATTTGATCTGCATCCAAGCGGTAGTGTCTGAGTAAGTATTCTGCATCTAAAGCTGGACTGTATTGACTCCCTACAGGTGGCAATTGCGCGGTATCTCCTACAAAGAGCAGGCGATTCCCTTCTCCTGAAAAGGTGTAGGTGATTAAATCCCAAAGCAGGTTTCCAGACATTCCTCCATCATCAGCAAGCATGGAGGATTCATCCACTACAAATAAAGTATCCTTGAAGTAATTTTTTTGAAGTGTAAAACCTCCCCCTAGGGTACCAGGATCCCCTTTGGGCTTGTAAATTATTTTGTGGATGGTGAAAGCCGATCTTCCAGAGTAGGTACTCATCACCTTGGCTGCTCTACCTGTTGGTGCCAATAGCAAGGGCCGAAGGTCAAGACGTGGTAGAATTTTAACCACCGCAGACAAAAGGGATGTTTTTCCTGTACCCGCATAGCCTTTTAAAATAAAGACCGGCTTATCTAAGGCTGGCTTTCGGAAAAAATCATCCATTTTTACAAAAAAACTAGCCTGTCCCAACGTGGGTTGAAATGGAAAACTCTTTCGAAGTAAATCGGAAGGAGTGGGTAGCAGGGAGGCCGGTTTGTTCATCGCTAGACGAAAGTACATGTCAGAAGACAAGATCAGCAAAGAAATTGAGTCTAAATTTGGTAACAGGCTCCGAATACGGGTCAATGGGGTTTTGATCGAAGAAAATAAAATTCTGATGGTCAAACACAAGATGAGTTCGGAACGCGATTTTTGGTCCACCCCTGGAGGAGGAATGCAGTTTGGAAGTCCTGCTCAGGAAAACCTTTCCCGTGAATTTTTGGAAGAAACGGGATTGAATATCGCCGTTGGCGAATTTATTTGCATCAATGAATACCTAGCTCCACCTTTACATGCCTTGGAGTGTTTTTTTGAAGTAAAAAGGATTAGCGGTAATGCTACTTTGGGAAAAGACCCCGAACTTGGTCCTGATAGTCAAATCCTTTCCGAAATCAGGTGGATGACATTCTCAGAACTTCAGTCCTTGGATAAAAAAACCATCCATCCCTTATTTCTTGGAATAAAATCGCTCGAGGAATTAGTATTGTGTAAAGGATATTTTAATTTTGAAAATAAATACCTAAAATAGCACGTTTTAAAAACCTTCAACCCTAACTGGATTTCTAAACCTTACTCAAAATGAATCTAACAAAAGTTCTCTCACTCGTATTCTTTGCAGTTGCTGCCTTCCTTGGTTACCTCCTTTGGAAAGGTGTAGATGACGTTGTAGAACAAGAAAAAAGAGTTGCCTTGCTAGAAGCAGCCACCATTGAAAAACTTGAAATGCTTCGCGATGCCCAATTGGCCTACCAAGCATCTAACGGAAAATATGCAGGTACTTGGGATTCTTTGAAAACATTCATTGAAACAGGTACGATCTGGATCGTGCAGCGTACTGAAACCACCAAACTTTTGGATTATGGAGCAGAAGAAATCAATGTTTCTTACGATACCATTGGATCAATAGCGGTAATGGATTCCTTGTTCAGCCCAGAAAAGCATCCTGATTTTAAAATCGAATTGTTGCCTGTTGTTCCAGGTTCTGGAGGAAAGCAGTTCGAGTTCTTTGCAGACAAAATTGAAAAAACTGGAGGATACAAGGTGAGCGTTTTCGAAATTCGTGACCCAGCACCAATCAATCCTGAAAGAAGAGCTAACAACAAAGAAAAAGCACTACGCGTAGGATCTAGAACTGACGCTTCTACAGAGGGTAACTGGAAATAACCGGTACGAATCTTGGAAAATAGCCTTAAGGTACAAACGAGTGATAAGTTTGCTGTTCAACACACGGCAAGCTTATCACTTTTTCTTTACCCCACTTCCCTGCATATTTTTGCAAGGGACAAAAATCAAAGCATCACCGCAATTCATTCCTACGAGCGAGTAAGTTGGAAAAAACTGGAAGACATCTTATCTTCTGACTCACTCACCAAATTAGATATCCCCACCAAGGTCTATGTGCACGAGGAGCTTTTCACCTTGATGCCTGGGGTATTTTTTCAACAAGGAAAAGAAAAGGAGTACTTGCAACTCGCAGGAAAGCTTCCCTCCTCTCCCCATTTCTTTAACACCGGGGTAGACAGCAACAACATTCAATTGCTGAGTTGCATTTCTGAAAAATTACAACAGCAGTTTAGCAAGCGATTTTCTGAACTTAAATTCTACCATGGATCTTGTTCGTTTCTTTCCTACTTATTCAAGGAGCGCTTCAACCTGATTGGACAGGAAATTTGGGTCAACGTACTTGATTCACATTGTTATTTAGCTGGCTTTACAGATCAGGAACTTTCAGTTTTCAATCAATTTGAGGTAGATTCCAAAGAAG
Source organism: Cyclobacteriaceae bacterium (assembly GCA_947458585.1). GTDB lineage: Bacteria > Bacteroidota > Bacteroidia > Cytophagales > Cyclobacteriaceae > Algoriphagus. The sequence goes on along the minus strand of CANGYY010000007.1, from coordinate 57,382 downwards.
ATGTTCTGAAATACGTGATGATCCTGATGGAAACATTACAGCATGATCGAAACCATGCTCGAGTAACCCTCTTTGGGGCCACCACAAAAAATGAAATCACGGAAGACTGGGGAAAAACCTACTTCACGAATTTCAGATTACTACGCCCTCATGCCAACCAGAATTATAGTCCTGGCCTTTCCTTGGACAAATCACCGGCTATATTTGAGTCCTACTGGCATTACGTCTAATCATGAAAAAAATAGCCATTTTCCCTGGTTCTTTTGATCCTTTTACCAAAGGGCATCACGATATCGTGCTTCGAAGTTTAACGCTATTTGACGAGGTGATTATTGGCATAGGCTACAACTCCACCAAGAAAAATCGGTATTTCGATATTGAATTGATGGTGGAGAAAATTGAATCCGTGTACGTAGACATGCCAAGAGTGTCTGTAGTGGTCTACAATGAATTGACTTCTACGCTTGCTAAAAAATACAATGCCCAATTTCTAATTCGAGGCTTGCGCAACACCACAGATTTTGAATACGAAAATACTATCAGTCAAATGAATCGTTACTTGAATGAGGAGTTGGACACGGTGTTTTTGATTACTTCACCTCCATACGCCGCCATCAGTTCCACCGTAATTCGAGAAGTACATCGCTATGGCGGTGATGTCACCGAATTCCTTCCTTATTCTCTCTAGGCGATTTTTGGATTTTTCAGGTATTTTTTAAATAAATACCGCATGGAAGGATAGGAATCGATCAAGGCAGTTTTTGCTTCGATCTCAGAAAGCCATTTAATGTCGTCAATCCCTTCTTCTTGTTGAGGCTTCATCCCCACATCATTGGTACAAGCCATACGGTACCAATAGGTTTTCTTTAAAATACTGCGCCGGTTTTGGGTATAGGTATGCCAGGTGGTGCAGATATGGTCTTCAAGGCGAACTTTTACATTGCATTCCTCTTCCACTTCCCGTTTGGCACATTGCTCTGGAGTCTCACCTTTATCAAACTTCCCTTTCGGGAAATCCCATTTCCCTAATCGATGGATCAACAATACCTTTTGCTTTTTGGTCACTACGCCACCGGCTGCCTTCACAATCAAAAATCTACTCTTCACAAAGGTTTTAAGTTCCTTCTTCGCTGCCGTAACCAAGGTGACCGAATCCAACCTTTTCATCTTTCGGGTTCGCATGAGGTAGAGAATCCGAATCACCAAATCTTGACTAGGCTCAAAAAAAACTACATCTCCCTCCCACTCTACCTCTTCTGGAATTTCATCCACATTTTGATAACTGTGTTCAAAAGATCTTGACGAATCAAGCTTAGCCAAGGATAGGATTTCCAGTGGCTTGTCGTTCACAAAGATTTTCATGGGAAATGCTGGCAAATAGTTTTGTTCCGTCCAAAAATGCATAAAAAAATGTAATAATCAGCAAAGAGCAGCAGTTTCAACTGAATCCTTTTGAATAAGACCAAAGACAAATTTCTCCTCCCTGAAAAAAAATCAAGGGCAATCTATTCTGACCTGAGGAATCCCTTATTTTTACGACATGGAAATTCTCAACCCAAGCATTGCTGCTGAAGTAGCACACTACTTACTCGAAATTCAAGCCATCCGACTTCAACCCGAAAAACCCTTCACTTGGGCTTCAGGATGGAAATCACCCATTTACTGCGACAATAGACTTTCGCTATCCTACCCTGCCATTCGAAATGCAATCAAAGGCAACCTGGTTCAGGCGGTCAAGCAATTCTTTCCGGGTGCAGAAGCCATAGCAGGGGTAGCCACCGCAGGTATCCCGCAAGGGGCCTTGCTCGCAGATCAACTTGAACTTCCCTTCATCTACGTGCGGTCCAAACCCAAAGGTCATGGCATGGAAAACATGATTGAAGGAAAAGTGGTCCCCAACCAGAAAGTAGTGGTCGTAGAAGATCTAGTATCTACTGGCGGGAGTTCGCTAAAGGCAGTGGAAGACCTTCGAAACGCAGGTTTTGACGTATTGGGTATGGTGGCCATTTTCTCCTATGGCTTTGAAGTGGCCGACAAAAATTTTGCAGAGGCAGGAGTTCCCTTGGTTTGCTTGAGTAACTACGATGCCCTGCTCCCTCAAGCAGTAAAAGAAAACTACATCAATCAATCGACCCTAACTTCCCTAGCCGAATGGCGAAAAAATCCTAGTGGTTGGATGCAGTGAATTAATTTTCATCTTCAGCAAATTAGAAATTCACCTAATTCAAGAATGATTTTTATGAATCAACGATAGAACTCATGACTGAAAGCAAAAGACTTAAAATAGGAGAAGGAAAAATAAGTGGGTACTTATCTATTTTTTTAGCGATCATTTGTCTTGGAACAACTGTTTGTGCTTATTTCCCAGAGTATTTAACCACTTCAGATTTTCGTCAATTATACAACCCAAATCGCATCAAATGGATTTTCCTTTTTGTGCTTTTAGCTTCTTTCGGTTTCGCCTTAACAAGTTTCATCTTAAGTAAAAAAACCAAACTTGGGTTTTTTGGGATACTAATTATTGCTGGATCAATCTTTCTTGCCACAGGCTTACCAGAATACGAAAACATTGAATCAAAGTCGTTTACAATAGGGATGGATTGGCTGCTGATAGATATTTTGATTTCATCTATTGTTTTTATTCCAATCGAACTTTTTCTTCCAAAAAGGCCTCACCAAACAAAATTCCATGAAGAATGGAGAACGGATTTAATCTACTTTATTATCAGTCATTTATTAATCCAGGTTTCTGGAGTTCTAATTAAATTACCTGCTGAACTATTGTTTTCAAATCTAGGACTTTCAAACTTACAATCGTGGATCCAGGGTATTTGGTTTGTGCCTCAACTATTTCTTGCTCTATTTATTTCAGACCTTTTTCAGTGGACAGCCCATTATTTTTTTCATAAAATCCCATATTTATGGAGATTTCATTCGATCCATCACTCTATAAAGGAGATCGATTGGCTAGCTGGATCAAGACTTCATTTTGTGGATTTAATCGGCGTTCGGGCATTTTCTTTTATTCCCTTGTATGTTTTAGGATTCAGTCCTTCCGTATTTACCACCTATATCATAATTGTATCCTTTCAGGCAGTATTAGCACATTCAAACACTCGAATAAGTTTTGGATTTTTTCGCTATTTGATTGTGACTCCTCAATACCACCATTGGCACCATGCTGATGATCCCAAAGCTTTCAATAAAAATTTTGCAATTCATTTCCCTTTTATTGACATGATTTTTGGAACCTATTATCCAATCTGTAAAGCCTGGCCAGAAAGCACAGGTTTAGGAAATGTGAAATTTCCTAAAGGTTTTATTAAACAGTTTTTTTTTCCATTTGTGAAGAATCCAGAAGCAGATAACTCTATAAAATCACCAAGTGAACGTTGATAAAAAAACTTCACTCCTTAGAAATTTAGACTAATTCCCTATTGGTGAGTTTGGAATATCTTAATCAAAAAAGGTGCATCAACTTCCAAAAAAGGTGATTTTCAATTAAAAAAGGCCGCTCAGCGGCCTTTTTTAATTGAATACGATTCATTTCATTTATTCCTTTGGAAACCAGGTGGCGTACATGGGGTAATTTTTGGCTGTTCGCAAGATGACTTCACGCATGTTATCTCCAATATCCTTGACCTTCTTGGCAGGCATTCCTGCATAGATCGATCCCGCTTCCACTACGGTGCCCGCAAGGACTACTGCCCCAGCAGCAATGACCGCATCGGAATGAATGATGGCACCATCCATGACAATAGCACCCATTCCTACCAGCACCCGGTCGTGAATGATGCAGCCATGCACGATGGCATTGTGCGCAATAGATACTTGATTGCCAATGTAAGTTCCTGCCTGCTTGTAGGTACAATGAATCACTGCTCCATCCTGAATATTGGTATCGTCCCCAATCCGGATTTCATTCACATCGCCACGGATGACCGCATTAAACCATACCGTACAATTTTTACCCAACTTCACATCGCCCACTACGGTAGCATTTGGTGCCAGCCAGCAGTTTTCTCCCATCTCGGGAGCAAGTCCATTTACCTCTAAAATAAAAGCCATTGTCTTCTCGCTTTTTGCTTCGTTTGCAATTCTGTTGGGAAATTAAAACTTTTCAAACAGTCCAGCCTATTTTTATTCAAATTCGATGGATTTGAATTGCAAGGAATCATAAGGACTGCCGATCCCCTTGCTCAAAAAATAGTAGTTTAGGGCTGCAGAAGGAAAAAGACATTTCCAAAATCAATTCCTCGCGCTACCAAGAGGTTAATTTCATGGAAAAAAGCTTATTCGACTTTCCCATCCGAAAAATAATCCATTTGGACATGGATGCATTCTATGCCTCTGTGGAGCAATTGGATCATCCTGAATGGAGAGGAAAGCCGCTGGTGGTAGGAGGCAATGAAAGCCGTGGAGTCGTGGCAGCAGCAAGTTACGAGGCTCGGAAATTTGGGATTTACTCCGCCATGTCTTCTGCTTTGGCCGCAAAAAAGTGTCCGCAACTGATTTTTGCCAAACCCAGATTCGAGCGCTACAAAGAAATCTCCAGTCAAATTCAAGAGATCTTCTTCGAATACACTGATTTGGTAGAGCCCCTCTCCTTGGATGAAGCCTTTTTGGATGTCACCGAAAATAAGTTTGCTCTAGATTCTGCCGTGCTCATCGCCACTGAAATCAGAGAAAAAATCAAAGCAAAAACAGGTCTAAATGCCTCTGCTGGCATTTCCTACAATAAATTTTTAGCGAAGATTGCCTCCGATTTGAACAAGCCCAATGGGCAGGCCGTGATCCTTCCCGAAGAAGCAGAGGCCTTTCTTGAAAAATTACCCATCGGGAAATTTTTCGGAATCGGGAAAGTAACTGCTGAAAAAATGAGGCAAGTCGGCATTCATTGCGGAAAAGACTTGAAGGAATATTCACTACAATACCTCGTCAAAAAGTTTGGCAAATCCGGCGAGCACTATTTCCATATCGTCCGCGGAATTCACCTATCCTCGGTACAAGCACATCGGGAACGAAAATCCTTAAGTGCAGAAAATACCTTTGAAAAAGACCTCTTCTTGCCCCATGAATTGGAGCAGCAATTGGAATTGATCTACCAGGAGCTGCTTCGTCGATTGAAAAAAACAGGGATCCAGGGCCGAACCCTCACCCTAAAAATCAAGTACAACGACTTTTCACTTCAAACTCGGAGTAAAACTTTGGACAGGTTTCCAGATGAAGCACAGATTTGGCAAGTTGCCTGTGAACTCCTTCATCAAGATACCCTACCCAAACCCGTCCGACTGCTAGGACTAGGCGTCTCCAACTTTTTTGAGGGCGAGGACAGCGGGAGTATCGCTGAACAATTGCCTATCCCCTTTTAAAATCTAGGTTCAAAAAGGAGAATAATCCTGACATTTTGTCTGTATTTTCTTAAATTTGTAAGCAATTACACTCCTTTTGCGTTGTAATTGGAGTACTCCTCAAAATTTGAATTCCCGATTACGCTTACAATACAACTCCATGGATCTGATCAAAGACATTGACATTCTACCTCCTGAAGAAGCACAGGCATGTGATTTCAAGACTACCGAAGACCAAAGCACCGGTAAAGAAAAAAAGGTATACATCGAAAGTTACGGTTGCCAGATGAATTTTTCGGATTCGGAAATTGTCGCGTCCATCATGAAAGAAAATGGCTATGACACCACTTCCGATGTAAAAAAAGCGGATGTCATCTTCCTCAATACCTGTTCGATCCGAGAGAAAGCAGAACAGACTGTACGCAATCGACTGACCCATTTCAATGGATTGAAGCGCCACAAACCTAGCATGACCATTGGGATTCTGGGCTGCATGGCGGAGCGTCTCAAAGAAAAACTTTTGGAAGAGGAGAAAATCGTAGACCTCGTCGTAGGACCCGATGCCTACCGCGATCTTCCCAATTTGGTAGCTACTGCCGAAGATGGCCTCAAAGCAATCAATACCTTCCTATCACGCGAAGAAACCTATGGTGACATCTCCCCTGTTCGTCTCAATTCGAATGGGGTATCAGCCTTTATCTCCATCATGCGTGGATGTGATAATATGTGCTCCTTCTGCGTGGTGCCTTTTACCCGAGGTAGAGAGCGAAGCAGAGATCCTGAATCCATTCTTGCTGAAGCGAGAGACCTTTGGAGTAAAGGCTACAAGGAAGTGACCTTGTTGGGTCAAAACGTGGACTCCTACAAATGGTCTCCTGAGGAAAACAACAAAGCCAGATTGAATAAAAAAGAGGGAGAAGTCACTGAAGTCATCACCTTTGCGAACCTATTGGAGCAAGTGGCTCAGGTAAATCCGCTCTTGCGCGTTCGTTTTTCCACTTCCCATCCCAAAGACATTACCGACGAAGTACTGTATACCATCAAAAAGTACGACAACATCTGTAAATACATCCACCTTCCCGTGCAGTCGGGCAATTCTAGAGTGCTCGAACTGATGAACCGAACCTATGACCGAGCTTGGTACATGGATCGGGTACGCGCCATTCGAGAAATCCTGGGCGAGGAATGTGGGATTTCTTCCGACATGATTGCTGGCTTTTGCACCGAAACGGAAGAAGAGCACCAAGACACCTTAAGTTTGATGGACTTCGTGAAATACGACTTCTCCTACATGTTTTACTACTCCGAACGTCCCGGCACCCTTGCAGCCAAAAAATATGCCGATGATATCCCCTTGGAAACCAAAAAAAGAAGGTTGGCCGAAATCATCGATAAGCAGGCCGAACTGTCTTTAGCTCGCAACCTGCTAGACGTAGGACAAGAACAAGTAATCCTTATTGATGGCGCCTCCAAGAAGTCTGCCGAAGAACTGCGGGGAAGAAACTCCGCCAACAAGGTAGTCATCGTAACTTCTGAAGGCCTGAAGCTGGGTGACTATGTGCGCGTCAAAATCACTGAAAGCTCCAGAGGCACCCTTTTTGGGACTGTCCTAGAAATTAACCCCAGCAGCCTCGCATGATCACTGCCCAGGAAATTCAATCGGTCAAGCAACGGTTTGGGATCATAGGACATAGTCCCTTGCTCAATCATGCCATTCAGGTGGCCATGCAAGCAGCACCTACGGAAATGACCGTATTGATTACTGGAGAAAGTGGTAGTGGGAAGGAAAGTTTTTCCAAAATCATCCATTCCCTCTCCCTCCGTAAGCATGGCAAATTCATTGCCATCAACTGCGGTGCTATCCCAGAGGGCACCATTGATTCCGAATTGTTTGGACACGAGAAAGGCTCCTTTACAGGCGCCCATGAGGCTCGAAAAGGGTATTTTGAAGTCACTGATGGGGGTTCAATTTTCTTAGATGAAATTGGCGAGATGCCCTTGGGTACTCAAGCCAGACTCCTTCGCGTGCTAGAAAACGGTGAATTTATCAAAGTGGGTTCCTCCAAAGTGCAGAAAACCAACGTGCGCGTGATTACGGCTACCAATGTCAACTTGATCAAGGCCGTAGAAAAGGGAAAATTCAGAGAAGACCTCTATTACCGCTTGAATACCGTTCCCATTTTTGTTCCCCCATTACGGGAGCGCGGGGAGGACATGCTGCTGCTGTTCAGGAAGTTTACGGGTGATTTCTCAGAGAAATACCACGTCAAGCCCATCACCTTGGATGCTGCCGCGCAAGAAATATTGCTTCGCTATCCTTTTCCAGGCAATATCCGTCAACTAAAAAATATAGCAGAACAAGTTTCGCTACTCGAAGAAACCCGTGAGGTAGATGCGCTTACCTTGTCGCGCTACCTGCCAGAAGCAACTGCCCGTCTACCTTTGGCATTCAAAGGCGGAGCTGCAGAATCCATGGATTTTTCGGAAAGAGACATCTTATACAAAGTCCTTTTTGACATGAAAAAGGACATGAATGAGTTAAAAAAACTCATTCTCGAATCTTACCAAAGTGGGGGTATTAATTCCTCTTTGATGCAAAAGCATCAGGGTCTTTTTGAAGACATGGAGGCTAATGTGATCCCTAAAGAGGTTCCTGAAACACAATCCCAGTTTACCATGCCTCTGATGCTGGAGTCGGGAGGTAAGGAATCTCCAATAGATTCAGATTACGAGGAAGATGTGATTGAAGATATTGTACATGAGGAGGACGACAATTCCCTTTCGCTAGAGCGAAAGGAAAAAGAAATGATTTTAAAGGCGCTTCGAAAGCACAACAACAAACGAAAGTATGCGGCCAATGACCTCGGAATATCCGAACGAACGCTCTATCGAAAAATCAAACAATATGATATTGAATAGATCCTGGCTACTGCTGCTCTTGCTGTCCTTGGGCCTGTCTGCTTGCTCTGTCAAGTACAGTTTTACAGGTACCAACATCAATTACGAATTAGTGAAATCTTTCTCTGTTGAAAATTTTTTCAACGACTCCGGGAGTGGTCCTGCCAACATGGAGCAGCGATTTACCGAAGCATTGAAAGAATATTACCAGCGCAATACGCAATTGGAGCTCGTACGAAACAATGGAGACCTGCAATTTTCTGGTTCCATCGTCCGCTATTCTTTGTCTCCTCAGGCGGTGGTATCCTCTGGAGATCCCAACCTACCCGATCGAGCAGGTCAAATGCGATTGACCATTGCCGTCGAGGTCGAATATGTCAACTTGAGTAATGAGGAGGAAAACAAAAAGCAAACCTTTACTTTTTTCCAAGATTACGACCCACGAACCACTACCTTGTTAGACGTAGAAAGTCAATTGGTTGAAGATATTTTCGAAACCATCATCCAAGATATTTTCACGGCTACTGTAGCCAACTGGTAAAATCCGTATATTGAATTCAAATTAACTGCTGTGAACGCAACTCAATTTCTAGAACTCATCCAAAAAGCAGATCAGCTGGAAAAAGCGGATTACCTCCTACTCAAAAAGGTTCAGAAAAATTTTCCTTTTTTCTTCCTATCTCATGCGCTATCTACTCGCTTTGAGGTAAAGAATCAGGACAATATCCCCTCTCTGACATTAGCTGCAGTCACAAGTGCTGATCGGGTGTGGCTCAAGCACTGGTTGTATGATTCTGTGGGAGCGCAAGTACAAGAGACAGGAGCTAAGCCAAATGACTCGGAAGAAGCTAACCCTAGTCCTAAGCCTAAAAAAAGGGTGGTTCCCAAGGAAGATTTAATCGAAAGTATTCGTCTAAAGGAAAAAAAGGAGATTTTAGACGCCAAAAAACGTGAGCAAATCGATTTAATCAAGGCATTTAGTAAAAAGGAAATCAAGTTGGCTACGATCAAAGAAATCGAAGCCAACCAAAACAATGAGAATTTGGCAGATGCCAGTACAAGCTTAAATGAAGGTTTGATGTCCGAAACCTTCGCCAAAATTCTCCTTCAGCAAAGCAAAAAAGCGCAAGCAATTGAAATTTATGAGAAGCTTGCTTTGAAGTTTCCCGAGAAAAGGGCTTACTTTGCGGACTTAATTGAAAAATCAAAAGAATAATTCAATCGATATGTTTACGATATTAATCAGTGTGATTTTGGTCCTAGCGGTATTACTCATCTTGGTAATCCTAGGTCAAAACTCTAAAGGTGGCGCAGGTGCTGCTTTCGGTGGTAGTGCTTCACAAATCATGGGCGTAACACGCACCGGAAATGTGCTTGAAAAAGCAACCTGGATTTTGGCAATTTCGATAATGGCGCTTGTCCTAGTTTCTTCAGTACTATTTACCAGCGGCCAACCCAACCAGTTCTCTTCACCAAATATTGAAACAGCCAAGGAACAGGCAGTAGCGCCAGCATTTGAAAATAATCAAAATGCCCTCCCTACACCTGCAGCAACACCAACGGATACGTCTAAAAAGAATTAATTTCAAGTTTATTGGAAAGAGGAGCCTTACTTTTGGTAAGGCTCTTTTTTTGCCCCACTGACAAGTGGATGTCAGGGAGATCTAAAAAAGAGAAATTTTGGCAGATGGATTTATTCTAAAAAGTGCCATTGCAGTAAGATTTTCGAAGATTTAGCGTCGATTTGTCAGAATCAAGCCGGATTCCACCCTTGGCACAAGAAGTGCTGGTAGGTGCTGGTAAGTTTACTATAACCCTTAACATTTTATATCTATGTCAAAAGTGAACATCAAACCTCTTGCAGACCGAGTATTGGTACAGCCAGCTGCTGCAGAAGAAAAAACCGCTTCCGGTCTTTACATTCCGGACACTGCAAAAGAAAAACCTCAGAAAGGACTTGTAGTTGCAGTAGGTAACGGCAAAAAGGATGAACCATTGACGGTAAAAGTTGGAGACACTGTGTTGTACGGTAAATATTCCGGCACAGAGTTGAGCGTCGATGGAAACGACTACCTCATCATGAGAGAGTCTGATATTTTCGCAATCCTATAATTACATTTATCACCCTGAAAAAAATTAATAAAAATGGCTAAACAACTATTTTTCGATACAGACGCTAGAGATCGTCTAAAAAAAGGCGTCGATGCACTTGCTGACGCAGTAAAAGTAACCCTAGGCCCAAAGGGAAGAAATGTCATCCTTGACAAGAAATTTGGCGCTCCTACCATCACCAAAGACGGTGTATCGGTAGCGAAAGAAATCGAGCTTAGCGAACCAATCGAAAACATGGGCGCACAATTGGTGAAGGAAGTTGCTTCCAAAACTGCCGACCAGGCGGGTGATGGAACAACTACCGCAACTGTATTGACCCAAGCGATCTTCGGTGTAGGTATCAAAAACGTAGCTGCAGGTGCCAACCCAATGGACCTCAAGCGAGGTATTGACAAAGCAGTAGCTGCTGTAGTTGCTGAATTGAAGGCCAACTCTAAGCCAATCTCTACTTCAAAAGAAATCGCTCAGGTAGCCACCGTATCTGCAAACAATGACGAGGAAATCGGTAAAATGATTGCCGATGCCATGGACAAAGTGGGCAAAGACGGTGTCATCACTGTAGAAGAGGCAAAAGGAACCGAAACTGACGTGAAAACTGTGGAAGGTATGCAGTTTGACCGTGGCTACCTCTCCCCTTACTTCGTGACCAACACGGAGAAAATGGAAGTGGAGCTAGATCATCCCTACATCTTGATCTACGACAAGAAAATCTCTTCCATGAAGGAATTGCTTCCTGTACTTGAGCCAGTAGCTCAGTCTGGCAAGCCGCTATTGATCATCGCTGAAGATGTGGATGGTGAAGCACTTGCTACACTTGTAGTAAACAAAATCAGAGGCGCCTTGAAAGTAGCTGCTGTAAAAGCTCCTGGTTTCGGTGACCGAAGAAAAGCCATGTTGGAAGACATTGCGATCTTGACTGGTGGTACTGTCATCTCTGAAGAAAGAGGTTTCAAACTAGAAAACGCAACTCCAGACATGCTCGGAAGAGCAGAAAAAATCAACATCGACAAGGACAATACAACCTTGGTAAACGGTGCAGGTGATAAGGGTGCGATCAAGGGCAGAATTGCTGAGATCAAAGCGCAAATCGAAAAAACCACTTCTGATTACGATCGTGAGAAATTGCAAGAGCGTCTTGCTAAGCTTTCTGGCGGTGTGGCTATCTTGTACATTGGTGCTGCTACAGAAGTAGAAATGAAAGAAAAGAAAGACCGTGTAGACGATGCTTTGCACGCCACTAGAGCTGCGGTTCAAGAAGGTGTGGTTGTAGGTGGTGGTGTAGCGCTTGTTCGTGCTGCTTCAGCCCTTGACAAATTGAAAGGTGACAACGAAGATCAGGATACCGGTATCAACATCATCCGCGTAGCGATCGAGGCTCCTTTGAGAACCATCGTGAGCAACGCAGGTGGCGAGCCTTCTGTGGTGGTCAACAAGATCCGTGACAACAAAGGCAACTACGGCTACAATGCACGTACAGACAAATACGAAGACCTATTCAAAACAGGTGTTATCGACCCTACTAAGGTGACGCGTTTGGCGCTAGAAAATGCAGCCTCTATCGCAGCCTTGCTTTTGACTACCGAGTGTGTGGTAGCAGATGTGAAGGAAGACGCTCCTGCAATGCCTCCAATGGGCGGCGGCGGAATGGGTGGCATGATGTAATTCAAACTGCTTTTACAATGAAAAAGGAGATCCAATTGGATCTCCTTTTTTTATGCCTTTAAATTCAATGTTACTTCTTGAGTGTACTCTGGATAAAGGACTTCAGATCCTGACGGAATTGCGCTGCAGACGGCAAATGCGTGTACATCATGTGACCTGCTTCGTAGTAGGTCATCTTGATTCGATCTGTAGCCGAACTTGGCAATCCCATGTGAGCGATGGAATGCTCTACCCCATGAAAGACCGTTGCCAGGTCGTAGTAACCATTCATGATCAAGACCTCTACATGAGGGTCCTTGCTCAGCGCTTCCGCCATGTCAGGCACGGTGGTCACTGCGGCATCTGCACCCCAGAAATTGTTTCCTTGGTGCTTCCAATCCCACTTAAATCCTTCCTTGGCATAGGCAGAAGTGGCATAGCTCAGGTCCTTGCTCACTCCCAAACTTCCATGGTAATAATCCAAGAAGCCCATGGTATACGCTGGTGAAATGGCATCACTTTGCGGATCTGTAAATGCGGACATGGCCATAGGATCCAAGTTGATCCCCTTGTATCGGGAATCCAATCGACCCACTGTCATCCCTTCACCTCGAAGCAGTTCTTGGTAGTATTCTCCTGGAGTAATGCGCAAGTCTGCACGCTCCCAAACGGCTGAAGTAATTCCGGTAAATCCTTCCAATTTCTTGGCAATGGAAGACTTCTCTGCTGCAGTAATTCGGTTTCCCTTAAATAAGGCTGGAGCGTATTCCTTTTCCACGAATTCGCGCACCTGCTGTACAAAGGCAGGAAGATTGCTTCCTGGATTGGCCACCTTTTTATGGTACCAGCTCGTCGCTGCTACGGTAGGCAAGTATACGATGTAAGGCAAGTCCTCGTTAGGCGCAAAGAACAAGGTGCGCAGGTCAAACACAGCAGACACCATGATGACCCCATTCAAGGCATAGCCCTTGTCCAGCAAATAGTTCATTACGCCTGCATTTCGGAAGGTGCCGTAGCTCTCTCCCAAAATGTATTTGGGCGAATTGAGACGGCCATGCTCCTTCAAAAACTGCATGATAAACAAGCTGGTACTGCGAATATCCTGATCCACACCCCAGAAATCAGCGCCTTTGGAATCTCCAATCGGCACACTCAAGCCTGTTCCTACCGGGTCCATCATGACCACATCGGCTACATCCAGGATGGAAAACTCGTTATTGGTCAGTTCGTAAGGAGCAGCAGCATTGTAATTTGGATCGTCCACCACAATGCGCTTCGGACCCATGATCCCCATGTGCAACCAGTAGGAAGAAGATCCAGGACCTCCATTATAGGCAAATACGATGGGGCGATTTTTCTCAGGGTTATCCTTGAAATAAGCCGTGTAGCCATACAGGGCTATGGGCTTGTTGTTCTCGTCTTTCAATTGGAGCGTACCCGCCTCCGCTGAAAGAGGAATTACCTTTCCATCCAAGGTGACGGATTGCTTGGACTTCGCTACTTCTCCCTTGGGTAAGGTACTTGTAGAAGCCTCTTTGGTGGTTTGTGCCATACTTATTCCGGAAAGGAATAGGAGGAGCAAGAAAACGTGTTTTTTCATGTGTTTGTAACTAGTATTTGGTGAAATGTATTGGATTTTATCTTGAACTATCTAATCTAAACTTCTTTAAAGAAAAGAAAACTATCCCAATTGGCTAAAGCGGAATTTATTGCATGAAAATTTTGCCTTCCTTCATCGCTTTGAGGTCTTGGTCTAGGCGGCCCATAAGCAAGTTAAGGGAATTGCTAGAGAAGTTCTTCTCCGGCCTTCAACTGATAGCATCGTTCGTGTAAATGAAAACCCAATTTTTCATAAAAGGGGGCTGCATCTTCTGCTGAAAAAAGAAAGAGTCGTGCTTCAGGAGCTTGATTTCGTGCCGTTTGGATCAACTGACGGCCAATGCCTTTGCGTTGAAACGAACGAGACACAGCCAAGTCAGCGATAAAACTGCGGTAGCAGAAATCAGATAAGCCACGGAGCAAGCCCACCAATTGACCCTCCGATCTTGCAGTAATGAGTAAATTGGCTCCTTTAATCATACGCTCTAGAAGTTGAGGGTCTTCCATAGACCGTCTCGCAGACAAGCCAGAATCTTCTAGGATGAATTGAAACTCTTTTAGTGAAATCCCGTATTCTAATTGGAACACTAAATTTTTCATTTGATTTTTTTTAATCAATTTTTAGACACAACATGACAGGAGAAATAGGATTTAGCAGAGAGGGTACGCAGTCGTTTCAAGACAATTTGAATTTAAAAAATTCTCGACAAAAAGCGTTCTCTTATCCTTCGATTAAAAGAACTACTGAAGGAGTAGATATAATTGATTTACAGAATTCTATTAATCATAGAAATAAACGAGCTAAATCAGCTCTTTTGCAATCCTGGATAGTTCTACTTCTAATTTTTACCCTCGTTTTTACTTTCATTGCTACCCTTGTATTTGGCTAAACAGACAGCTCAGGGAATAAATTATAAGAGGCTAGTTTACAGGCAGTAAGCGTGTAAGTTAGGATACTATTTTTGTTTTTTGGACAACAGGAGTAGTTCAGAAGGTATTTTTGGCTATGTTTGCACCTCGCTGAGGAAAAAGTTCTTTAGTTCAAGTTCGGGGTGTAGCGTAGCCCGGTATCGCGCCACATTTGGGATGTGGAGGTCGTAGGTTCGAATCCTGCCACCCCGACTTATTTAAGATCAAAAACAACGAAAGCCAACAGATTACTTGTTGGCTTTTTTTGTTTCTGGGGTGTAGCGTAGTCCGGTATCGCGTCCCCGAAATCCTTCGGGGCAGGCACCGCAGAATTGCGGGAAGTCCGTAGGTTCGAATCCTGCCACCCCGACTTATTTTTTTACTTTTTTTCTCTAGAAAATTTCTTCCTCAAGATTTTCCAAAAGTTTTCTGAATCTTCATTGACTTGTACGTCGTCGCTTAATAAAAAACCAAAAGCCTGCAGGCTTGCACTTTTTTCAAGTGTGATTTTCAATATGCCTACCAAGGGAATAAACAAAACCATTCCGGAAATTCCCCAAAGCCAGCCTCCAATCAGGATGGAGATGATGACAGCAAGCGCATTTACTTTCACTTTTGACCCTACCACCATCGGCGTAATTAGGTTGTTTTCCAAGAGTTGAATTCCCCACAAGCACACGAAAGTGAGCAAAGGGTACATCAGGGAATCCGTGGTCAAAAAAACGTAGAGAATTGCAAACAAAGAAGAAAGAAAAACCCCTACAAAGGGAATCAAATTCATGAGGGCAATAAAGACCGCAAACAAAATATAGAATTCAACACCAATTGAATAAAAAAACAGCCCAGATAAGAAGGCAACGATTCCTGTGACCCGAATCATCCCAACCAAATAATCCTGGATAACTTGCCCTGAATCGTTGACCCAATGAAGAATGTTTTGCTGATTTTTGGAGGAGTACCTCACTAGAAACTCGGCGAAAAAATCCTTGTAATACAGTAATAAAAAGGTGTACAAAGGCACAATCCCAATCAAAGTAAGGGACTTTCCCGTAGCAAAAAGGGTTTTATTGAAGTCAACTGAACTGACTAATGAATCCAAACCAGGTACGGAATTCGAACTGATCCACTCTTCACCAAACAAGAGGTTGAGTTCCTTAGAATAGCGTGCTATTTTCCCCGAAATATTGGCTTCTATTTCTGGGATTTCTCGAATCAACCCAAACACCTGGTTCAGTAAGAGGTAAAAAATGCCTAAGGCAAGGATAGAGACTCCAAGGATACTTAGGAATACGGCAAGCCCTCTCGGAAATCTTTTCCGTTCAAACCAGGAGGATATAGGATACAGGGCAAAAGCAAAAAAAATCCCCCACACCAGCGGTACAAAAATAAAGGATCCTTCTTTGGCCACTATGGCACCTAAAACTAAGACTAAAAGTAGGTAGGCTGCTTGTTGAACTGATTTCATTCGATTCGCCTAATGTTGATTTTAGGTAAGATAGGAATTAGGTATAGGAGTTGGAAACTAATTCTTTTAATTTCCTTCAATTACAACCAATACATTTCTATTCTTTGCAGCCAAGTGGGCTAATCTTATTAAGTTACAGCTTAAAAAAATGCTTATTTTTGAATGCATATCTCAACCAAAAAGCCCGACGAGAACACCATTAATCCTGCTCATCCTTGAATCGTATTTTAAAATAACCTAAGCAAGCGACAACCAATGAAAAACTTAGCTTTAGCTCTATTTCTACTCTTACCCATACTTGCCTTCTCCCAAGCAAAGGTGGACACCATTTCGGTCTACAGCCCGTCCATGAAAAAGTCCCTCAAAGCAGCTATCACTTTCCCCTCTTCTTACCAAAAAGGTCAAAGCCGCTACCCTGTAGTCTACCTCCTCCATGGGGGTTCAGGAGCCTTTTCAGATTGGCATCAAAAAGTCACTGAAAAAGGGATTGTGAACCAAATGGCAGAGGAGCATGACCTCATCATCGTCACCCCGGGAGTAGGCCCCGCGAGCTACTATTACGATAGTCCCTTGCTAGATTCGGTTCGCTACGAAACTTACATGATTCAAGAATTGATCCCCTTTATCGATCAGCAGTACCGAACCCTGACAAAAAAAGAATCTAGAGCCATCACTGGGCTTTCTATGGGAGGCCATGGTGCCATTACACTGGCTGCGAAGCACCCAGCGCTATTCGTAGCAGCTGGAAGTATGAGTGGTGTAATGAACATTGATACGGACCTATGGAAGGTGGGTGAAGACTTTAGAAACTTGCGTAAAAAGGGGCAAATAGAAATGCTCGGAGCAATCAATTACCCGGCACCGCAGTTCAATCCCTACACCGCTGTAGGCCTAGTAGATCAACTTAAAAACCAAAAAATTTTCTTGATTATCGATTGTGGAGTGGATGACTTTTTGATCGAGACCAACCGACAGATGCATTCGCTTTTGATGGAAAAGAAAGTAGCTCACGAATACATTGAAAGACCCGGTGCCCATACTTGGCCTTATTGGACCGAGGCTTTGCCGGTGCAATTTTTCTATTTAACTAAATACCTGCAAAGAACTCCTTGATCGCAAGTGATGAATCAATTTTCGAACCTTCCTAAATTCATTTAAATTTACCTCCCAGTTTTCGCTTACACGCTCATGTCCCAGTTTGATCCCATCCGCCCTTATTACGATGCAGAAGTAAATGCTGCTATTCGAGAGATTGTGGATGACAGCATGCTAGCCGCCATGATGCAGTTTACCTTTCCTGAGGACGTGAACCGTTCCTGGAAAGACCAGATGAAGCACACCCACTCACTACGTGATTTTCAAATCAACTTCATCTACCCCGCTGTAAAGAAAGTTTTGGAAATGAGTTCCGATGGCTTGACACTTGGAGGTTTTGAAAAATTGGAACCCAATACGGCCTATTTGTTTATTTCCAACCACCGGGACATCATTCTCGATACCTCGATACTGAATGCATGTTTGTATGAAAACGGTTTGGTGATGACCACTTCCGCCATTGGAGACAACTTGATCAAAAAGCCATTCATTCATATTCTTTCCAAACTAAACCGGAATTTCGCAATTAAAAGAGGTGTAACCGGTAGGGCTTTATTGGAAAGTTCCCTACTCGTATCTCAATTCATTCACAAATCGCTCTTGCGCGAAAATAGATCCGTGTGGACAGCACAGCGGGAAGGAAGAACTAAGGACGGAAACGACTGTACCCAAAAAGGGGTACTAAAAATGCTTACCCTGTCAGAAAGAGGAAGCAACCCTTTTGGATTTTTTGAAAAAATACAGGTAGTACCCGTATCTATCTCGTACGAGTACGATCCGACAGATTCCTTAAAAATCCCTGAATTGATAGCCAAAGCGAAGGAGGAAAAATATGTGAAAGGGGAAAATGAAGACTTCATCACCCTGTTGAGTGGCATTATGGGACCCAAAAAGCGAATTCATATCCAAGTCAACAAACCATTGGATCATGAAATTCGGCAGCTCAAAAAAGAGGAGCTAACTCAAAACGAAAAGTTGAGCAAACTCGGTGAACTCATCGATCGAGAAATTTGGAAAGGATACAAACTTTGGCCTAGCAATTACATCGCTTACGATCTTCTTTACAAGAAAAGCCAGTTTACAGACCACTACAGCTCCGCAGAAAAAGAAAGTTTTGAGAAGCGCCTTTCCCAAAAAGTCAATCCAAGCAATTCCTTGGAAGTAGAAAACTTCCTTCACATGTATGCCAATCCTGTGGTAAATCAACTTGGACTTTAAATCTTGAAAAACCCTACTTGATTTGTTCTAGATAGACTGTTTGTCTTGACTTTTTGCCTTCTTTGGTATTGAAAAAAAAAGCTTTCCTCAAAAAGGAAATAAAATGTAGCAGAGAAATCCGTAGTTTAGGAAGTAAACTTTTTCTGCAATGAAAAAAACAGTACTTCTCTTTTGCATCTCCCTTCTCATCTGGACTGGTAGTCATGCTCAAACAACTAAAATAGCAGTAGGACACATTCAAACTCCGCTAGGAGAACTTTGGATAGAGTTGGATGATCGCACTCCTAAGCATAAAATAAGCTTTATTGAACTCGCTGAAGCGGGCTATTGGGACTCGCTCACTTTCAATCGGGTCATTCCAAATTTTGTAGCGCAAGGGGGATGCCCAGATACGCCTGCTGGCTTTACTGATCCAGAATACCTCCTGGAACCTGAATTTCACCCTGAATTGAAGCACGTATATGGGGCTTTGGGAGCAGGTCGTGACGATAATCCAGGTAAAATTTCTGCCCGGTGCCAATTTTACATCGTTCAGAATCCAGCAGGAATTCCTCGACTAGATGGAGATTACACGGTATTTGGAAGAATCATCAAAGGAATGGATATCGTCGACCGCATCGTGAATGTAGCGCGAGATCCAAAAGACCAACCACTTGAACCCATCTCCCTTCAAGTCAGCATAAAATACCTGAGTAAAAAAGAATTCACAGCACTATTTTCCCCAAATACCCATGAATAAGCCCATTCGGATTTTGGTAGTGGGCTGTGGAAATATGGGAGCATCTCATGCCAGTGCCTACCATCACCTCCCCGATTTTGAGATATGTGGACTTGTTTCTAGAGGGGATTCCAAGTTACGCCTGCAAGAAAAATTAGCCAGCGACTATCCTCTTTTTGAAGATTTTGAAATCGCCTTGGCCAGGAGCCAACCCGATGCGGTGTGCATTTCCACCTACCCAGATACCCACGAAGCATTTGCCTGCAAGGCCATGGAGGCTGGCTGCCATGTATTCTTGGAAAAACCCTTGGCATTTAGCCTAGCAGGTGCAGCAGGAATTGTCTCTACGGCCAAGAAAACCAATAAAAAGGTAGTTGTAGGTTACATTCTCAGACACCATCCCTCCTGGATGCGATTTATTGAAGAAGCGCAGAAACTAGGTAAGCCCCTGGTGATGCGAATGAACCTCAATCAGCAAAGTCAAGGCTACATGTGGGAGGTCCATCGAAATTTGATGAAGACCCTTAGTCCAATCGTGGATTGCGGGGTCCATTACATTGATGTGATGTGCCAAATGACCCGATCCAAGCCGGTTTGGGTTTCTGCCATCGGTGCAAGACTTAGCGAGGAAGTTGCGGAGGACAACTATAACTATGGGCAACTCCAAATTCGATTTGAGGATGGTTCCGTGGGATGGTATGAGGCAGGATGGGGACCAATGATCAGTGAAACGGCTTTCTTTATCAAAGATGTCATGGGTCCTAAAGGAGCGGTATCCATTGTCGCCAAAACTGCCGGTGCTGCAGGACAGTCCGATCAAATCGATGCACACACCAAGACAGAATCCATTCTAGTCCATCATGCAGACTTGAACGAAAAGCAACTTTTCGCCAAAAAAGACGAATGGATAGACCTGAAGGATGAACCCAACCACCAAGAGTTATGCAACCGAGAGCAACTCTATTTCCTGCAGGCAATTCGTAATGACGTGGACCTTACCGAACATTTGGAAGATGCGTTGAATAGTCTAAAAATAGCCTTTGCTTGCGATGAATCCGTAAAAACAGGAAAAGGAGTAGCCTTATGAACCATCAAATAGTGACCCTATTCAGAATTCTTAATTCGAACGAAAATGGAAAATAAAACCATCCTCATCACGGGTGGAGCAAGCGGCATTGGGCTTGCCATCGTTGAAAAATTTGCTGCTGAAGGAAGTCAAGTTATCTTTATTGATTTCAATAAAACAGAGGGTACCAGGGTAGAAAAAAGTGGTAGAGAAAAGGGAAAAAAAGTCACCTTTTTGCATGCCGATATCCAAGATGAACAACAAGTGATCCAAGCTGTGCAGTCCATTTCTGGCAAACTGGATGTATTGATCAATAATGCAGGAATAGCCCATATTGGAAACTTGGGGAGTACTAGCCCAGCAGATTTTGATCGACTGTTTGCAGTGAATGTCAAAGGCCTATTTCTCTGCAGCCAAGCCGCCCTCCCCAAGTTGATCGAAGGTGGGGGTGGATCCATTCTCAACATGTGCTCCGTAGCAGCCACGATAGGAATCCCTGACCGCTTCGCCTACAGCATGACCAAAGGAGCTACCCTTTCCATGACCTTGAGTATCGCGCGAGATTATGTATCCCAAGGAATTCGTTGCAATTGCATCTCTCCAGGAAGGGTGCATACTCCTTTTGTGGATGGCTTTTTAGCCAAAAATTATCCGGGCAAAGAACAAGAGATGTTTGAGAAGCTGGCCGCCACGCAGCCTATAGGCAGAATGGGAACTCCAGCAGAAATTGCTGAAATGGCCTATTTTATCTCTTCCGATGCCGGCAAGTTCATTACTGGCTCCAATTTCACTGTAGATGGAGGTTTTTCAGGGATAAAAATGTAAGTACCTCCACCCTATTCTGGTTTTTAAAAACACGCTAACCCTTACATCCGCATGAAACTAATCCGATTTGGAGAACCTGGCCACGAACTACCCGGCATTGAAACTACTTCAGGCAAACGCCTGGATTGTTCCTCTTTCGGTGAGGATTGGAATGAAGCATTTTTGGGTAGTCAAGGATTGGATCGACTAAGTCAATGGCTGAAAACCCAGGAAAGCGGCTTACCTGAAATCCCTTCGGGAAGCCGTCTTGGCTCTCCCATTGCTAGACCTTCCAAGATTCTGTGCATTGGACTCAATTACCGAAAGCATGCCGAGGAAGCCAAAATGCCTGTTCCAGAGGCCCCTATCCTCTTTATGAAGGCCAGCAGCTCCCTCTGTGGTCCTTTTGATCCCATTTACATTCCGCGAAATTCCACCCAAACCGACTGGGAAGTGGAACTGGCCGTGGTCATTGGCAAACGCGCAAAGTATGTCAGCAAAGAAAATGCCTACGACTACATAGCCGGCTATTGCCTCCACAACGACGTAAGTGAGCGAGACTTTCAACTTCGACAAGGTGGACAATGGACCAAAGGTAAGAGTGCGGATCACTTTGCTCCCCTAGGCCCATACCTCGTCACCAAAGAGGATATTCCAAATCCACATCGACTCTCGATTTGGCTTAAGGTCAATGGGGAACTCCTTCAAAATAGCAATACTGCTGATTTGATTTTTGATATTCCTACGCTAGTCTCCTATGTCAGCAATTACATGACCCTCCTTCCTGGAGATGTCATTTCTACAGGTACACCTTCTGGTGTCGGGATGGGGCTTCCCGAACCAAGGTACCTAGTTCCAGGAGACCGCGTTCACCTTGGAATCGAAGGTCTAGGAGAGTCTAAGCAAGTAGCAATTTCCGACCCAGAAGCATGAGAATTGACTCGCACCAGCACTTTTGGAACTACCATCCGGATCGCCAAGAGTGGATAAGCCCAGAGATGGGGAGGTTGAAACGAGATTTTCTTCCCGAAGATCTGTACCCCATCCTTCAAGCCAGCCAAATCGATGGATGCATTGCGGTACAGGCAGAGGAACATCTTCGAGAAACGGCCTTTTTGCTCGAACTCAGCGAATCCCATCCCTGGATTCTAGGTGTGGTAGGCTGGGTTGAGGTGGCGCAAGACAACTTAGATGAACTGTTGGATTCCTGGAGCCAGGCTAGCAAATTGCTAGGATTTCGAGAGATCCTCCAATCAAAAGAACCTGAATACCTACTTCGTAAAGAATTTGTTCGTGGCATACAAAAACTAGGAAGTCGAGGCTATACCTACGACATCCTCACCTATCCTCAGCAGTTACCCGCTGCCTTATCCTTGGTGGACAAATGCCCCAACCAGCGCTTTGTGATTGACCATTTGTCCAAGCCAGACATCAAAACTGGGGACTGGAAAGCATGGAAAAAAAGCCTGCAGCCCTTTGGAGAGCGGGAACTCGTCCATGCCAAGGTGTCCGGGCTGGTTACCGAGGCTGACTGGAAGAAATGGGATGCCAACCAACTCTACCCCTACCTTGAAATTGCCTTGGAAATCTTTGGCCCCAAACGTCTCCTCTTTGGAAGCGATTGGCCAGTATGCTTGTTGGCAGGGGAATACGGGCAGGTGCTTGAAGTCATCGAATCCTTTACCAACCAACTTTCGGCAGATGAAAAAGAAGCGATTTTAGGGGGTACGGCTCAAGAGTTTTATTCGATTTAATCTTTACAAAAAGAAAATATGGACTTACACCTACAGGAAAAAGTGATCCTAATCTCAGGCGGAGCCAAGGGAATAGGTGGTGCAATTGCCAAGGGACTCCTAGATGAAGGTGCCATTCCCGTCATCATCGATCCCTCTGAAAAAGAGGGCCAAGAACTGCTCACCCTGGCAAAAGGCAAAGCTCTCCACCTTAAAAAAAGGCTATTCTCCCCAGAAGATGCCTATTCCGTAGTCCAGGACGTCCTTCAAGTTTATGGCAGAATTGATGGATTGGTGAATAATGCTGGAACTAACGATGGAGTTGGACTGGAAAATGGAAGCCCGGAAGATTTTTTGAAATCCGTGGAAAGAAATTTGGGACATTACTATTACCTCGCGCATTATGCCCTAGAAAGTTTGAAAAAATCAAAAGGGTCTATCCTGAACATTTCCTCAAAAACTGCGATCACAGGACAAGGAAATACTTCTGGCTATGTAGCCGCAAAAGGTGCGCAGCTCGCGCTCACACGGGAGTGGGCGGTGGAATTGCTCCCCTACCAGATTCGAGTCAATGCCTTGGTGCCCGCAGAAGTCTATACCCCCATGTATGCTTCTTGGATCCAGTCCTTCCCAGACCCCAAACAAAAACTTGCAGAAATCAGCAGTAGGGTACCCCTAGAAAATCGCATGACCACTGCGGAAGAGATAGCCGCCATGGCACTTTTCCTACTTTCTGAAAAAGCTTCGCATATCACCGGACAACACATTTTTGTAGACGGTGGCTACACCCATTTAGACAGAGCCCTATGAATACACGCGCAGAACTGGTTCCAAAAAAATTACTCCTTCCTTTTATCCTCATTACCTCTTTGTTTGCCTTATGGGGATTTGCCAATGACATTACCAATCCCATGGTCGCTGCATTTAAGCGAGTCTTAGAACTCAACAATACCCAAGCATCCTGGGTGCAACTGGCCTTTTATGGTGGCTACTTCACCATGGCCTTGCCTGCCGCATTTTTTATTAAGAAATATTCTTACAAAACAGGTGTCCTTCTGGGTCTGGGCTTGTACGGCTTGGGGGCCTGCCTTTTTTATCCAGCTGCAGCCCTGGAGAGCTATGGCTTTTTTCTAGCAGCATTGTACATCCTAACCTTTGGTTTAGCATTTCTTGAAACCACTGCCAACCCCTACATCCTATCCATGGGCAGTGAGGAAACGGCTACCCAGCGCCTAAATTTGGCACAAGCCTTCAACCCTATGGGAGCATTGGCTGGACTTTTCGTGGCCAAAACCTACATCCTTAACTCCCTCCAAAGTTCCGCCACCGACGAGTCCGGCAAAGTATACCTCTTCGATAGCCTGGATGAATCAGCAAAGGCAGCCATTCGAAGCAATGACCTGATGGTCATCCGTGATCCCTATGTATTTCTTGGGGTAGTGGTCTTGGCTATTTTGGTCGTGATTGCGCTTGCCAAGATGCCCGAAAACAAGGTGGAAGGGGCTAAATTGGATTTTATCGCCACCCTACAACGACTCTTTAAAAATAGAAATTTCGTAGAAGGTACACTTGCGCAACTATTCTATGTTGGGGCGCAAATTATGATTTGGACCTACATTTACCAATATGCAGAAGCCTTAGGAATCTCAACCTACGAAGCAGTAAATTATGCATTTGCCTCCTTGGGGGTATTTTTGGTGGGGCGATGGGTCTGCACCTTTCTTTTACGATTTCTCCCAGCAGCACGATTGCTGGCGGGTTTTGCAATCTTAGCCATGGTCTTTACATTGGGAGCCATTTTCTTGCCTGGAATGGCCGGTCTCTATTCGCTGGTCGCCATTAGTTTTGCCATGTCCTTGATGTTTCCCACCATCTACGGAATTGCTCTGGAAGGCCTTGGAGAGGATGCGAAGTTCGCGGCTGCCTTCTTGGTTATGGCCATTGTGGGCGGGGCCATTATGCCAACCCTCCAAGGAATGATTTTGGATTGGGGAGGTTCTGGCTACACGGATTTAGTGATTCTCGGGGTGTCCGAGATCAATTTCTCTTTTTTCCTACCCTTCACCTGCTTCTTGTTGGTCTTCCTTTTTGCTGTAAGGGTACCGGCTCGCTAGTTTAATCCATTCCATTCATTGAAAACATGCAAACCTTCCTTTTAGTCTGCGATCTCAAAAATGAACCCGAAGCCATCCAAGCCTATGTGCAGTGTCATCGGCAGGTAGATCCTGTGATCTTGGAGAGCATTCGGGATGCAGGGATCCTAGAAATGAGCATTTACCGATGGAGCAACCGACTCAGCATGGTGCTGCACACCTCTGACGAATTCAGTTTTGAAAAGAAAGCAAAGCTAGACCTGGCCAACCCAAAGGTTCAGGAATGGGAGGCATTCTTAGGGCAGTACCAAACTAATCTTCCGGGCACTCCTCCAAATTGGCGGTGGGCGCTCAGCGAAAAAATATTTAGTTTCACCTCCTGAGTTGTTTGTACAAGAAAATCAAAAAAGCCCCTTCTTAAGATCCTAATTCTTAACCCTATGAAATACCTATTCACCCTACTCATCTTGCTCTCTGGGACTAGCCTAGCCTTTTCCCAAAATCATACCCTAAACTTATGGCCGGGACTCCCTCCCTTGCAAAAGGAATCGGAGCAGCAAGAAAAATCAGTGAAGGAGGGTATTGTTCGCATTTCAAACGTACAAACTCCAAGCATCGAAGTGTATCTCCCTACCCAGCAAATTGCCACGGGCGAAGCGGTGGTAATTTTCCCGGGTGGCGGATACGGCATATTGGCTTACGATTGGGAAGGAACCGACTTTGCAAAATGGTTGAATTCTCAAGGAATTGCTGGTATCGTCGTGAAGTACCGACTCCCTCTATCCACCTCCCTGACAGATCGAAAGGAAGTTCCCCTACTTGATGCCCAGCGCGCAGTCCGATTGGTACGTCAGCATGCTGAGGCCTGGCACATTAATCCCAAGCAAGTGGGGATCATGGGATTTTCAGCTGGAGGTCACCTAGCCGCTACCTTAAGCACGTCATACACACATGAAGTAGCCCGGGAAACCGATGCCATAGATCTATTATCCGCACGTCCAGATTTTTCCATTTTGGTGTATCCCGTGATCTCCTTCCGAGATGCAGCAGCGCATTCTGGATCAAGAAAAAATCTACTTGGGGATCAGGAAACTCCAGCTTTGGTGGACCGATTTTCGAACGAACTTCAGGTGAATGCGGACACTCCCCCCACCTTCCTGGTGCATGCGCAAGACGATATGGCCGTGCCCTTACAAAACTCCCTCCTCTATTTTCAAGCACTGCATGCGCATGGTGTAAAAGCAGCCTTACACATTTATCCCACAGGGGGCCATGGATTTGCCTTTGGCATAGGTAAAGGGGCCGTTTCAGGTTGGCGAGAGGTACTGCTAGCTTGGATGGAGGAAACAGTCAAGTAAGTCCTCTCTAAATTTTCACTTCCGTACCTGATCGTTTACTTTTTACTAATTTTCAACTCAAATTTTGAATTACATGCCCATTCGAGTAGTTGCTTTCGATGCTGACGACACCCTTTGGATCAACGAAACTTATTTTCGTGAAGCGGAGGAAAAATTTGCCAGCCTACTGGAAGATTTCCTTCCTCAGCATGCAATTATGAAAGAATTGTACCGTACCGAAATTGGAAACCTCAGCCTCTATGGCTATGGCATCAAGGGCTTTATGCTTTCGATGATTGAGACAGCTCTTCGCATTTCGGGTGAAAAAATGCCCATCTCCTTGGTGGAAAAGATCATTCAAATCGGTCAAGAAATGCTTTCCAAGCCAGTGGATTTATTGCCAGGTGTGGAAGAAGTACTGAAATCACTGCAAGGGCACTACCGCATCGTCCTTGCTACCAAAGGAGATTTGGTAGACCAGGAACGAAAACTTCAAAAATCTGGACTAGAAGGATACTTTCACCACATTGAAATCATGAGTGAAAAACGAGCTTCGGATTACCAAAAACTAATCGGGCACCTGGATATTCAACCAAATGAATTAGTCATGATTGGCAATAGCCTCAAGTCGGATATCCTTCCTGTATTGGAACTTGGTGGCTATGGCATCCATGTGCCATTCCATACCACTTGGATCCATGAACAAGTGGAGCACGAGGTGAAGCACGACCGCTTTTTTACTGCAGAACACCTCGGCGAAGCAGCAGGTCTTATCCAGTCTTTAGCCTAAATCAATCCATGGATCGCCTCAAATCCTTGTTTTTAGTTCAACTATTCATCATCTACACCCGGTATTTGATCGGTGGAGCCTTCGTATTTGCCTGCATCATCAAGATCAAGGGAAAGCGCTTCACGACCTATTCCCATGAGGATGCTCCACTTGGCTCTACCATGCATTTTTTCGAAGTACTCTACCAAACAGGCCTCTACTGGCAGTTTATCGGATGGGCACAACTGCTGGCAGGTTTCTTTTTGATGACCCAGCGTTTCGCAAAACTAGGAGCAGTTATCAATCTTCCCATTATCCTCAATGTCTTTGTGATTACCATTTCCATGGAATTTGGAGGAACACCTGTAATCACAGGATTGATGCTAGCCGCCAATCTCCTGCTGATTGCTTGGCATTGGGGGGAACTCCGGTCTTTAGTAAATTTACCTTACCTACCTGCTGCTCCTGATCTGGAGGAAAATAAGCCCATTTGGGCCATTTCAGGACTTCTGCTCTTTGGCTTCACCGCTGGGTACCGCATGCTTTTTGATTTTTATGACCCCTTTCTTTGGTTTGGGGTATGCTTTCTTATCGGCTCAGGAGCCTTTTTGATTCGCTTGGTACAGCGCCATCGGTCAAAAAAAACCTTTTGAATTAGTCTTTCATTTGTCCTGGACGATAGGAACGCACCTTTCGTTTTTCCACATCTTCCCGATAAAAAGGGACCTCCTTAAATTGAGCATCCGCATAGCGCTGCGCCTGATCAAAGAAGTGTGGAGAATTTGGATCCGCCTGCTGCCCCCCTGCAAGAATGGATTTGGCACGAACCTTTTCTCCAAATTCCACCACGGCTACAAAACTATTGCCCCGGTACCCATAAAGTCGCTTGGTGTTTTCGGTTGCCCGTGCTCCATAGGCAGCCAATGCCCCCCAATTGCCTGAAGCCAAACCAATCGGCACATAGGGCTTACTATCATCAAAACCTGCATCAATGTCTCCGCTTAGGCGCTGAAAGCGATTGATTTCGCCCCAAGGGGTATTCCAAGAGCCAAAGTCAGCGTTCATTTGCTCCAATGTCTGGATCAATACGGCTTGGAGTTCAGCAGGAGTTGGTATTTTGGCATTGGGATTTGGCTCGGCAAAGCGCGACAAGCTTCTAAATCGGCGCTGGTAATTTTCCCCGTAGAAATGCGCGATAGACATGGCCACCGACTCCTTAGAAGTTCGGTAATCCCAGTTGCGAAGTAGCTCCATGGCCGGTGCATAAGCAGCGGGAAGCGGAGACGTAATCGACCCGAGCAGTTCTGGAATCAAAAAAGAGAAGGCAGGTAAGTAAGGATCGTAAGCAAGTTCCAAAAAGGTATCCAGGTTGAGTTTTTTGGTTTGCTGATTCAGGAGTTGACTCGCATGAAGGCCTCTAAAGTTCTCCTGATCTGGAGCCATGTAGCCTGGATAATCTTCCTTCTTTGGGCTAAACTTCCCTGCTGCGGTAAAGGGAGTAGAATTGCAATTTTGGATCCATCCCGTGCCCGGATTTAGGATAAGGACGCTTTCATCCACAGTATGGAGCCCCTGCCAATCGGTCGCGGGATCAGATCCATCGACGGATTTTGAAAAATCTAGGCTTGGATTTCGCTTTGGAATAAAGTTGCCATGGAAATAAGCAATATTCCCCTCCCCATCAGCAAATACCGTATTGTTGGAACTGTTGGTTCGAATATTCATCATCTCCTTAAATTCCGCATAATTGGCAAGTTTGGTACGGGTGTAACTCTGGATCAAGGCTTGCACTGGATTCCAGTTGATTTTTGTGGCTACCCACTGTCCTTGCTCGAGGTGCGTAATGGGACCATGGTGGGTGCGGTAGATGGTAAACTTTTTTTCCTTCAACTGATCCCCTTCTTTGTATTTTAAAGTGATTTGCTGGGTTTCTACCGGACGGGTTTCATTTCCATAGCGGTAACTATAGTTCCCGTTCTTTTGCGTCACCTCCTCCACAAACTCATCCATAAAGTCCACGAAGGTGGAAGTATGGATCCAACCTGTTTTCTCGTTGAATCCCTGGTATACGAAAAACTGACCCCAGGTCACCGCCCCGTAGGCATTGAGCCCTTCTTCGCTGACTACATGCACTTCAGGACGAAAATAAAAGGAAGTATGGGGATTGATGAGTAGCATGGCATTACCCGATTCGGAAAGGCTCGGCGCGATGGCAATTCCATTGGAACCCTTGGGCTCCTCAAAGAGTAGCGGAGTCAGTACTTCTTGTTCTTGCGTCAAACCCAAAGTAGCCTTGGGCTCATAAAATGCCTTCAATTGGGCAGTAGAAATCTGCTCCAAATCCCCGCCTATAGATCCTTCAAAGAAAAATAAGGGCATCCAAGGTTCATAGTGCGTAATGACCTGAGGACGGACTTCAGGATGGGTATGCAAGTAGTAATTGATCCCATCCGCAAAAGCCACACACAATTCTTTGAGCCATTCCGGAGCCTGCTGATAGGCCTGTTTCGCTTCTGCAGTGGTCATGTACAACTGCGCCCGAAGGTCGGAGTACAGTTCCTTCTCCCCTTCCAACTCAGAAAGCCTCCCCAGAGCCCAAAGGTAGTTGCGCTCCACTCGTCTGAAATCATCCTCACATTGGGCATACAATAAGCCAAAAACCACATCTGCATCACGAGAGCCGTAGATGTGAGGAACCCCAAAGTCATCTCGAATGATCTCTACCCGATTGGCTTGAGCCTCCCAACGCTTCGCTTCATGCTGTTGCGCAAGTATGGGTGAAGTATAGAAGCAAAAAACAAGAAAGAAGAAGCTGACGAACCGAGTTGATTTCATGTGTTGGGAATTTGATTCCTCAAGGTAGTATTTTTTAAAACTGCTCTTTAACGGCTTATAAAAAATTCAATGGGATTATTCGCTTTAGTACCAGCAGCCAAAAAAATAAGGATTGAAGATTGAGAAAGTGAATTGTGGACCGTTAACGATTTATTCACTAGTTGTCAAGTTGATTTTTCCTATAAATCAGATTTTTCAGGTCAATTATGCCTATTTTTGGCTTTTTAAAACCGTGCAAACCATGAAAAAAATCGCTGTATTCACCTCTGGTGGAGATGCTCCTGGAATGAATGCCTGTATTCGTGCTGTGGTGCGAACTGCTATTTATCATGGACTTGAGATTTGTGGGATCCAAAGAGGCTATGAGGGGATGATTGAAGGGGATATCAAGCGAATGCAATCCCATTCGGTGTCCAATATCGTCCAGCGAGGCGGCACCATTCTCAAATCTGCACGATCAATGGAATTCATGACTCCCAAGGGGAGAAAAAAGGCATTTGACCACTTGCAAGCATTGGGAATTGAAGGCTTAGTAGCAATTGGTGGAGACGGTACCTTTACCGGTGCAAAAATCTTTTTTGAAGAATTTGGAATTCCTACGGTAGGCTGCCCTGGCACCATCGATAACGATATCTACGGAACAGATTACACCATTGGATTTGATACCGCTGTCAACACCGCATTGGATGCGATCGACAAAATTCGAGATACCGCCGCTGCCCACGATCGGGTATTTTTTATCGAAGTAATGGGAAGAGACGCCGGCTTTATCGCGGTAGAATCTGGAATAGGTGGAGGTGCAGAATTTGTGTTGGTTCCAGAAACCAAGAGTGATATTGATCAAATAGTCAAATCATTAAAGAACCTTCGTAAAAGTAAAAGTTCAAGCATTATTGTAGTGGCTGAAGGGGATGAACTGGGATCTGCTGAAACCATCATGAAACTCGTGAAAGACCAAATCCAAGATCCATCTAAAGACTTTAAGGTAACTACACTAGGCCACATTCAGCGTGGTGGAAAGCCTACTGCAAGAGACCGGGTATTGGCCAGTCGATGCGGAATGGCTGCCGTTGAAGGACTCTTGGCCGGTAAAACAAATTGCATGGCTGGAGTCATGAATGGGCAAGTGGTTTACACTCCTTTTGAAGATTGCATCGGCAAACCCAAACCGCTTATTCCTGACCACTTGAAATTAATCCACCTATTAAGCATTTAATATGGGCTTTATTCCTTTGTTTTTGACTGTATCTGGAGCATGCATGCTGTTTTTCTTAACCGTAAGAAACTCTTTGCGTGCCAAATTGATCCTTCAGCGAAATTTACTTGCTCAACTAGGTCTTGCTCATCCTGAGTTGGGAATTACAGCTGAAAAGTTGCTTGATCCAGAGGAAATTCAACGAATTTTGAAAAATACTGCTGCTGAAAAGTCAATTCCACAAAGTAGTATTGAGGCCCTTCGAGCCCTAAAAGTCAACCGACACCAATTCAACGCGTTGATTAAAAAAGCCCCCTACAACTGGGTAGCATTTATTGGGGGATTTAAGGCGATTTGATTCGCTAAGAAGGCAAGGATTTCCCGCTCCTCGCTGGGATGAAACCAGTGAATCAGGGGATCCCTTCGAAACCAAGTTAACTGCCGTTTTGCATACCTTCTGGAGTTGCGTTTCAAAAGTCGAATGAGTTCCTCCTTGTCGTACTTTCCCTCCAAAAAATCGAAAACCTCGGTGTAACCTAAGGTTTGAAGTGCATTTAACCCCCGCATTTCAAAAAGACCTTGGGCTTCCTCAAACAATCCCTCGGCTAGCATCTGCTCCATTCGACTGTCAATACGCTTGTAAAGTTCCTCCCGGGGCCGATCTAGCCCAATTTTAATGACTTCGAAAGGCCGTTTGACATTTTTTTTCTTGGTTCGAAAACTACTGAATTTTAACCCTGTCCCTCTCCAGATTTCGAGTGCCCGCATCAAGCGTTGGGGATTGGCTCGATCTACCTGAGCAAAAAATTCTGGATCTACTTCTTCCACAGCGCCTTGAAGCCAGGTTAAGCCTTTGGATTGATATTCTTGAATGATTTCCTCCCGAATTTCTGGGGCCACCTCAGGAATGGCATCCATGCCATTGACTATTACATCTGCAAAAAGCCCTGTTCCACCTGTGAGAATAACTACCCGATGTTTTTGAAACAAGTTTCCCAAAAGGCCCAAAGCCTCTTCCTCATACTTCCGCACATCGTAAGCATCGGTTATGGATAAATTGTTGATGAAATGATGCGGCACTTCTGCCAATTCAACCGCACTAGGCTTAGCCGTACCTCGATTCATTTCCCGATAAAACTGTCTGCTATCGCAGGAAAGAATCTCAGTTTGGAATTTTTTGGCTAGTTTTAAACAAAGGTCGGTTTTACCAACTGCTGTTGGCCCTACTACTAGAATCAAATACGAAGGGTCAGTTGGCATCCACAAATTTTTAAAAACTAAAAGTCAGGAGGTTTGAGATGAAAAGCAAAAATATCTTGATTGTAGAAAATAAGGAACAAGAACGAAAGCTTTTTGAATACTTAATTGGGCAACTTCATCCTTATGCTAGCTTTGATGCCGGCCAAGATGCGTTGACCTATATTGCACAGGAACCCGTTCACCTTGTTTTGCTATCCCTGCAACTGACTGATCTCGAACCCATACATTTTTTGCAAAGCACAAAAAAGCTTCTAGGCAAGTCCTGCCTAGTGGTCGCATTAACTTCCTACCTAAATGAGGCAAATGCCCCTTTTTTTCTGAGCCAGGGTTTTGATGAGGTCCTTTCAAAACCAATTCGTCCCAAAGAATTTATTCTCAAGATTCAAAGTTTATTGGAAAAACAGGAGAAGGAAGAAATCAATAATTCAACAGTGACTGAAGACCTCCCAATTCTAAATACCGAGGTATACCACCAACTGCTACGCTTGAGTAACCAAGAGGTAATTGACCAAGTCTATGCCGACTTTGTTCAAGAATGCATCAGCCTTTATCAACTACTGGATCCAAATTCAAAAGACTTACCGTCTGAGGAAATTTTGCACACCATTCACACAATAAAAGGGAATTCCGGTACCTTAGGGGCAGAAAAAGTATATGCTGCTGCGAAGTGTAGTGAATCCTTAGGAAGGCAACAAAAAAGCATTGAATTTGCTGAAAGTCTTCACTACCTTAAGGCTGCCTTAGTGGAATTTCAAGAATTATTAAGGAATAAACCCAATTTATAGGATGCGTGATAAAATGAAGATTTTGGTAGGTGAAGACAGCTCCATCATTATCAATCTGACAAAGAGTGTGTTGGCTTTCGAAAACTACAGCATGAAGGCTGCCCGCAACGGCAAGCAAGTGCTGGAGATGCTTGCTGAAGAAGATTTTGATTTGATCCTGATGGACATCACCATGCCTCAAATGGATGGAATTCAATGCACCAAGGAAATTAGAAAGTTGGCCGACCCAAAAAAGAATGGCATTCCCATCATTGCCATTTCAGGCAATGCCGCCAACCATACCCCAGAAGATTTTCGAAAGTTTGGGTTTGATGACTTCATTCAGAAACCTTTAAACTACGACCTCGTATTAGCAACGGTTAAAAAATTCCTGAGTTAGTCCATGGCAATCAAATACACCAAACACTTTTTGGACAAATTGGAAAATTTGTTTGCTGCCTCCTCTTACCACCTCCGCTACGAAAAGGGAAATTTTAAGTCGGGATACTGCCTGCTGAAAGAGACCAAAGTAGTCATCATCAATAAGTACTTTCCTTTGGAAGGAAAAATCAATGCCCTCCTTGATATTCTAGTCGAATTAGATCTTGACCCCAAAGAATTCAAGGAGAAAGCAAACCAAGATTTCCTTTCAGAATTACGCCAAACCACGTTAAAGTTTTGACCATCACCTTTTTGGGAACAGGTACCTCCCAAGGGGTACCGGTGATAGGTTGCCCTTGCCCAGTCTGTCAATCCCTAGATTTTAGAGACAAAAGATTTCGAGCCGCAATTCATTTGGCCGTTCAAGGTCAATCCTTTGTCATCGATACAGGGCCTGATTTCCGAATGCAAATGCTCCGGGAAGGCATCAAACAATTGGATGCAGTACTGTTTACCCACGAGCACAAGGACCATACGGCAGGCTTGGATGACATTCGCCCTTTCAATTTTTACCAGCAAGCCGATATCCCCATTTTTGGTAGAGCGGCTGTACTCGAGCAACTTCAACGAGAGTATGCCTATATCTTTAATGATAAAAAATACCCTGGCGTCCCACAAGTGGCTTGCGTAGAAATTGATCACCTCCCTTTTCAAATCAACGGAGTTGGGATTACCCCTCTTCCAGTCCTTCATTACAAACTGCCCGTTTTGGGATTTCGAATTGGGGACTTTAGTTACATCACCGATGCCAACTCCATCCCAGAGGAAACCTATGCCCTCCTGGAGGGATCAGAAATTTTGGTGCTCAATGCCTTGCAAAAAGAGCCGCACATCTCCCACTTTACCTTAGAGCAAGCCATCGAGCAGGCCAAGCGCATTGGCGCAAAAAAAACCTACTTTACCCATATTTCCCATCGGCTTGGACTCCATGCTGAAGTAGAGAAGGAACTTCCTGAAGGAATGTATTTGGGCTATGATGGACTTAAGTTGCACGTCTAGCCATGCACTTGACCTACCATTTTCTACGGTTCCTCGCTCCGGCCCTTTCAGATTCGTTTGCAGGAAATACGATTGTGGCCTGCTTTTCTCAAAGCAAAGATGAATTAATCCTAGAGACCGAAGGGGCTCAGGGAACACAGTTTATCCGCGCCCACCTGCTTCCACCACAGGTTTACCTTTCCTTTCCGAGCCAGTTTCACCGAGCCAAACGGAATTCAGTCAGTCTCTTTGAAAGCCTGATCGGGGATCAAATTCGATCCTGCAGGGTGTTTTCCAATGAAAGAGCCTTAAAGTTTGAACTTTCCTCTGGAAAAGTGCTGGTCTTCAAACTCCATGGCAACCGGAGCAATTGCTTGCTTTACCTCCCTGAGGCATCTGAAGCAGAGGTATGGTTTAGAAACATCATTTCAGAAGATAAAATTCTCGATTGGAGGACCTTGGATCGACAACTTGACTTGAGTTTGGAGCATTTTATTCAACTGGAAGGAAACGTTTCTCAGTTTTTACCTACCCTAGGTCCTGTACCTCGGGCATGGCTCAAGCAAAAAGGGTATCTTGAACTCAACCTAAATGCGAAATGGGGATTGATTCAAGAACTACTAGATCTCTTGGATAGTCCTTTGTACGCCTTGGTCGAAAAAGAAGGGGAATTGCTGCTTAGCCTACTCCCGGAGGCGGAGGCGAAGGCTACTTATGCAGATCCCATTCAAGCCTGCAATGAACTGTTTTACCAAGCCTTGGTGCTGGGAAGTTTTGAAAAAGAAAAAAACAGCCTCCTCAAATCTTATCAGGATCAACTCAAAAGAACGGAAGCATACCTCAAGAAATCAGGGGAAAAACTGCAAGAACTGAGAGATTCTCCTCCCCCGTCTCAACTTGCGGATGTGCTGATGGCCAACCTCCATGCATTTGGAGAAAGTAACCGTGAGGCAGAACTGGATAATTTTTACACAGGTGAAAAGGTGAAAATTAGCCTCAAACCCAATCAAAAACCCCAGGACCTCGCTGCTTCCCTTTACCGGAAATCAAAAAATCGGCAATTGGAAATTGATCAATTGGAAAAAACCTTGGTTGCTAAAAAAGCGCAGGCCCAGTCCCTTCAATCCTTGCTTGATCGACTCCAAGAAGCACAGGATTTCAGGGCATTGAAAGAATTCAAAAAGGAACACAAGGAGGACCTTCCAGTATCCAAAACGGAAGTGAGCAGCCCTTTCAAAGTATTTGAGGTGGAAGGATATACCGTCTGGGTGGGGAAATCCGCCAAAGACAATGACGAGATGCTGCGCAACTTTGTACACAAGGATGACCTATGGCTCCATGCTCGACAAGTACCGGGTTCCCATGTCATCATTCGGAGAAAAGGGATGCCAACCGTACCTCAGCAGGTGGTGGAACGAGCAGCCTCCTTGGCCGCATTTTACTCCAAACTCAAATCCGACTCCCTGAGTCCAGTAATCGTGACCGAAGCCAAGTTTGTCAGAAAAGTAAAAGGATCCGCACCCGGTTCGGTGGTGGTAGATAAGGAAAAAGTGATCCTGGTAGCCCCTAAAGGACCTGATCAAGACACTGCACTTCACTCCTGATTTCTTTGATTAAATAGCAATGCGGCCCTTTTTTATCCATTTGGGATAAGAAAGGGCCGCATTTTTTATTTACCCAGAGGATGAATACTGAGACGTACAGGGAAGTCGCTTAACCAAGGTAGACGTCAGTAGGCTTCTTTTGAACCAGGTTGCGAAACAGTACTCCCAAAAGTCCTGAGCAACCTCCAAGGATAAAGCCCAATACTGCAGTCAATACCATCAAACTAAGTCCTGAGCCGAGGCCCATTATAGCCCCCATCTTGTCAGGAAGTGTACTGGAAGTCACAGCAGAAATGTAGAGCGTCTGACCCAACCAGGCCACACCCATCCCCAAGCCTCCACCAAGAAATCCCCCCCAGTTGCTTGGACGTATCAAGGCAGCCAACACGGTAACGGCAATCATCACGACCCAATAAGGCGCTACACTATTTAGAAAAACTACGACTAAGGTGCTCAGCAGCGTGAATAATAGAAATTTCATGGTAGGCTTAGTTTAAAATCGTTTTGAATAATACTCCTTTTTGATCTTCCTTCTTCTTCAATCCAAAATCCACGTAATCTCCTTTGGCCCAAATGGGAATGAAGTTATCGTAGAATCTACTTCCAGGATTCCCAGATTGGCCTCCAGGATAAATGCCAAAGGCCTTCATCGTAGGACCCAATTCTACCACCATTCTCCAACTAGCTCCATGTCTACTACCGGTGGCATTGAGGATACCAACCCCTCCGCCTGTATACACATCCTGTACAGAGAAGGCTTTAAAAGTAGGCACAAGGTGCTGGATAGTCGTTTTCTTGTAGTCCGCCCATCCGTAATCGCCCTCTTCAGCCTCCCATTTTTTCATGGCTACAAGTAGTGAATCAAAACCAACCTGGACGTGGTACTGGGCTGTTTGGATACCCGCTGCCATGTGGACGTCAAAAACCGCATCCTCTGGCGTATCACGCATCAAAGCAATCGTTTGGTAGTTGTTTGGACGTACCACTGGGGCACCTTGGTCCATCAATTCTCTCCAGACACTTTCTGCCGTTTCTGCAAACCAAATGGAATAAAGTGTCTGTCCTTTCTTGGCAGGATCAGCAAAATAATCCCAGCCTTTTAAGTCCGCTATATATTTCTGAGCCTCCTTGGAGGATGCTCCATACCCCGCCAACAAATTGAGGAGCACTGGTAAAGATTCCGCTGCTTGCAAGTTGTAGGAATCGTACTGCAAGGCCTTCATATCCTCCACCGTAATCTGATCCATTGCTGTCAACTTGCTATTCAATCTACGGTTGCGGTAATGCTCGAAAGAGTGATCGAAGGTATAGTAAGGATAGGTACTGTCTACCGGATGTTGGTTGGCAGAAGAAACAAACCCCCGTTCAGGGTTGAGGGTATTCGCATTGTGTTCGAAAGGAATATATCCTTGCCATTCCATTCTTGGGTCGGCACCATCCATGAAGAATTTACCTTGCTCCTTCCACTTCAAGGGGAATTTTCCCTGAATGCGCATGGCGATATCCCCAGTTTTGGAAGCAAATACGAAGTTTTGAGCAGGTGCAGCATAGTCCTTCAAGGCTTCCGTATAACCCGCATGGTTGGTGGCCTTATTCATTTGCAGGAAGGTTTTCTGCTCATTGGAGGTGCCTTGATGTACAATCCAACGAAGTGCAAAATTGACATCCTGACGATCTGATTTAAAGGATTTGTCGTAAACCACCGGTCCATAGTGTGTATACACCACCGTATCCAAGAATACTTCCTCCCCTTTTACCTTGATTTCCTCAATTCTAAATTCTGAGTTTTTCCATTCTTCCCCATACTTGTAGGCTTTTCGGGACGCGTCTTGGAACGTAATCTTGTACCAATCTCGCGTATCCTTGGTGGCATTGGTCACTCCCCAAGCAATGTACTCGTTGAAGCCGGAGATCACACCTAGGGCGCCTGGAAGTGTCGCCCCCTTTACAGTATGCTGTGGGGTGCTCAACTGCATGGAATACCAGAGTGAAGGTAAATTCAAACTTAAGTGGGGGTCGTTGGCAAGAATGGGATGCCCATTTTTGGTTTTTTTCCCACTTACCGCCCAGTTGTTAGATCCTGTACCTTCCGTAGGCTGCGCCAATGCTTCCAATTGAAGCGTCTCTTCTGGGTAGGTCAAACTATCCGGCTTGGCAGGATACAAGGATTGAAAATCCCATACCCGTTCTTTTTCAATTACAGGATCATTATCGCTGGGGAAGTCAGGATAGAGACGATCCAAATTTGCTTTGCCTAAGATTTTCTTCAAGTTGCTGTACTCCAAATCCCGATCACCCACCAACATGTCAGACATGTACTTGAGCAAAAGCAAGGATTTGTAGGCAGACCAGGCCTCAGGCTTGTAGTTCAAAATCTTGTACTCTACCGGCAGCCTTGCATCGGTCAATTGATTGATGTATTGATTGACCCCATCGGAATAGGCTTCCACCAAAGCCAAAGTGGCCGGATCCTCTTTCTGTAAATAGGCGATACCCAATTCCGCTCCATAGGCCAAGCCTTTTCGACGAGTCATTCGATCCAATTCCAAAGCCATGGGTCCTACCAATTCCGCGAGTCTACCCGCTGCTGCGCGAGTCTGAAATTCCATCTGCCAAAGCCGGTGCTTTGCAGTGATATAGCCCTGTGCTCGGTACAAGTCCAACTCATTCTCCGCATAGATATGTGGAATCAATTGCTCGTCATAAACCACTTCCACTGAAGCATTCAAATTTTCAAGATCCAAGGATTCCTCTGCCAATTGATCTTCTGAGAAGGAGTTTTGCCAAAATCCATGGTTGGGATCGAGCAAAGGCGCGATAGGCGGAATCTGTCCAAAAGGCAGTGCTACCAATACCCCTAAGGCACAGGTAATAATAAGCGTACTGATGAAGGAAAGGTATTTCATAGCCAACTCCTGGGGGGATTAGTTTTTTGGGTTACTAATTGTATCGGAAACTTAGGGAATTTTAAAATCAAAAAAAATCCCCGACCATCCAGTCGGGGATTTGAGGAGTTTATTGAATAGTAATTGGGAGTTTGAGTTTTTCCCATCGGATCACCAACCCTGGGCTTTCCACTTCCATGGACAAAGTTTCCTGGCTTGTTTCTTCCCATTGGGGCTGAACCTCCACGCGAAGCACATCATTTTTCTCGTTGTACTGAAAATGCCCATGCTCTAGATTCCAATCTGAATTGAATATCACGGTCCAAGTACCATTCTCTTTAGGTATGGTAAAAATGGAATATTTACCTGCAGCCAAGGCTTTCCCTTCCACAGTAATGCCTTGGGCTAAATCGACGTAAGAAGCCTCGTTGGCACCTGTTCTCCATACGACGTTGTAAGGAACCAAGTCGCCCCAAACCGTTCTTCCTTTGACGGCGGGCGAACCGTATTGCACTTTGATGGTCTTTCCAGCAACCTGTCCTTCTTTGGTTACCAATGGGCTTGGTCGTTTCTCTGGCGCCTCTTCCGCCGTCTGTTCCTGCGTCTCGGTAGCGGTCGATTCTTCTGATTTGGGCTGACAAGCCAGGGTGAAAGTAAGGGATCCAACCAAGATCAATCCTAAGTAGTGCTTCTTCATAGTTTAAAATTTTAGAGGTACTTTGATTAAGTAAAATTAATAGAGGGAATTAAAAATAAGTACAACCCTATACGGCGGAACTACCTAAAGGTTGAAACATGAAGTTAAGGACAAAAATCAAAAAATCCTTTGCTGATCACCTAACTTCTTAAAAGAACTAGTTTTCGTTTTTTTTGGATAAATTTTTCTCATTTTTGAAAACCTAACCGAGTGCATCACCGCTGAATTACACAAATGAAATTTATTACTGGGCTAATTTTTGTTTTGAGCCTGCTAGTTTTTGGTAGCGTCTTCATTTCGCCAGAGGTGTTCCCCTATGCTGGGCTATTGCCCTTCTTGGTTCCTCTAGCGCTTATTGCGAATGCCTTTCTATTCTTTATGCTCGCTTTGGCCTGGAGAAGGCTGGCCTTTTTTCCCCTGCTTTGCCTAGCTATTGGCTATAAATTTTTACTCATCACCTTCCAATTTCATCCCAAAAACGAGGAAGCAGAAGGCCTAAAGGTGCTGAGTTACAATGCCCACCTCTTCAATTACAAGAATCCCCCAACAGGTGCAGAAGATCCTACTGTTTTTTCCTGGCTCAATGAACAACCCGCAGACATCAAAGTCATTCAGGAATTTTACCAAGATTTTACGATTGAAAACAAGGATGCACTAAAGTTTTTGAGCAAAGACGGAGAATTGAACTACACCTACCATCCCCTTCGTGGCGAACCCAAGCAACGATCTTACGGTATGGCTATTTTTTCCAAATACCCCATTGTAAACGAAGGGATAGTGTTTGATGAAAAAAATAGTAACGGTGCTATTTTTGCAGATATCGAGGTAGGCAAAGACACCGTTCGGATCTACAATGTCCACTTGGCATCCATGTCCATTGAGGCTGAAGCATTTGAAAATTACGATAGCGCCAAACAAGTATATAAGCAGACTCTCGGTAAACTACATCTTGGTAGCTTGAAGCGCGCTCAGCAAATGAATATTCTGGAAGAGCATTACAGCAATAGCCCCTATCCGGTCATTTTGATGGGCGATTTGAATGAAATTCCCTACTCCAATGCGTATTTTAGACTAAGCGAAACCCTTCAAAACGCGTATGAACTCGCTGGCAGAGGATTTGGCTTTACCTTCAATCGCATCCTGTTTTTCTTAAGAATAGATCATATTTTCGCATCTCCTAGCCTGACACCGTTGCAGTTTAAAACCCATAGTGAAGTGGATTATTCGGATCATTATCCCGTAGCGGCCACATTTACTTGGGATGGGTTTGAGCCCTAAATCGCTTTCGAAATTGAATCGCCATTTTTGACGATGACTCCCAAATTTGAACCAAAACAACAGTTTAACCTAGCAGAAAAAATAGCTCAATTTCCTAACTTGCATCCTTAGTAAAAACTCATCCCTTATGCAGCAATACCACGATTTGATGAAGCGCATCCTTTCCGAAGGAGTGAAAAAAACAGACCGAACCGGAACAGGTACAATCAGTGTGTTTGGGCATCAAATGCGGTTTAACCTAGCAGATGGATTTCCGGTAGTGACTACCAAGAAATTACACCTTCGCTCCATCATCATCGAATTGCTTTGGTTTTTGAGGGGCGAGTCCAATATCACCTGGTTGAAAGAAAATGGCTGTTCGATTTGGGATGAATGGGCGGATGAAAATGGAGACCTCGGTCCAGTGTATGGGTACCAATGGAGACATTGGCCCGATGGAAAAGGAGGAGAAATCGATCAAATCAAGAACTTGATCCACCAGATCAAAACCAAACCCGATAGCAGAAGACACCTCGTAAGCGCTTGGAATGTGGCCAATGTCGATGAAATGGCGCTCCCTCCCTGCCATACCCTTTTCCAATTTTATGTGGCAGATGGAAAGCTTTCCTGCCAACTCTACCAACGAAGTGCAGATGTATTCCTTGGAGTTCCTTTCAACATTGCCTCCTATGCGCTATTCACGATGATGGTGGCTCAAGTTTGTGATTTGGAGCCTGGGGAGTTTGTACACACTTTTGGGGATGCACACTTGTATTCAAATCACTTGGAGCAAACCGAATTGCAACTGAGCAGGGAGTGCAGACCACTGCCTACCATGAAAATCAATCCTGCAGTAAAAGACATCTTTGCCTTCACTTACGAAGATTTTGAATTGCTCAACTACGATCCACACCCGCACATCAAAGCACCCGTAGCCATTTGATTTAACCCACAGGACCACCTTGCCTTTTTGAATAGAACACTAAAAAAAAGCGCCTCCAGAAATTCTGGAGGCGCTTTTTTATGTATAGAACTGGAAGATTTAGTTACCCAATTCGTACTTGAGCGTTCGTCCCTTTTCTACTGCTGGAAGTCCTTCGGTCATCCAAAGCGGTGCCGGAGCCCCCTTCAAGTAATGGTCAAAGAACTGACTCAAACGGATGGAAAGATCTTTGGCATTTTTGCGCTGCACCAAGTTGTGATCCTCTCCATTGTATTGAAGAAGCCATGCAGGCTTGTTGAGGCGCTTAAGACCCATAAACATTTCGATGCCCTGGTACCAAGGCACAGCACCATCTGCATCGTTGTGCATGATCAAGACGGGGGTATTCACGCGGTCCAAGGTAAATAAAGGAGAGTTTTCCAAGTAGTAAAGCGGCTTTTCCCAAAGGGTACCACCGATTCGAGACTGGGTTTGC
The DNA here is from genome assembly GCA_947458585.1 of Cyclobacteriaceae bacterium. Taxonomy (GTDB): domain Bacteria; phylum Bacteroidota; class Bacteroidia; order Cytophagales; family Cyclobacteriaceae; genus Algoriphagus. The sequence goes on along the minus strand of CANGYY010000007.1, from coordinate 15,240 downwards.
TCGTATTGAAACATGCGGCTCATGCCTGTTCCCCAGCGGATTCCACCGTAAGCGGAAGTCATGTTGACCACTGGAGCACCCGCACCCGCGGCTTTGAACAGGTTGGTTCGGGTAATCAAGTAAGCCACCTGATAGCCACCCCAACTTTGGCCTTGGATAGCCATGTTGGCTGCATCCACTCCACCTTGGGCCAGTACTGCCTGTACACCTGGAAGGATACAGTCGTAAGCACTTGGTCCTGGTAGGCCTAGGTCGTACTTGATATCTGGTACAAATACCACGTAGTCATTGCTCACAAAATATGGGATGTTGATCGTAGATCGGCTAGGTGCAGGCGCACGGTAGTTGTGAAGGGTTTCACTATTTCGTTCGTAGAAATACACCATCATGGGGAATTTCTTTACCCCATCAAATCCTTCTGGCGTAAACAAAAGTCCTTGCAAGGGCGTGCCATCCTGTGCCAAATAGGACACTAGTTTGACATTTCCCCACTTGACGCTGGCCTGCTGAGGGTTCAAGGAAGAGGCTTTCACTAAAGAAGCAAAACTTAAATCACCCAAGTAAAGGTCCGGATTCTCCACATAAGTCGACCTTCTTAAAAGTACCTGATTGGAATTTTCGGCCTTCTTCAGCCCTGCATAGCGATGGTCCGTGAGAAGCAACTGCTTGGGTAGTTTTTTGCCGGAATAATCTCCAGTAAAATACCCGCTCTTCTTGGTTTTTTCATCGAAAGCAGAGAGTACTAAGGCTTCTTTGGAATCGATCTCCACCTCATCTAACTTCAATCGTTCCCTGCGGAAAGTGATTTGCTGTTTTCTACCCTCTCCAGAAGTAATGTTTTGGGCAGCACTTGGATTGCGAGGATCAATCTTCCAGATGTCAAAACGATCATTCACCAACAAGGCTTCATCTCCAGCAAACCATCCCTCTACCCCATAACTGCTCGGCAAGGAAGGGGAATCATTTAATTCATCGTAGAAAGGGACGGGCAATCCCTGGGTCAAATTGATTTTGGTTTTTGCCTTGAGATCATAAGCCACCCAAGCGCTATCTTTTGCCGCATACCAATAGGCATACTGGCCAGAAGGAGAAAGTCGTGCAGATCCAGAAGCACTTTTTTCAATCAATTCCTTATTTCCTGTGGCCATATCCAAGAGATACAAATCTCTACCTAACTGGATGTCCCAACTGTAATTCCGTCTGTAAGGAGCATCTGTCCAAGCCAAAGCAATGCTTTTGGTGATTTTGTTTTCTAACTGTACCTCATCCACCTCTGGAGTTCCCAGTTGAACGACCTGTTGGTCTTTCAAGGAAAGGACTGCCAAGTAACTCTTCTTTTCTTCTTGAGACTTGTTTTTCAATTGCATGGGCTGAATTTCCGCCTCCTGCCAGCCCCAGATATCGAGACTCACACGATCTTCATCGAGCAGCGTACTGTCATTTTCATAGGCATAGTCCTGGTATTCCTTGGTGACCCCGAAAAATAAACGGGATTCATCCTCGGAGAAGCGTAAGGATGCATCTGGACTGATGCGACTGTCTTCCAATTTTAGGACCGATTTATCGAGTTCAACAGCCATGGCCTGCTTCTTGACATCGTACACCAGCAGTTTGTGGCTTGGCTTTTTGGCCTTTAGGGAGTCGTCACTGGCTACAAATGATAAGTAAGCAGACTGAGGAGAAAATGCCATGCGGGTATAGGTAGTCATTTTTTCATGCACCAACCGCTGCGATCCAGTTGCCAATTCAAGTACATGCAGGGCTGCATTATCCTGTTTTTCTTCTTCTGCAAGCAGGTAGTACAAGTAATCTCCATTCGGAGAGAAGCTAAATGATTTCACGCGATCGAGTTCCCAAGAAACCGTACCATCTAAGGATCGTACGAGTAATTTGGTCCCATCTGTTTTCTTGGGTTTTTCCACTTTCTTGGTCGAATCCGAAGCAGCAGTACCCTTTGGGCTTTCTTTTGGGGCTATTTCCTTTTCAAAATGGATGGCAATCCAACTGCCTTTTTCCGTTGGGGTGGCAAATGACTTCACTCGAGCCAATTTCTCCAACTTCCCAGAAGCCAAATTCAGAATAAAGAGACTGTCCTTGGGCAGGTCATCTCCTTTCTTTTTCTTCAATTTCAAGGCATAGACCGAATCCTTTTGCGCAGCAATTTTCCCCACTGCATAAGCATCGTCCGGGGTAAATAGGAACCCATTTCCGCGTGGAATTAGGGTCTTTTTGGTGGGTGTCTTGAATGGAAAAATCTCCAACCGACCATCCCCATCTTGAGGGGAGATTTGGTAACCCACAAAGAGGCCATTCTTGGTGATTTTATCTGAAGAAAGGCTCTCCCAACCGTCGTAATCGGCATGGGTTAGGGATCGTTTTTGCTGGGCAAACAAGGATTGGGAGATAAGCAGAAGGGTAAATACCCATCCGAAAGCACTTCGTAAATTTCTCATGCTAGGGTTTAATTGGATAACGTAAATTCTTTTTCAATAAATCCTCCTCGAGTGGAGGATAGTTTGATTTTTCCTTTGACAGGGGCATCACCCTTCACTTTAACCACAAAAGTGGCTGTCTTCTTCTCTCCCGCTCCGGTGTAGCCTGCGTAGATGGTTTTGTCGTACAGGCTCGGCGTAACGATGCGAACAGTAGCATCTTGATCTCCTTTGAGCAAGTCCTTGTCAAAATCCAAGGATATGCGATCCTCTTGCACGATTTTCACCAGTTTCGCTTGTTCCAATGCCACTGGGAGTTTTCCAGTATTGGTCCAGGTTAGCGTCACCTGGTATTCTCCTGCGGTTAGTTTTTTTACCTTCAAGTCATTGACAGTGATCTGAGGAAGTCTTTTTGCCATGGCAAGGTTGAAGAGCGCTTGTTTCTTAGCCCAACTTTCCAACTGCCAAGCAGGACCATTTTGTCCAAAGAATTTGGGATGGAAACCACCCAATTCTACCTCACCCAGTTCAGGATGGGTAAAGGCAGTCCAAACCTTGAAACCTTTACTTCCATTGGCCTCGTCATCCCACATCAATCCATCGTAATCATCATAGATTCCGTCGTTGTCGTAATCCTTCATGGCACCATTGTTCCATAGCTCATCCCCGTACCAAATACTACCGTAATAAAAGTAGCCGAAGTCTGGGCCGTGACCGAAAAGCGGTTCCGGCTTGAGTGGGTCTCCAGTCATGGAATTGACCTTGTAGCGGGTGGCATAGGTTTCGTACACATCTCCAGCCCAAGGATAGGCGGTGAAGGAAAGACCCAATTGATCCATTTCCTTGTAAATCGCTAAATCCTGTGGGTACATGCGTTCCTCACTTTTGGAAGTGGAAGGTGGGCGAAGGTGCATAGGCACTCGGGTGTCCATGGAATTGACCACCGAAATATTGGGATGACTCATCATCCACAAGACGGTGGCTCTGGATTCAATTTCACTGAGTGGGTACTCCCCTGCGCCAAACTGTGTGTATCCCCTACCTGTAAGGTCTCCTCCGGTATTGGGCCTCCAGTTTTCAGGGTAGTTCCGGTGCAGGTCCAAGCCTCCAATTCCATCTTCGTTGTATCGACCATCTCCATCGTTGTCTATCCCTTCGCTGTACATCAGGTATTCTCCCTTTCCAGGAAAAGTTTGCTCCATCAGCCTTCCCTTGGGATCTTTTGGGTCAATGATGTAGTTGGCTTTTTCTTTTTCCTCTGGAGTGACTGCCTTTTTACGGACTTGATAGAGGATGCCATCACCATCCAAATCTTCCTCTGGATCTTCATCTAGCATTCCATCTCGATCCGTATCCTGAGGCTTAACGGTACTGCGATTGCGCTGCGCAGTGTATAGGTACATGTTGGATCCATCTGGATTATTCTGAGGACGTAGGTAAATCACCTTGGAATCCAACAGCGCAGTGATTTCAGGGTCTTTCCCATAATTCTCCAACAGGTGCTGGGTCAACCATAGGATGGACTCACTCGAGGTGATTTCACCTGAATGGCGTCCGCCTTCAAAATAAGCCGCCGGCTTGTCGGTATCCTTGCCTGTTTTTTTATTGGTCAGCGTCATTTGGTAAATGGGCCTTCCTTCAAATGATTTTTCAACTACGTAGAGATCCACCAATTCGGGATACTGCTGAGCCCAGGTCTCGTACCAATGGTACATCACGTCTACTGTGTGGTATTTGCTAAAGTCAAGTACCGTACCTGGACGATACTCTACTTCCGGGAATTCGAACTTCTTGAAAAAAGAAGTGCCGTGTCGTTCACCGGAAACAAGGTAGTGCTTGCTTTTTGTGTTTTTCTCTGGAAACACTTGTTCGGGCACAAAAGGCCTTACCTGCGCTAGAAGCGCGGTTGATAGGAAAAGAGCGGGTAAAAAGAAGAGTTGTTTTTTCATGGACAAGGTCGTTGACTAGCTAAAAATAGGGAAGAGAACGAGAGAATTGCTTGCCGCTCAAAAAAAAATGGAGGCAAAAACCTTTAAAAACAAAAAGGTCTCGTCATAGACAAGACCCTTTTCAGAATATAAACCCAAATATAACTTTAGAGATTAAAAGTTCTTTTTCAATTTCAATTCTTCGGCCTAATTCAGTTGGACTATTATTTTTTGAATTAGTAATTCAAATTCCCAAAATTAAATTTGGCTTTAGAATTGATTCCCAAAGGAAATAGATTTTGCACAAAATTGCAAATTGAAAAAATAATTTTGTAATATTTTAAACAATCAATAATTTTAGACGTTCTTTATTAAAAATCATTTAAATCACACCCCGAAAAATGGACAAAATTTTAGATATCGATAATGTTGATCTTAAGATTATTTCTTTACTCAACGAAGATGCGAAGACGCCATACACGGAAATAGCAAAAAAAGTATTCGTTTCCTCAGGCACAGTCCATGTGCGAATGAAGAAATTAGAGGACATGGGGGTAGTAAAAAGTGCTACCCTTACGATTGATTTCTCTAAACTAGGTTACGATATCTCTGCATTCTTAGGTATCTACCTAGAAAAAAGCTCCTTGTATGATTCAGTCATTGAAAAATTGAAAGGCATTGCTGAAGTTGTAAGTGCTTATTACACCACAGGTAACTATTCTATTTTCGCCAAAATCATTTGCAGAGACACGAATCACCTTCGTCTTGTGCTAGATAAAATCCAAAAAGTGGATGGGATCGATCGTACAGAGACCCTCATCGTACTGGAAGAAAGCATCAACAGACCGATCCAGTTTTTTGACAAGGAGAAATAAATCTATTTAGATTAAATCTAGATAAATAAGGAATCAAAAGCCCTTATTTCTACAGGGAAATGTGAAGAAAAAACTTCACATTTTTTTTTACATATATTCAAATGATTATCAGTGAGTTGAAATCAATTGACAAAAAAATACTATGAGCCATGGTGGATTTTTAATGGCCCAACGAACATATTTTTTTGTTTGAATGTTGTACTTTTACGACCAAACTATAATTAGTCTAAACAACTCAGTTCATGAGCAAAGACAACCAGATTTTAGAAGACCTGAACTCCAAAGAATACGAGCATGGATGGTCTGTTAATTTCGAAACTGATGAGGCCCCACTTGGGCTAAATGAAGATATTATTCGTTGGATCTCTACCAAAAAAGAGGAGCCTTTGTGGCTGCTTGAATGGCGTTTGAAGGCTTTCAAAACTTGGCAAGCCATGAAAGAGCCCGAATGGGCAAATGTCCATTACGCAAAGATGGATTTACAGGCTTTGCGGTATTACTCTGCTCCCAAGCAAAGTAAAAAGCCGAAAAATATCAACGAGGTAGATCCTGAATTGATTGCCATTTACGAGAGATTAGGGATTTCGCTCAATGAACAAAAAAGACTTCAAGGGATTGCGATTGATGTAGTGCTTGACTCTGTATCCGTAGCAACTACCTTCAAAGAAACTTTAGGTATGCTTGGAATCATTTTTTGCTCCTTCAGTGAAGCAGTAAAAGAGCACCCTGAATTGATTCAAAAATACTTGGGTTCAGTAGTGCCCATGACAGATAACTATTATGCTGCATTAAATGCTGCAGTATTTTCCGATGGCTCATTTTGCTACATCCCCAAAGGAGTACGCTGCCCTATGGAATTATCTACCTATTTCCGAATCAATGCTGCCAACACCGGTCAGTTTGAACGAACCTTGATCGTAGCAGATGATTCTTCCTATGTATCCTACCTTGAAGGCTGTACTGCCCCTCAGCGAGATGAAAATCAATTGCATGCTGCAGTGGTAGAAATCTATGCTGGCGCTCATGCAGAAGTGAAGTACTCTACCGTTCAAAACTGGTTCCCAGGTGATAAAGATGGAAAAGGAGGTATTTTCAATTTCGTAACCAAGCGAGGAATTTGCGCGGGTGACCATTCCAAAATTTCCTGGACACAGGTGGAAACAGGTTCGGCCGTTACTTGGAAATACCCTTCTTGCATACTTAAAGGAGATTATTCCATTGGTGAGTTTTATTCGGTAGCAGTCACCAACAACTACCAGCAAGCCGATACGGGAACCAAAATGATCCACATCGGTAAAAACACCAAGTCAAGAATTGTATCCAAAGGAATCTCCGCTGGAAAATCACAAAACTCCTACCGAGGCCAGGTGCAGGTGATGAAGCGTGCTCACAATGCCCGCAACTTCTCCCAATGCGACTCCCTTTTGATGGGCGACCAATGTGGAGCGCATACTTTTCCTTACATAGACATTGCCAATCCTTCCGCGAAGGTGGAGCACGAAGCCACTACCTCAAAAATCGGGGAAGATCAAATCTTCTATTGCAACCAACGTGGCATTGCCACTGAAGATGCGGTGGCCTTAATCGTCAACGGCTATGCCAAAGAAGTATTGAACCAACTCCCCATGGAGTTTGCAGTAGAGGCTCAGAAATTATTAGCACTTACCCTTGAGGGTTCGGTAGGCTAACCTGCCGCGGCAGGTTAACCTACCGAAAATCAAACGCGTACCTTAGAAATACTAGATCATGCTTTCTATAAAAAATCTACATGCCTCCATTGAAGGCACTCCTATCCTTAGAGGAATCAACCTGGAAGTAAAAGCAGGCGAAGTACATGCCATCATGGGTCCAAATGGCTCGGGCAAATCTACCCTAGCCTCCGTACTTGCGGGACGAGAAGAATATGAAGTGACCGAAGGAGAAGTCATCTTTCAAGGTAAAGAACTCCTTGAACTCTCTCCTGAAGACCGTGCTCGTGAAGGTGTGTTTTTGGCATTTCAGTACCCCATCGAAATCCCAGGGGTATCTACCACCAATTTCTTGAGAACAGCACTCAACCAGGTTCGCGAATATAGAGGACTAGAACCTTTGGACGCGGTCAAGTTTCTTTCCTTAATGAAGGAAAAAATGGCCTTGGTAGAAATTGACCAGAAGTTATTGAGTAGATCCTTGAACGAGGGCTTCTCCGGAGGAGAAAAAAAGCGAAATGAAATCTTCCAAATGGCGATGCTTGAGCCAGTGCTTTCCATTTTGGATGAAACTGACTCTGGTCTTGACATTGATGCACTTCGCATTGTCTCCAATGGGGTCAACAAATTGAAGTCGGAAAAGACTGCCACCATCGTGGTGACCCACTACCAGCGATTGCTGGATTACATCGTTCCTGATTTTGTGCATGTACTTTACAAAGGAAGAATCGTGAAGTCCGGTACCAAAGAACTTGCTCTAGAACTAGAAGAAAAAGGCTACGATTGGATCAAAGAAGAAGTTGATTCTACTGCCACCGTCTGATCCCAACCGCAATACCCATGAGTACCTTGACCCAACAGGAATTCGTTCTTGGTCTTTTTGAAGCGGCACCCGCTACCTATTCTTCTTTGCGCCAATTGGGCAAAGAGAGTTTCTATGCGCAAGGATTGCCTGCTCTGAAAGCTGAAGAATATAAGTTTACTCCAATCTCCAAGAAATTGGAGACAAGCCTAATTCATTTTTCTCCGGCAAAACCGGTAAAAATTAGTGCTGAGCAGGTAAAATCGGCTGTTTTTGCTGGTTTTGAAGGAGTTGTATTGGTTTTTTCCAATGGACAGTATTTGCCAGAACATTCCACTTCTGTGGATGGTATTTCAGTGCGTTTACTTTCTGAAAATGAGTCTACGCCACTAGGAAGCATTGCCAAAGCAGACAAAGATTCCTTTGTAGCCTTAAACCAGGCTACATTCTCGGATGGTCTTCACATTTCCCTTGAGAAAAATAAGGAGGTTGACAGCCCAATTTTATTGCTCCAGTTTCACCAAGCACAGGGAGGCCAAGTGATTTCACCACGTATTTGGATCGAAGCAGGGGATTTTTCCAAAGCAACCTTCATCGATTACCACATCTCCTTAGATGATGCCCCCTACTTTGTGAATAAGGTAGTGGAAATCAAAGGGGGGATTAATACTGAACTAACTTACCATAGTCTCCAACAAGAGCACAACCAAGTGATTGAGGTGAGCAACTTGGTGACGGATATCCAAAAAGATTCCCAGTTTACTTCTACCCAAATCACCCTTTCGGGCGACATGGTTCGAAATAACCTGACGCTCAATCTATTGGGAAGTAATTCTGTGGGCAACATGTATGGCATCTACTTGCTCAACGGCAAAACCCATGTCGACAACCATACCAATGTAGACCACACCATTCCGCACGCGGAATCCAATGAACTCTACAAAGGCATTCTTGCTGATCAAAGCCGTGGCGTATTTAACGGTAAAATTTTCGTTCGCCAAATCGCACAAAAGACGAATGCCTTCCAGCAAAATAACAACATCCTCCTTTCGGAAGATGCAATCATCAACACCAAACCTCAACTTGAGATTTGGGCAGATGACGTGAAATGCTCTCACGGATGTACCGTTGGGCAGTTGGACGAAGAGGCACAATTCTATCTTCAAGCCCGAGGCATTGACAAAACAACCGCAAAAGGCTTGTTGCTCTATGCATTTGCAGGTGAGGTTCTGGACAAAATCGAAGTAGATTCCCTCCGAAACCACATCGTAGCACAGATCCAAGAGCGACTCGGAAGTAAATTCTAATCCATGGCCATCCAAGTCAATTCCATCAGGAGTGAATTTCCCATACTTCATCAAGAGGTAAACGGAAATCCTTTGATTTATTTTGACAATGCCGCAACCACACAAAAGCCAAAAGTGGTTCTGGATGCCCTTCAGAATTATTACGAAGTAGACAACTCCAATATTCACCGCGGTGCACACACCTTGGCGGATCGTGCTACGCGACAGTTTGAGGAGACCCGCGAAAGCGTACGCGCATTTATCGGGGCCAGAGAATCCGCAGAAATCATTTTTACCCGAGGTACTACCGAAAGTATCAACTTGGTAGCCAAAACTTTCGGGTCGGCATTCATTCAAAAGGGCGATGAAATTATCATTTCTACCCTAGAGCATCACAGCAACATTGTGCCTTGGCAGATGCTCTGCGAGCAAAATGGAGCCATCCTGCGAGTTATCCCAATTACGGATGCTGGGGAACTGGTATGGGAAGAGTTTGAAAAATTGCTCAATCCAAAAACCAAGTTGGTCAGTGTAGTCCATGCATCCAATGCACTCGGTACCATCAACCCGGTAAAACGAATGATCGATGCGGCCCATGCCGTTGGTGCGAAGGTTTTGTTGGATGGAGCACAATCCACCTCCCATTTGGACGTGGATGTACAGGCTCTCGATTGTGACTTTCTGACTTTTTCTGCACACAAACTCTATGGACCTACAGGACTTGGGGTCTTGTATGGCAAACGAGAACTTTTGGAAGCTATGCCTCCCTTTCTTGGAGGTGGGGAAATGATTCGAGAAGTAACCTTTGAAAAAACCACCTACAATACCATCCCTTTCAAATTTGAAGCGGGCACTCCGAGTATTGCTGAAGTGATTGCATTTAAGCCTGCCTTAGATTTCATTACGTCTACAGGCAAGGCAAACATTCATCGTCATGAGCATGACTTACTGCAGTACGCAGTAGAATTACTTCAGGATGTAAAAGGAGTCATCCCTGTGGGTACTGCTGCTGAAAAAATAGCCGTCTTCTCCTTCAACATTCAATCCATGCACCCCTTTGATGTGGGGCAATTGTTGGATGCCAAAGGAATTGCTGTGCGTACTGGACACCATTGCACCCAGCCCTTGATGCGAAGATTGGGAATTGAAGGCACCGTTCGTGCTTCTTTTGCCGTCTACAATAGCCGAGCAGAAGTAGAAGTATTTGCCCAAGCGGTCACCAAAATTGCTAGCCTAAAGAACAAATGAGCACGATCGCAGACATACAGAATGAAATCGTAGCCGAATTCGAGATTTTGGGCGATGACCGAGAATCCACCATCTTCTACATCATGGAGTTGGGTGGAAATCTAGAACCCTATCCGGAGGACTTTCGTAAGGAGGAATACATCATCCAAGGATGTCAATCCAAAGTTTGGTTGGTCGCAGAGGAAAAAGAAGGCAAGGTACACTACCGAGCCGATAGCAATACTGACATTACCAAAGGCTTGATTTCCTTACTGATACGGGTATTGAATCACCGGAGTCCAAAGGAGATTCTGGAGGCCAATCTGGATTTTATCCCGCGGATTGGCATGGGGAATATCCTAGGCAGTCAACGATCAAATGGATTGGCGGCCATGATGAATCAAATGAAGCGCTATGCCCTAGCCTTTCAAACAAAGCAAAACGCTTAACATGAACGTCGACGAATCCTCTGAAAATAGCATCCAAATTGAGAACCTTCGGGACAAGGTGGTCACTGCCATTAAGTTGGTCTATGACCCTGAAATCCCTGTGGATGTGTATGAACTCGGATTGATTTATGAGATTAGCGTATACCCGGTCAACAATGTCTTTGTATTGATGACGCTCACCTCACCCAATTGCCCTTCAGCGGAATTTATTCCTTCGGAGGTGAAGGAGAAAATTCAACAGATTCAAGGCATCAATCATGTGGAAGTAGAAGTTACCTTTGAACCACCTTACACCCAAGACATGATGTCTGAAGTTGCCAAACTAGAATTAGGATTTCTTTAAAACGAAAAATAAACACGCAGAACTATGTATCCTGAAGAATTAATTGCCCCCATGCGCACTGAATTGTCTGCCGTTGGATTCGAAGAATTTCGTACGGCAGAGCAAGTTGCGGCTCACCTCGGACCAAATCATAAAGGAACTACTTTCGTGGTAGTCAACTCCGTATGCGGTTGTGCTGCTGGTGCAGCAAGACCTGGAGTACGGATGGCATTGGAACAGGCAGGCAAAAAGCCGACCACCTTGGCTACCGTTTTTGCAGGCAATGACCGCGATGCTGTCGCTAAAGTCCGTGAATTGGTATTGCCTTACCCTCCCTCCTCTCCTGCAATGGCCTTGTTTAAAGATGGTGAACTCGTGCACTTTATCGAAAGACACCATATCGAAGGAAGAAATGCTAAAATGATTGGTGAGCATTTGGTGGAAGTATTTGAACATTTTTGCGAGTAAGAAAAGTCCTTCGGGACTTTTTTGTTTGCTTTAAAAATAGGGTTATACAATCCATAAAAGGGGTTTATTGAATTTCGATTCCAAAACCTACTGGTTATCAATAGTTTAGAGGCGTGAATTTTAAAAGCCCCAAGATTAAGCATACCATTAGAATAATTTATTTAAAAAATGGCCGATTTTAGTAACTTAAGGCCGATTTTAGAGTTCACATCCAAAATAAGCTACAAACAATTACATCATGTCTGATTCTGCCAAACTGTTCTACAAAGGACAAGAATTTGAATTTCCAGTTATCGTAGGTACCGAAAATGAGCCTGCGATTGACATTGCAAAACTTAGAAGTGATACCGGTCTGATCACCCTCGATTCTGGGTTCAAAAACACAGGTTCTACGACTAGTTCAATCACCTTTTTGGATGGTGAAGAAGGCATATTGAGATACAGAGGATACCGAATCGAGGATCTTGCAGAAAAATCCAGTTTCATGGAAGTGGCTTACCTCCTTATTTATGGAGAGCTTCCTACGCAAGCACAGTTCAATGATTTCACCAAGCAGATCACGTACCATACCCTAGTGCATGAGGATATCAAAAAGATTTTGGATGGTTTCCCTTCCAACGCGCACCCAATGGGCGTGCTTTCCTCATTAATCTGTTCACTATCTGCATTTTATCCAGATTCACTTAATCCAAACAGCACTCCTGAAGAGGTTAATTTGAGCATGATTCGCCTATTGGCTAAAATGCCAACTTTTGCGGCTTGGGCTTACAAAAACAAGGTGGGTCACCCGGTTAACTATCCAGACAACTCTTTGGATTACTGTTCCAACTTCTTGAAAATGATGTTTGCACTTCCTGCTGAGCGCTACGAAGTAGACCCAGTAGTAGCCAAAGCCTTGGACGCACTTTTAATTCTTCACGCAGACCACGAGCAAAACTGCTCCACCTCTACCGTACGTATGGTAGGCTCCTCTCAAGGACCTATTTATGCATCCATCTCTGCAGGGATCAATGCGCTTTGGGGACCACTTCATGGTGGTGCCAACCAATCTGTAATTGAAATGCTTGAAGCCATCAAAGCAGATGGTGGAAATACCAAGAAATACTTGGATAAGGCCAAAGACAAGAACGATCCATTCCGATTGATGGGCTTTGGACACCGGGTGTACAAAAACTTTGACCCTAGAGCTAAAATCATCAAGAAAGCAGCAGACGATGTGCTAGCCAAACTTGGCGTGAAGGATCCAATCCTTGATATCGCGAAAGAACTTGAATTTGCAGCCTTGAATGATCCGTATTTTGTGGACAAAAAGCTTTACCCTAATGTGGACTTCTACTCTGGCATCATTTACCGTGCCTTGGGTATCCCTACCGACATGTTTACGGTTATGTTTGCCTTGGGTCGTCTCCCAGGCTGGATTGCTCAGTGGAAAGAAATGACTGAAAAAGGCGAACCAATCGGAAGACCTCGTCAGGTATACACTGGTGCAATCGAACGAGATTACGTAACCATGGCTAAGCGTTAAGCAAACTCATTGGCAATTTAAAGCAGCGCCTTTTTTTCTTTTCCCCGTCAAACTGACTGAATCGAAAGAAAAGGCGCTGTTTTTTTCACCTTACAGAAAATGTACCCTTAGACTTTCTAATACTATGAAACCAGCAACACTTGAAGAAGCAGTAGCACTCACCCAAAAATTCACTTCACGACCTTCCAACGAGGAACTACTTCGCCTGTACGGATTATACAAGCAAGCCACCGAAGGAGACAATGAAGAAGAACGGCCTGGAGGATTTGATTTTAAGGCTGCCGCCAAATACAATGCTTGGCTGATGCTCAAAGGGAAGTCAAAGGAGGAAGCCAGCACAGCCTACATCGAATTGGTCACCGAACTATCCGGGAAATACCTCTAAAACTCACTCAGCCCTGAAGCAATTTCAGGGCTTCTTTTTTTCAAAGTATTTGGCCAAAATACTTCCCAAAATCAATTGCTGTAAATGATACAGCATGACGGGGAGCAAGACAAGTCCAAAGATTGCCGAACTTGGAAACAAGACTTTCCCCATGGCTACTCCATGTACCAAGGACTTGGTCGATCCACAAAAAAGTGCAGCAATTTGATCCTCCCGAGAAAAGGCGAGCAATCGAACCAGAATAAATAGGATGCCAAAGACCAATAATAGGATGCACAACATAAACAGCGCTAATCCTCCCAAACTGAGCCAGGAAAAGGAAGCAAATAATTTTTGTGAAAAGGACTCTGAAAAAGTGGTGAATACAATGGAAAGAATCACCGTTTGATCTAAGTATTTCAACCGGTTCAAATAGGGCTTGATCTTGGAAAACAAGAAACGATGCAAAAATAATCCCAAGAGCACGGGGAGGACCACTTTGAAGGACAAATCTAGAATGGAAGCCCAAAGATCCAGTTCCCCCGCAACCTCCCCTCCTGCCAAACGCATCCAAAGAGGAGTTAGCACCACCCCTAACAAACTGGAAACACTGGCATTAAAGATTGCTGCGGCTACATTTCCACCCGCAATGGACACCAAGACCACCGAGGCACTGACCGTAGAAGGCAAAGCGCCTAAGTAACTGATCCCCAAAGCAAAACTGGAATCCAGACCAGGGAAAAAGGAGACCAGCCCCATCACCAACAAGGGAAAGCCCAAAAAGGTGGTCAGTTGAATTAAGGCATGGAGTTTCCAATTGCTCAATCCTGTACGAAGTTGGTTAGGATCTAACTTCAGCCCATAAAAAAAGAAGAGCAGGGCGATGCCTACTTGAATAAATGGCTTCCAAGGAACATTGGATTCCGAGGAACCGAATTCTGGCAAAAGTGCTGCCATCCCAATGGCTGCTAGAATCCCGAGTAAAAACCCATTGAGGCCAACACGAGCCAAGAGTGAAGCCATTTTGGTTTTCATTTACTCAAGAGCCGTTTGAAATTATCGCAGAAAATAGCCGTAGCGATAGCTACATTGAGGGATTCCGCTCCACCAAAACTAGGGATAGTCACTTTATTGCTTACCCATTTTTCCACTTCTTTCGAAATTCCTTGGGATTCATTTCCCAACAAGAGCACCCCTGGTTTTGGATCAGTGAGTTGATGAATGGAGGCTCCCTCTAAAAAAGCACCATAGACGGGCAATTTCCAATTTTGAAACGCTTCAGACAACTCTCCATAGTAGAATTGAACCCGTGTAAAGGAACCCATGGAGGCTTGAATCACTTTTGGGTTGTAAAAGTCAGCGGTATGTGGGGAAAAGATCAATTTCTGGATGCCATACCAATCTGCAATGCGGATGATGGTGCCCAGGTTTCCCGGATCGCGCACCTCATCCAATGCCAGGATAAGTTCTTCTTTACCAGGAACAAAGGCTTCGTTTGGTTTCATGTGCACCACCGCTAGTGCAGCATCATTGCTCTGGTACTGTCCTACCTGCTCTAATTGATTAGGCGTCACCAGGAGCACTTCCATTCCAGCTCCTTCAATGATGCGGGCATACTTGCCAGCAAACTCCTGAGTGACCAAAAGTAAATCCAACTTAAAATCGGATTGAAGAACCTCAATCACACTTTTTTCACCTTCCACAAAGAATTTACCCGACTCAGCACGGTATTTTTTTTGATGTAAGGATTTTATAAACTTAACCGTATTTTTGCTTAGCATTCCTCCTCCAATTCGAACTTGAAATCTTTCAAATATATACTTTTTCTCAATCTACTCTGGTTTTGCCTTGGCTGCTCTTTGACCAGAAATTTG
>CANGYY010000006.1 GCA_947458585.1 Cyclobacteriaceae bacterium | reverse complement strand
TCTGTTCGAAAATTTTGCTTCCATTTAACCCTTTTCTGATTGTATGATGAATGATGTACTATGATACCGAATTTGTTTTAAAAACACAATCGCTTCGGTTATTGTTCGTGTTTTTTTTGAGATTTCACAAGCCAGCTGTCCGACTCGGTCCCCATGCAAAACAATAAATCGAGTATGGAAAGGTTAGGGACAAAGTTTAGGCCAAAAATTTGTCCATAAGGCACCTCCTGGTAAAACGGACGGTCCAAATAGCTGACAGTGGGCACAATTTGCCCCCTTAAGTCCATTACATCCGCTGGAAGCCCTTCTTGACCCACTAGGGTTAGTTTGACAGGCCAGCGAAGTAACTTCAGACAGATTGTCAGCAAATTCAGATTCAAGGCCCAAAGGTGCGTTTCCTCGCGACTGAGCACCTCTTCAAAATAAGGAAAGAAATATTCAAAGAAAGGAGCCTTCCCGTACCCACTTTGGATTCCGCGGAGGTGATTCAGGGCCCATTTCTGCTCCGAATCAATCCGAACGTCTGCCAGAGGAATTCGAGGTCGCCTTCCTTGGATGGGCACGCTCAAGGTATGAGCCTTGTTGGCCAGTAAAATCTCCGTTCGATTGAAGTAAGATTGACGCGTGTAGCGATCTCCTGGAAAAAGAAAAACTTCCTCCACCCCGCGAAGTACAGTAAAGTACTCCAGGCAAGGAAAGTAATGCAGGTCTAAGGCAATGCGTTTCACAGGAACGGGTAGGAATTTAAATCGTCAACTTTTTCGAATGTCGAAAAGGAAGGTACAATGTACCAAGTACAAAGTACAAAGTAGGGATACGAAATACGGAATTGAAACTAATGTCGAATGTCCAACGCCGATTGAAGAATGTCGAAGGGAGGTACAATGTACCTGCCTGCGGTAGGCAGGCCAAGTACAAAGTAGGGATTCGTATAGGGATTGGAGTTCTGGTATTCAAGGATCTTGGTACATTGTACTTAGTACTTCGTACAATTTTTAGCGTCTTGCCTGCCTGCCGCAGGCAGGATACTTGTTACCTCTTCCCCATCCCTGGAGGCATCATGCGACTCATCGCCGCTTTTGCTCCACCCATTTTATTCATTTGCTTCATCATCTTGCGCATGTCCTCAAACTGCTTCATCAAATTATTGACTTCG
This sequence comes from Cyclobacteriaceae bacterium, assembly GCA_947458585.1. Classification (GTDB taxonomy): domain Bacteria; phylum Bacteroidota; class Bacteroidia; order Cytophagales; family Cyclobacteriaceae; genus Algoriphagus. The sequence continues at coordinate 76,900 of CANGYY010000006.1, read as the reverse complement.
GTGATATTTCTTCCCGAGCCATCCGCAATTCGTTTTCTTCGTCTGCCATCGATGATGTCTGGGTTTTGACGCTCTTTTGGAGTCATGCTTCGAATGATTGCCTCCACAGGCTTGAAAGAATCGTCATCGATATCCAATCCCTTCATGGCTTTTCCCATCCCAGGGATCATTCCCATCAAGTCCTTGATATTCCCCATCTTCTTCACCTGCTCTAGCTGAGAAAGGAAATCGTCAAAGTTGAAGGTGTTCTGACGCATTTTCGCATTCAAACGCTTCGCCTCGTCCTCGTCAAAGGACTGCTGCGCACGCTCTACCAAGGAAATTACGTCTCCCATGCCCAAAATTCGCTGGGCCATACGGTCCGGATGGAATACGTCTAGGTTTTCCATCTTTTCCCCCGTAGAAATAAACTTGATCGGCTTATTGACTACGTGGCGAATGGAAATGGCTGCACCCCCTCGGGTATCTCCATCCAATTTGGTCAACACCACCCCATCAAAATCAAGGCGCTCGTCAAAGGTCTTAGCCGTATTGACTGCATCCTGACCCGTCATGGAATCGACCACAAAAAGTGTTTCGGAAGGGTTGAGCGCTTTTTTGAGTTGCTCAATCTCCTGCATCATTGCCTCATCCACCGCCAAACGACCTGCAGTATCGACTACGACGGTCTTTTTGCCGGTCTTCTTGGCATGGGCAATGGCATTGTTTGCGATTTGAAGCGCATTTTTATTTTCTGGCTCAGCATACACCTCTACTCCGATCTGCTCTCCCAAAACCTTGAGTTGGTCAATCGCTGCAGGTCGATAAATATCGCAAGCAACAAGCAACACCTGGCGCCCTTGGCGCTTCAATAAACTTCCTAGTTTGCCCGTGAAGGTGGTCTTACCCGAACCTTGAAGACCTGCAATCAGGACCACGGAAGGATCTCCACTGAGTTTGATGTCCACCTTGGTGCTGCCCATCAATTTGGTCAGCTCCTCCTGGGTGATTTTTACCAATAGTTGTCCTGGGGAAACCGAGATCAATACGTCTCGACCCATGGCCTCGTCCTTGATTTTGTCGGTGACTTCCTTGGCCACTTTATAGTTGACGTCGGCATCGATCAAGGCTCTTCGAATCTCCTTTACAGTAGATGCGACGTTGATTTCGGTGATTTTTCCGGTGCCTTTCAGTGTCTTGAACGCCCGGTCAAGCTTCAAACTTAAATTATCAAACATGCTGCTTTACGGCTATTTCATGCAAAAGTAATGAATTTGAAGCTTTGCTCGACAATTCTCCTCGGGTTTTAAGTGAACTTAAAAGGCGCTTTGTGCCGGCTTTGGAACGTGGCACGAAAAAGGTAACGAGCCCCCTAACGGCCTTTCCCTCGAATTCCTTAATTTGCGGTTCAAATCGCTGAACTCCTGCATGAAGATTCAATTTCAAAAAGACATCCTTCCTCACCTCCTCGGCATCGTATTTTTCTACCTGCTGGTGGTGGGTTACTTTTCTCCGCTCGTATTTGATGGGCAAATCATCTTTCAAGGAGACATCCTACAATGGGAAGGCTCGGCCAAAGAAGTGCTTGACTACCGAGCAGCTACGGGGGAACAAGCCCTCTGGACCAACCGCATGTTTGGCGGGATGCCCACCTACTTCATCAGCTTGGAATTTGCAGGAGATATCACCAACCTAGCCATCTCCATCCTTACCTTAGGCCTCCCACACCCCATAAATGGCCTATTTTTCGGAATGCTGGCCATGTATATTTTACTGCTCAGCTTTGGGGTACGCCCGATTTTCTCTGTGGCAGGCGCTATCGCTTTTTCCTTCAATACCTACAACCTGCTTTCCCTAGAGGCCGGTCACAATGCCAAAATATGGGCCGTTTGCTTAATTCCATTAATCTTGGCAGGTATCCATCTGGCCTTCGATCGCAAGCGGCTACTCGGCGCAGCGCTACTTGGACTTGGACTCTTGCTGCAACTCAAATTCAACCACCTTCAAATCACCTATTACACCCTAATCATTGCGGTGGTCTATGTCATTACTCGACTTGCGTATGATTGGAAAAAAGAAGGTCTAGGGAGCTTATCCAAAACCATTGCCCTCTTGTGTTTGGGAGCTATCCTGGCTGTAGGAGGAAATTTGAGTAGAATCGCCACTGCCTTGGATTACAGCCCTTACTCCACGAGAGGCAAAGCGACCATCGAAACCGCCGGAGCAGGGCTTGACAAAGATTATGCCTTTGGCTGGTCTAATGGTATAGTGGAGACCATGACCCTCCTAGTTCCTGATTTTTATGGGGGTGGAAGCACCACCCCACTCCCCAAAGACTCTGCTTCCGAAAAAGCGCTACGCTCCCAAGGATTGGAGCCCGCCCAAATCAATGATTTTGTGAAAGGGGCACCTACCTACTGGGGAGATCAACCCTTCACGGGAGGGCCCATTTACGGAAGTGTGATTCTTGTATTTCTTGCCATTTTAGGCATCTGGGTAGCACCACGTGCAAGCCTGATCACTTTTGGATCCATCATCGTACTTTCCTTGATGCTCAGCTGGGGCAAAAACCTGGCCTGGTTCAACTACACTTTATTTGATATTTTACCTGGCTATAACAAGTTTAGAGCCGTATCCATGGCTTTGGGTATGACGCTTTTCGCCATTCCTGTCCTAGGCATGATCGCCTTGGAGAAATTGACCCAAACCAAAGCCTTGAAGCCCCTATTGATTTCGGGAGGAATAGTGGCAGGTATTACCCTGCTTCTTGCTGTCATGGGAAGTGCATTTTTCCGTTTTGAAGGAGCGGGTGACGTGAATTACCCAGATTGGTTGGTAAGCGCCCTGCAATCCGATCGCAAGGACCTACTCGCTTCTTCCGCTTGGAAAAGCTTCGCCTTTGTAGCACTTGCACTTGGGGTAATTTACTTTTACCTAAAGGGTAAAATCTCTGAAAGTATCTTGGGCATTGGTTTAATTGTCTTAATCACGCTAGATGTGTGGACCATCAACCGTCGCTACCTCAATAGCGATTCCTTCAAAGGCAATCCTGCTCGGGAGTTTTTTGCGGAAACCCCTGCGGAAAAATCCATCTCCGCAGACAAAGGCTACTTCCGAGTGCTCCCACTCACGGAAGGACTCACCCAAGGGGCACGCACCAGCTACCGATTCAATAGCCTCGGCGGATACCATGGCGCCAAACTTCGACGCTACCAGGATTTGGTGGATTACCGATTGGAGTTTGAACTGCAAGATTTCATCAAAAAAGCCCAAGAGGGCAACTTTGATTGGGCGGGCATTGGTACGATCAACATGCTCAATACGAAGTACCTGATCGCAGGAGCGGAGCCCAATGCCGTATTTGAAAACCCAGAAGCAAATGGCCCCGCTTGGGTGCCTGGCCAACTCGTCCCAGTGGGCAGTAATAAAGAGGAAATGGACAAGTTGGGCACGATCGATACCAAAGCGCAAGCAACCATCAATACCAAGGAGTTTGGCGAGCAGGCTGCAGGAGTAGGTACCATCACACTGACCAAGCATGCTCCAAATGAAATGAGTTACCGCGCAGAAATGACCAAGGCAGGATTAGGCGTGTTTTCGGAGATCTATTACCCAGCAGGCTGGACTGCAAAGGTGGATGGCAAGGAAGTTCCCATCCTTCGCACCAACTACTTGCTTCGTGGCCTTTCCCTTCCTGCAGGAACTCACGAAATTGTCTTTACCTTTGCCCCTGCGAGTTACACCGCTACCAAGACACCCATGATCCTATTCCAGTATGCATTGGTGATTTTGTTGATCGCTGGACTAGTTACCACTTACAAAAAATCAGATGCAAGCCGCTGAAGAACAAGATAAAGTCGTTCGCTTCTACGACCAGTTTGCCGAGAAGCAGGAAAAAACAGGCATCAACTCCAGGCATTTGAGTATCCTGGATAAGGCGAAACAGGCAGGACTGAAATCCAATCACCGGATTTTAGAGGTAGGCTGTGGCATCGGTACCGTTTCCCACCTATTAGCAACCCAAGTCCCCCAAGGAAAGGTACTTGCAGTAGACATTTCTCCAGAAAGTATTGAAAAGGCTCGAGTGCTTTGGAAAAAACAAGGTAACCTGAAGTTTGATGTCTCAGACATGTCTGACTTCAACCTCCCCGGAGAAAAATTCGATTTTTTTGTGTTTCCCGACGTATTGGAACACATTCCAGTAGCCCAACATGCACGCTTGTTTGAAAACATTCAGCGACATGCACACGCAGACTCAGTGGTGCTGATTCACATTCCAGCACCGCGTTACTTGGAATGGATGATCGCCAATCAACCCGAAAAACTTCAGGTAATTGACCAGCCGCTGGACACGGGAGCCCTGGTACAGACCTTGGGAGCCTCTGGTTTTTATTTGGAAAAAATGGAGACTTACGCCCTCTTTTTTCATGAAAAGGATTACCAATATTTTGTGTTCCGTGCCAACAAACCGGTGCAGCAATCCACCGCGAAAAACAAGTGGCAGGTACTTAAGGAACGAATTCTTATCCGTTTGAAATACGGAATCAGCAGTTAATCAACATACCCATGGATATCAAAGCCGGCACGGTGGTAGGGCTCACCTACGAACTCAAGGTAAGCAAGGAAGAAGATGAAATCGAGTCCGCACCTTTTAGTGTGGAAGTTCGAGAAGAGGATGACCCTTTTTTTTTCCTATTTGGTCAGAGTGGCCTTCCTGAAAAATTTGAGGAACTGCTCCAAGGAAAAAAATTGAAAGAGGAGTTTTCCTTCACCTTGACTACCGCAGAAGCCTATGGGGAAGCGGACGAGGAACTGTTGATTACTCTTCCTGTGGATCAGTTTTCCAAAGAGCGCGGGTTTAGCCCCGAAATGCTGGAGGAGGGCAACTTTCTTCCGCTAGTCGACGAAAATGGCTATCCCATGCAGGCGAAGGTTTTAAAAAATTTAGGAGAGGAAGTGCTACTGGATTTCAATCACCCCTTGGTAGGCTTCGACTTGCACTTTGAGGGCAAGGTCATCGAGGTCCGCAAAGCCACCAAAAAGGAAATCGAGCAAGGGCATGTGGAAGGTGCCACGGATCCTGAAGCCTAAGCCATAACCCAAAAGCAAAAAAAATCCCGCCATTCGAATCTGATGGCGGGATTTTTTTGTGCGTTAAGACTTCAGCACCAATACTTTTTCTTCTTGAATATGCAGGTAAACTCGGTCACCGATTTGGTATTTTCTGGCTGGGTCATCCACCTCCCACAGCTGCCCTCCTTCTTTTAAGCGAATCAGGAGACTGTTGTAATGCACTAAAAATCGTTGTTCGACCACATGCCCTACGAAACCACCTCGGGTGCGAATGCGAATGTCGGCTGGTCGGATGTAGGCTTGCTCTCGGTCTGGAAGGGCGTTGATGGACGAAAAAAGTCGTGCCACATACTTCGATTTGGGTTGCTCACACAGTGCTTTGGAGTTTCCTTTTTGAGTTACTTTCCCTTTTTGAAGGACCACCAAGGAATCCGTGAGCCAAAGCGCATCGTCTAGGTCATGGGTTACAAAGATCACGGTAGTTTCCATCTCCCGAAGCAACTCCTTCAATTCGTAGATCAACTTTCGCTTTTGAATGGCATCCAGATGGCTAAAAGGCTCGTCCAAAAGCAACACCTCCGGCTCTACAGCCAAGGCTTGCGCGATGGCCACCTTCTGCTGCTGCCCCCCACTTAGCTGCCGGGGAAGGCGATCCTTGTAGGGAGTCAAGCCAAGCCGATCCAGCAAGTGTGCGATGCGTTGTTTACGATAGTTTTCTTCGTAATTCAACAAGGGTCTAGTAATATTTTCTTCGACCGTGGTATTGGGAAAGAGTTGGTAATCTTGGTGGATCAGTTTGATCTCATCGTAACCAGGCACCAATTTTTCCGCGGGATTTTCAATTTTTTTCCCATTCAACAACACCTCACCAGAGCTCTGAGTCAATAGTCCCGCAGCGATGCGCAGAAGCGTACTTTTGCCCGAGCCACTTTCCCCAATGATGGAGACAAACTCTCCCTTGGCTAGCTCCAGACTAAATTCCTGTAAGGCAGCGTGTGAATCGTAGGATTTGGTGAGTGCGCGGAGGGAAAAATAAGACATAGGATAAGTTGAAGTTACCAGAATTAAGGAATGCTTGTCCCTTCTAAGATAGAAAGGGAATTTTACTTATTTCTTATTTTCTGGTTTAACTCCTCCATTTTCGATTCGGATGAATGATTCACTTAAATCAGTGATTGCCTAGTACGCCAACCATCCTCCGTCGGCAACGAGCGTTTCTCCATTGACAAAGGAAGCATCCTCGCAGGCAAGGAATAGGGCTACTTTGGCGATTTCATTCGCTTCGCCCATTCTAGGCATGGATCCTGCGCCGCTGCTGCAAAGTGACGCACCCTCTGGGTCGGGCTCGGCATCGTCCATGATGTGGGTAGTTACTCCTCCCGGAGCAATTGCATTGCAACGAATGCCCTTTTGAGCATACATGAAGCCGATGTTTTTACTCATCCCCACCAAGGCATGTTTGGAGGTGGTATAGGCCAACCCAGCTCGTGCGCCCGCAACGCCTCCCACGGAGGCAATGTTAATGATGCTGCCTTTTCCTTGCTTCAGCATCTGCACAATGGCCAGCCTGCAGGTGTAAAAAGGGCCGTTGACATTCACCGCCATGATTTTTTCCCAAAGGGAGTCCGTCACCTTATCCAAGGGCATGAAGTTGTCCATGATGCCCGCATTGTTGACCAGCACATCTAGGCTCCCGTACTCCTGCAGCGTAGCTTCCAGGAGGCGCTCCACTTGCTGCTGATCGGATACGTCGCAAGCCAAGCCCAAAGCATGCCCTCCGTGCTGGCGAATCTGATGGGCCACCGCCTCAGCAGCAACGGCATCCCGGTCAGCCACCACCACCTTGGCGCCTTCCTGGGCAAAGAGCAGGGCAATGGCTTTTCCTATTCCAGAAGCAGCTCCTGTAACAAGAGCACAGGTGTTTTCAAGTTTTTTCATGATTTTGATTGAGTTTTGTTCAGTTTTTTTTCTGCTGAGAGCATAGTTTGTATCCCGCTCAGCAAGGCATCTGCCTGAAAGGAGATGCTATCGATTCCTTGGGCTATTAAATATTGGGCGAATTCGGGAAGGTCGCTTGGCGCTTGGCCACACAGTCCCACCTTTTTACCTTTTGATTTGGCCACTCGGATGAGTTCCGCAATCATCCAAAGCACGGAGGGATTGGTTTCATCAAAAATTTCCCCTATGATTTCAGAATCACGATCCACTCCCAAAGTCAATTGGGTAAGGTCATTGGAACCAATTGAAAAGCCATCAAAAATTTCCGCAAATTCCGCTGCCTGAATTACATTGGCAGGAATTTCGGCCATCACATACAGCTTCAATCCATTTTTTTTCTGTTTTAAACCAACCGAACTCATTAGATTTCGAACTTTTTTTCCCTCCTCTGGGCTTCGGCAAAAGGGAATCATCACATTCAGGTTAGTTAAACCCATATCCTCCCTTACCCGCTTTACTGCTTCACATTCGAGAAGAAATGCCGCTTTGTACCGCTCGTGTGTGTAGCGAAAAGCACCTCGAAAACCCAACATGGGGTTCTCTTCCCCCACTTCAAATTGACTGCCCCCGAGCAAATGGGCATATTCATTGGACTTAAAATCACTCATCCTTAGCAATACCTCTTTGGGATAAAAAGCTGCAGCGATCGTCCCAACTGCTTGGGCTAGCGTATCCACAAAATATTCCTTTTTGTCGGCGTATCCCCGACAAATCTTGGCTATTTCTCCCTTCTCCTTTTCATTTTTTAAATTCTCCCAATGCACCAAGGCCATGGGATGGATGCGAATGCTGTTGGCAATCACAAACTCCATGCGCATCAGTCCCACCCCTTGATTGGGAAATAAAGCGGACGAAAAAGCCTTTTCCGGGTCTGCTAAAATAAGTTGGGCTTGGCTATGGGGTAGCTGCAATCCTCGGAAATCGTGAAGGGTCACCTTCCATTTCAGTTGTCCTTCGTAAATAATACCAAGCTTGCCCGATGCATTGGACAGGGTAACCAAATCCCCAGTTTGCAACGCCATAAAAGCCCCTTCTGCCCCCACCAAGGCAAGGGTTCCAAGCTCACGAGCCACAATGGCGGCATGGCTTGTTCTCCCTCCTTTGGTCGTGATGATGGCAGCAGCTCTTTTCAGGACTGGATCCCAATCCGGGTTGGTGATCTCGGTGAGTAAAATTTCCCCCTCCTCCAAAAGATGACCTTCTGCTGGAGAATGGAGAATTCTGATTTTTCCACTGCTAATTCCGCTTCCTATTGCCACTCCAGTCACCAATACCTTCCCTTTTTCGAGTAGGGTAAACTCAGTCTGAATCAAGGGATCTTTTCCGGCATGGATGGTCTCCGGCCGGGCTTGAACTATATACAAGTTTCCAGTGATCCCATCCTTGGCCCATTCGATATCCATGGGCATCTGGTAATGCTTCTCGATCAAAAGAGCCCAGCGCGCCAGGATCTCTACTTCGGCTTCTTGCAACACCCACTGCTCCTGTAATTGAACTGAGGTATCTCGATTCACTACGCCTCCATCTTCCGCATAGACCAAGGTCTTGGACTTGGAACCCATTCTTTTGGATAAAATAGCCCGTTTATCCTGTAGTAAAGTGGGCTTAAAGACCACAAATTCATCGGGGATTACGGTGCCTTGCACGATATTTTCCCCCAGACCCCAGCAGCCTGTCACTACAACTACCTGATCAAATCCAGATTCGGGATCAAGCGTAAACAAAACCCCACTGCTCCCTAAATCTGCCCGAACCATCCTTTGAACCCCCACAGAAAGGGCGATGGAGAAACCTGAAAATCCCTTGTCGTATCTATACTTAATCGCACGAGCATTGTACAAGGAAGCAAAACAAGCAATAACCTTTTTTAATAAGGCCTCCTCACCTACCACATGTAGAAAGGAATCATGCTGCCCTGCAAAACTTGCTCCAGGCAAATCCTCAGCAGTAGCACTACTCCGAACCGCCAAGCCAACTTCCTCCACAGCTCCTTTGGCCAATTCTCGGTAGGCAGTAATTACCTGATCTGCCAACTCTTTAGGCAAGGAAGCGCTGAGGATACGCGTCTTGATTTGAGTGGATACCGATTGGAGATTGGTAAAATGCTGCCTGTCCAACTTAGCTAGCTCGGTTTGGATGACCTCTTCCAAACCGTTTTCCCGAAGAAAAAGGCGGAAGGCAGCAGCAGTGGTCGCAAAACCATCGGGAATGCGTATGCCCAGGGAACTGAGCTGTACAGCCATTTCACCCAAGGAAGCATTCTTTCCTCCTACCTTTCCTACATCCCCAATACCTAGTTGACCAAAAGGAATAACAAATTCTTGCATAGAATCTTGGACGCTTGATAAAAAACAAAATCAAAAGCTTGCACGAAACGCTCTAAAAAATTCCGTTGAAAAAGAAGTGAAGAAGCCCATTCAAGCCGGAAACAAGGTATAGGAAAGCAGTGATTATAAAGCTGATAAAAATCAGGTTCTGGAGAAATTATTTTGGAGGCAAACAAGGGCCTATTTATTTTTGTTAGCTTCACAATTCAATTCACAACCTATCCCCATGAAAAACAAAAACTTTATTTTCTTGACCTTGGCATTCTTGCTAATCGGTTCTATTGCTGCTAAGGCGCAAATCCAGCAGCCTGCAGCTAGCCCTGCAGCTCATGTAAGCCAGGTGGTTGGCTTCACCAAAATCAGCATCGACTACTCTTCTCCTGCAGTGAAAGGCAGAAAAGTATTTGGTGGAATCATCAAGTACGGCGAAAGCTGGAGAGCAGGTGCCAATGGCCAGACCATCATCGAATTTAGCACTGCGGTGAACGTAGGTGGTAAGAATTTGGCAGCTGGTAAGTACTCTATCTTCGTGACTCCTGCAGCTACGGGTGAGTGGACTATCCACCTCAATAAAAAAGCAGAGAGCATCTACAGCTACATGAAAGATGGCAAGATCGATGAGGCAGCACTTGCTGCTGACGATGCAGTGGCTGTAAAAGCAGCTCCTGCAACAGTAGGTGCTACTGAGCGTCTTCAGTACCACATTTCTGCTGGCAACAATAAGGTAGCTCAGGTAACCCTTGCTTGGGAAACTGCTGCAGTCTCCTTTATGGTAGACACTCAGGTAGATCAAAAAATGGAGCAGTTTAAAAACCAGTTTTAAGCTCTTCCGAGAAACACTTTAAATTCCTAAAACTCCTACCTGGCTGAATCTAGGTAGGAGTTTTTTTTTGCTTGACTGGATCGCGTAAATATCCTCTAGGCAAATGTCGCATAGATGTCATAGTCACTCTCTTTTTTTCGAGGATTATTCCAGCCATTTTTGAGGGATGACCCTGGCTGAACAAGTAAAAATTGCTAGAAAAAACCTCAATTGGACACAATCCGATCTCGCAACACGTTGCGGTGTAACACTTCGCACCATCCAACGAATTGAAAAAGGAGAGGTGGCACCAAGTGCCTACACCTTGGGCAAATTGGTTGACCTACTAGCTTTGGGCCGAGAAGAAGTAGCGCTAAATCCACAGCAATTGGCACCAACCCCTCCCAAGAAATCAAAATTAATTGCGCTTGGCGCCCTCATCTTTTCTAAAAAAAATCACTTTAAAATTCTCCTTATGTTCGCCGCTCTTACCCTGATTTCTCTCGCTACCTTTTGGTTAGTTACTCCTAACTCAGTAAAAGTCCGGGAAGGAGTTCCAGAAAAGGTAACCCTCCAAACCATTAATTGTGAAGGCAAAACTTCCTGTGATTTTCAACTTACTGTTTTAACTAAGGAAGGGGAAATTCAACTTCAAAAAACCTATGGAGGCACAAGTTATGATAAGGCGAGTGCGGTACTTCCCACATCAGATGGTGGCTACTTCCTTCTTGGCTCTACAAGTTCTTTTGGAGCAGGTAACTATGATATTCTGCTTATCAGAACAGATGAAAAAGGAGAAGTTGTCTGGCAAAAAACCTACGGTGGCTTTTTTAACGAATATGGAGAAAAGATTAGCCTAAGCGATGGAACACTAACCATCGAAGGCCTCCAGCAGAAATGTACGACAGCCAATGTTTCGAATGACTGTTACCTAGAAAAATGGAAGTTTACTGTCGATACAAATGGCAACCTGCCCTAGCCAAATCTTCGCCCACCTATTCATATCGAAGTAGGCGTTTTTTTTATGCTCAGCTAGCTTGTTCCTGTTCTCGAACTATATCCCCTTTTTAACCTTCAATCAAAAAATCTTCCGGATTTTAGTTTTTTAATGTAATTTGAATCACTCGGTGCTGTACTCAAAAAACACAACTACTGAGAAAGGCCACGAATCCGTACCTAGGATCGCAGGACCAGTTTTGAATTTAATTTTTAGTAACCCAAAATAAATTTACCAATACCTGATTTCCATCCCGTATGAATACCCCAAACACCCAGTTAAATTACGTGAACTACCTCTGGAATGAGGAGAAAGCTTCGCAGCTTGAAGGCAATGAAGTTGACCTTTTCCTCTACCGCTCCAACCTCCTCGGAGCAGATCTCAGAATCACAAATTATGGAGGGGGTAACACCTCCTGCAAAACAAAAGAACTAGATCCCTTGACCAAAACCTGGGTGGAAGTGATGTGGATCAAAGGCTCTGGCGGAGATATCGGTACGATGACCCGCTCTGGTCTTGCAGGATTGTATGTAGATAAATTGAATGCCTTAAAAGGTATCTACCGAGGCTTGGAGCATGAAGACGAAATGGTGGGTTTATTTGGGCACTGCCTCTACGACTTGGACTCCAAAGCGCCTTCCATTGACACGCCCCTCCATGGCTTTTTGCCCTTCAAACACATCGACCACCTTCACCCAGACGCAGCCATTGCCATAGCCGCCTCCAAGGATGGCGAGGAAATCACCAAAACCCTCTGGAAAGGCGCGATCGCTTGGGTACCTTGGCAGCGACCTGGATTTGACTTGGGACTCAAACTCAGAGAGGCCTTGGACAAAAATCCAGGCATTCGAGGCATCATGCTCGGAGGTCACGGCCTTTTTACCTGGGGAGAGACTTCCTATGACTGCTACCTCAATAGTTTGGAAGTCATTGAAACTGCCTCTGCATTTCTTGCTGAAAATTATGGCAAAAAGCGGCCGGTTTTTGGAGGAGAAAAAATCAAATCACTGCCCCCAGATCAACGGAAAAGCCAAGCGGCTCAACTCGCTCCGCTTTTGCGCGGATTAGCATCTTCAGCATCCCGAATGGTGGGCACCTTCACGGATAAAGAGGTAGTCTTGGAATTCAGCAACAGTCAGGATCTGCAAAGACTAGCCCCCATGGGAACCAGCTGCCCGGATCACTTTCTCCGCACCAAAATTTCACCTTTGGTTCTTGACCTTCCTGCAGACACGGACCTTTCAGAGCTGAGTGAACTACGTCCCCAATTGGAAGCTGCTTTTCAGTCCTACCGAGAACGCTATGCAGCCTATTACGAGCAACACAAACATGCAAACAGCCCCGCCATGCGGGATCCAAATCCTGTGGTGATCATTTGGCCAGGAGTCGGGATGTTTAGCTTTGCCAAAGACAAGCAAACCAGCCGAGTAGCTTCTGAATTTTACATCAATGCCATCCAAGTGATGCGTGGTGCGGAAGCCGTATCCAGCTACGTATCCTTGCCGCTGCAAGAAGCCTTCGACATCGAATACTGGTTGCTCGAGGAGGCAAAGCTGCAGCGCATGCCCAAGGAAAAACCACTTTCTAGAAAGATTGCACTCATCACTGGAAGTGCGGGTGGCATCGGAAAAGGCATCGCAGAAAAATTCCTGCAGGAAGGAGCCTGCGTAATTATTTCTGATATCAACCAAGAACGGCTAGACCAAACTTCAGCAGCATTTGAGAAAAAATACGGCAAAGACAATGTCTTCGGCCTCCAGCTCGATGTGACCAATTCCGACAGCATCGCCAGCGCTTCCCAGGCCATAGCACTTCAATTTGGAGGCTTGGATATTGTGGTCAACAACGCCGGGATTTCCATTTCCAAGTCCTTTGAAGACCATAACGATCAGGATTGGGATAAACTCAACGACCTCTTGGTGATGGGGCAATTCCGCATTTCCAAACTGGGAGTTGGCCTGATGAAGCAGCAAGGACTAGGGGGAGACATTGTGAATATTGTAAGTAAAAACGCCCTGGTAGCAGGTCCAAAAAATGTGGCTTACGGCACAGCCAAGGCAGCACAATTGCACATGTCTAGACTGATGGCTGCCGAACTTGCGGATGATAAAATCCGAGTAAATGTGGTCAACCCAGATGCGGTCATCGAAAATTCGAACATCTGGGAAGGAGGCTGGGCAGAAAATCGCGCCAAAGCCTACGGCATCGAAGTGGCCGATCTCCCGCAATACTACGCCAACCGTACCCTACTCAAGGAAAGCGTCAAGGTCAGTGACATCGCAGATGCAGCCTTTGCCTTTGTAGGTGGACTGCTCAACAAATCCACAGGAAATATGCTCAATGTGGATGGCGGTCTTGCTGCAGCTTTCCCAAGATAAACCCGAATAGTTCCTGTAATTCCAATGCCAAAAGTCCCAGTAACAGCCGTATTCGACATCGGGAAAACCAACAAGAAATTCTTTCTCTTTGACCAAAATCTTAGAGAGGTCTTTCATACCTATACCCGTCTGGAACCCATTCCTGACGAGGATGGCTTTCCGAGCGAACCAGTACTGCCACTTCGGGAGTGGATGTTGGAGACATTTCATGCCGCGTTAAATTCGACTGAGTTTGAAATTACACGGCTTAATTTTTCTGGACATGGGGCATCCTTTGTTCATACTGACCTCAAAGGAGAGCCAGTAGCTCCATTGTACGATTACCTGAAGCCTTTTCCGGAGGAACTATTGGAGCGATTTTATTCCGAAAATGGGGGAAAATTGAACTTCTGCAAGGAGACTTCTTCCCCTTCGCTAGCCATGCTGAATTCAGGCCTGCAACTCTATTTTCTCAAGTATGCCAAGCCAGAAGTATTCCGAAAGATCCAACAAAGCCTCCATCTTCCACAATACCTAAGTTTGATTTTTACTGGTCAATTTGTCTCTGACTACAGCAGCATCGGTTGCCACACTGCTTTGTGGGATTTTGGAAAGATGGACTACCACGATTGGGTGAAACGAGAAGGAATAGACCGGCTACAGGCAGCCATACTACCCGGAGATACACTTTTGAAAACCAAGCCTGAGCTAGGTGGAATTCCCTGTGGAATCGGCGTACATGACTCTTCGGCAGCCCTTCTACCCTACCTGAAACAGGAAACACAACCCTTCGCCCTGCTGTCTACGGGTACCTGGGCGATCAGCATCAATCCGTTCAACAAGACCCCGCTTACAGAATCAGAGCTGACAAAAGATTGCCTGCAGTTTCTGAGCATTTCAGGACAACCCATCAAGATCTCACGCCTCTTTATCGGTGAGGAGCACAAGTACCAAGTGGAAGAAATGTATGCCCATTGGAACCTACCCTTAGGCACCTACAAGAAACTTCAATTCGAAGAATCCTGGTACCAAAAAGTCAGCAGCCAGCCTACAAAAAGAATCCGATTCCACTACATCCAGCCAGAAAATTTTGGAATAGAAAATGGGGATTCTAGAGATTGGGGCAGTTTCTCTGAATTTACAGAAGCCTATTACACTTTTCTACATGAGCTAACCAGCATTCAGGCTGCCTCCATCAACCTAGTTTTGGAGGGGGCGCCCGTAAAGCGGCTTTTTGTAGATGGAGGATTCAATGCCAACCCGATTTTTCTGGAACTGCTGCGCAAAAAACTTCCCGGAATCGAACTTATCCCGAGTGATTTTCCAAATGGCTCTGCTTTAGGGGCAGCAATGCTCGTGAATATGAACCCTAGCGCTTAACTTACCTCAATGAAAACCAAGTCCCCATCCGTTGCCTTGTTTATCCCCTGCTACGTAGACCAGTTCTACCCGCAAGTAGGCATTGCAACTTTGGAGTTGTTGGAAAAATTAGGTTGCCAGGTGACCTATCCCTCAGGTCAAACCTGCTGTGGACAGCCCCTAGCCAATGCTGGGTATGCACGGGATACAGTAGGCACGGCAAGGCATTTTATAGAAACCTTCAATGACTTTGACTATGTGGTTTGTCCTTCTGGAAGCTGCACCCTGCACGTAAAAGAGCACTTTCCTGCGATTGCCGGCTTAGAAATAGAACAGGAGGCCCTGGAGCATAAAATCTATGAACTCATCGAATTCATCACCGACGTACTCAAAATAGAAAAGCTGGAAGGGAAATTTCCCCACCGGGTAGGGTTTCACTCCTCCTGCCATGGGCAGCGAGGGCTGCACCTCTCCTCTGGATCGGAACTCAACCAACCTCCTTACAATAAGGCCCGCAAACTCCTGGAAAATCTAGCCGGATTGGAATGGGTGGAACTCAGCAGAACAGACGAATGCTGTGGCTTTGGAGGAACTTTTGCCGTCACCGAAGAGGCGCTTTCCATACAAATGGGAAAAGATAGACTAGCAGATCACCTACAGCACAAAACCGAAATCCTCACCGGTGGCGACATGTCCTGCATCATGCACTTGCAAGGCATTGCTTCCCGATCCAAGCAGGAGCTAAAGTTTCTTCACCTTGCGGAAATCCTAAACCAGGCCCTGTCATGACACATCCGGAGAATGCAACTGAATTTTTGAAGGATAGCCAAAAAGCAAAATGGCATGATGAAACGCTCTGGTTTGTTCGCGATAAGCGAGACAAAGTCAGCAAAGGCATCCCCGAATGGGAGCAATTACGGGACTTGGCCTCTGGCATCAAGGATAATGTCCTTGCAAATCTTGCCGACTACTTGGAAGAATTTGAGCGCAATGCCACAAAAAATGGAATCATTGTCCATTGGGCAGCAGACAGTGAAGCACACAACCGGCTGGTACTGGAAATCCTCCAACAGCAAAACTGCACTGCCGTAGTCAAAAGTAAGTCCATCCTCACGGAGGAGTGCCACCTCAATCCCTACTTGGAAAAGCACGGCGTCGAAGTGGTAGACACAGACCTAGGGGAGCGCATCGTCCAGTTTCTCAACCAGCCCCCAAGTCATATTGTCTTGCCTGCTATTCACTTGAAAAAAGGAGAGATTTCCGAACTTTTTCACGAGAAGCTCCACACCGAAAAAGGCAATGAAGATCCTGCCTACCTCACGCAGGCCGCACGAGTTCACCTGCGGGAAAAATTCTTTGCCGCCAAGGTAGCCATCACTGGGGTCAACTTTGGAATTGCGGAGACGGGGGAATTTGTCGTGTGCACCAACGAGGGCAACGCCGACATGGGTGTTCACCTGGCCAAAGTACACATAGCTTGTATGGGCATCGAAAAAATCCTCCCCAGACGGAAAGACCTGGGGGTATTTCTTCGCTTGCTGGCTAGATCGGCCACCGGGCAGCCCATCACCAACTACAACTCTCATTTCAGAAGTCCATCGCCCGAAAAAGAAATTCACATCATCCTCGTAGACAACGGCCGTACGGCTCAACTGGCACGAGAGAAATTTAGAAACTCCCTCAAATGCATCCGCTGTGGGGCTTGCATGAACACCTGTCCCATCTACCGCAGAAGTGGGGGATTCAGTTACAACAGCACTGTTCCAGGACCGATTGGGTCCATATTATCTCCAGGGCTAGATTTGAAGAAGCACAGCAGCCTTCCCTTTGCCTCCACACTTTGCGGAAGTTGCACGGATGTATGCCCAGTGAAAATCAACATTCACGAGCAACTGTACGAATGGAGGCAGGAGGTCACCAAAACGCAGGGCGAATTCGCCAAAGGGCTATCCATGAAGTTGGCAAACGGAATATTCAAGAGTCCTCTAGCCTACAAAATTTCTGGAAGCCTGATGCGGAATGCGCTAAAATCCCTTCCGAATAGCCTAATTTATCATCCTTTGAATATCTGGGGGAAAAATAGAAACCTCCCAGACCCTCCTAAGGAATCTTTTCAACAGTGGTATCGAAAAAACAGGTCATGAGCAGCAGAGAAAAAATCTTAAGCGCGATTCGGAGCCTAACCCTCGAACCCAAAGCGCTGCCCGATATTCCTCATTTCTCCAACCCAGGAAACTTGGAGGAACGATTTACGCAGTCCATCTCCTGCAATAAGGGCGAAGTACTATCCAAAAGCGAGTTCGAAGAGTGGTTATCAACTTCTGGCTTTTCAAAAGTGATTTCCCTTTCCCCCCAGTTCTCCGAGCTGGCAACCCTTTCTTTGCCGGAGGATCCGCATGCCTTGGAGACCTTGGAAGTGGCGATCCTAGACGGGCAATTTGGGGTAGCAGAAAACGGTGCCATTTGGCTTGAGGACACCCAGCTTGGACTTCGTGCACTCCCCTTTGCAACAGAGCATTTGGTGATTGTTCTCGATCGCAACCGACTTGAAGACACCATGCATCAAGGGTATGATAAAATAGCAGCAGCCCAATCCGGGTTTGGACTATTTCTTGCTGGCCCCTCCAAAACCGCAGACATTGAGCAGTCTTTGGTTATTGGAGCGCAGGGAGCAAAGAGTTTAAGGGTGGTTTTGGTTTAGATAATAGTAGCAAGTATCAAGTATCAAGACGCTTCGAGAGGCAAGAAACGAGATACCTATCTGCCGACAGGCAGGCAAGAAACAAGACTAGGATGCCTAATGACACTGAAACTAGTTTCCCCAATTCGACATTCTGCACTGGGCGTTCAGCGTTCGACATTAGAAAAAGTAGCAAGTAACTAGTATCAAGATGTTTCTAGAAGCAAGAGCCGAGAAGCAAGAAACGAGACTAGGATGCCTAATGACACTAGAAACTAGTTTCCCCAATTCGACATTCTGCACTGGGCGTTCAGCGTTCGACATTAGGGAGAAGCAAGAGCTGAGACACAAGAAGCAAGATGAATTGAATCCTGCTCCTTAGGCAGAATTTTTATATCAACAGAACTGAGTCTAATCTCTTGTTTCTTGCATCTTGTATCTAGAGTACTTACTACTTCCCTTTATTATACTATTCCATTCACACCTTCTCTACCCACTCCACCCCGGTGTCTTTCCAAGCACGATCGCGTGCTGAGTCGAGTACTGCCTCACACACTTTCTGCGTTTCAAAAGCATCGCGGAAGGTAGGGTGACAAGATTCACCAGTTTCCAAACTGTGGAAGAAATCAGCCACTTGGTGGATAAAGGAGTGCTCGTAGCCAATGGAAGTTCCCGGAATCCACCAGCGGTGCATGTAAGGGTGATCTCCATCTGTTACGTGAATGGATCGCCAGCCGCGCACCTTGCCTTCGTCGCTGTGGTCAAAATATTCCAAACGGGTCAAATCATGTAAATCCCAACGGATGGAGGCATGCTCCCCATTGATCTCGAGGGTGTATAAGGCCTTGTGCCCACGCGCATAGCGCGTGGCTTCAAAAAGGCCAAGGGAACCATTGTCAAAGTGGCAATGAAAAATACAGGCGTCGTCGATTCCTACTGCCTGCTTTTTGCCCGTGTCCGAATGCACACGTTCCTTTACAAAGGTCTCGGTCATGGCGGAAACATCCTTGATTCCTCCATTGATCCACATGGCCGTATCGATGCAGTGCGCCAGCAAATCGCCCGTTACTCCGGAGCCCGCTGATTCTACATCCAGTCTCCAGGTTCCATCTCCACCTTGTGGCAAGTCCGGGTTGATGGTCCAATCTTGAAGGAAGTTGGCTCGGTAATGGAAAATTTTGCCCAGCTTCCCAGAAGCAACAATGTTTTTGGCTAGGGTCACTGCCGGTACTCGGCGGTAATTGTACCAGACTGTGTTTTTCACACCTGCTTTTTCCACTGCCTCCAGCATGCCTTTGGCTTCGGCAACAGTTCGGGCAAGGGGCTTCTCACAGAGGATCATTTTGCCAGCCTTCGCTGCAGCAATGGCAATTTCTGCGTGCATGTCGTTTGGCGTACAGATATCCACTGCGTCAATATCCTCCCGTGCGAGTAGCTTGCGCCAGTCTGTTTCGTAGGAAGCATAATCCCAGCGCTCCATAAAAGCTTTGGCATTGGCTTCTCTTCGGGAGCAGCAGGCTTGCAATACAGGGCGGTATTCGTATTCTGGAAAAAAGTCTGCCAAGCGCTTGTAGCCATTGGTGTGAATTCTACCCATCAGCCCTGTGCCGATGAGGCCTACACGAATTAATTTTTTGTTGCTCATTTTTCTAGTAAGAATGATGTAAAAGAAAGATCTCTAGTATTCAATTTTTGGGTAAGTGACAGTGAATTTTATTGGGCTAAAGCAGCCCCAAGAACAAATTCAAAGCCCTCACACTCAATGCCCCTGTGCAGTACGAACTGCAATCATCGCAGCCAGGATGTCGTTCCAGGTTTGCTGCTTTTCCATGACGGCATTGGGGAACATGCAGCCATCCCAGCAAATGTGGGTCAAAGCTTGGTTGTAATTCCCAGCAGCATCTCGCATCCAATAACCAGCATCATGGGCGATATCGAGCAGGCCATTCGGATCGGTAGCCTGGCAGTGACGGCCAGTTTTATCGTGTGATCCAGAACCAAATACCGAACCGTCATTCTGGGCCACGTGGAAGTCGATGGTCCAAGGACGCAGTGCATCTGAAACTGTTTTAATAGCAGCTTTGATCACTTCTCTATCCTTCAAATCTGCGTCTACTGGCAGAATGCGATGCTCCGGGGCATTGTAGCCTAGGGTGTACAGGAAGGTATGCGACATGTCGGCCTGAAAACCCACATTCTTTCGATCGGTCATTTCTAACAATTCGACCATGTGCTTCCAGCTGTGCATGCCTCCCCAGCAGATTTCTCCTTCTGCTGCCAACTTTTCTCCATAGCTAGCTGCGATATCAGCGGCTTCTTGAAAGGTCTTGGCAATCAATTTGGAATTACCGAGTGGATCCTTGGCCCAGTCGGATACGCCTGCAGCGGAATCAATCCGGACGATTCCATAATCCCTGACGCCAAGCGCCTTCAGCTGCTGGCCAAATTCACAAGACTTGCGAACCATCTCCACAAAAGTTTTGCGCTGATCGGCTGTACCCATGGCGGATCCTGCCCAGATTGGAGCTACGAGGGAACCTACTTTAAGGCCATGTTTGGAAACTTTGTCCGCTAGCTTTTTAGCTTCTTCCGCCTGATCTAGGTAAATATGTGGTTCGAGTAAGCCCACATCAATTCCATCAAATTTGACTCCGCCCACTTCAGCTGCAGCGGTCATTTCGAGTAACTGATCAAAGGCGATTACTGGCTCTGAGTCTGGACCTTTTCCAACCAATCCAGGCCAAGTGGCATTGTGCAGTTTGGGTAATGTATTCATTGCTATTTTGGGTTAGTAACGTAGTGTAAAAACAAAATCCTCTAATTATTTAATCACAATACCGTCAAATCAGGATTCTTGGGCCCAAAGTGCTTGAGCATCACGATAGGATCTGATTTGGAACTGTTGGTGATTTTTACTCCTGCCTTCGCAGCGGCTTCGGAAACGAAATATTCATCCTGGGTCAATTGGCCAAAACGGATCAGCGAAGGAGTTTCAATATCCCAAGCACCCATTTTTCCATGCCCTTGCATCATGATCATGCCATAGGCTGCTGCATCTCGAATCACGACAGTCTGCCCAGGTAGTACGGTAAGTTCCTTGGCACTGTAGTCATAAGATCGGTAGCAAATCCAGGTTTCCTGGTAGCCTGCAGCCTGCATCTGAGCAGGGTCAGCTACCGGCTTGGGCTCCATGTAGTGGTTTTCCATCAGGTTGGGATTAACGTTGAGATCCCAGTCGATCATTTCCAACAAGAGTTCGTAGTCTCCCCAACGGTTTTTTGGACAAGCATTCCAGAGCAATTCATCCGGAATAATGGCTTCGTTCACCAAGGATTGGTACATGGCAAAAATGTCGGAGGCTTTTTGGGGTTCGTAGGTACACATACTTCCAGGCGCATGGAGCATCCCGGGAGGCACATCCCAACCCGTGCCCGGCTGTAAGCGAAAGGCTTGGGAGTAATTGGTGATCTTGTTGTCCCCTTTGTTGAAATTTTTCAAGCAGTCCAGAATCGTCTCCTTGCTCGTTCCCGGCGCAATGCCAAAGAAGGTGTAAGGAAAATCTCCTCCGTGGTTATTCACTTGTGGGGGAAAATAGTAGGCCTCTGGCTTTCCATTTTGACCAGTCAATTTGCCAAACTCATCCGAAGGGTGAATGTGGTGCGGCAAAGGCCCCATGTTGTCAAAAAATTTGGAGTACATGGGCCAGGACTTGAACTCATTCCATAGGCGAGAGCCGATCAGGTCAGCTCCCAGTTCTTCCACTGCATCCTTGAGCAGCCCAAGCGTTACTTTTCCGCCATCCTCCAGGGCAATGTGACTCAATCCTTCATTTTTTGAAGTCAATGGTCCGTTTTGGGCAGCAGTGGTAGAGGCAAACCAGCGTTCATCGATCCCTCCACGCATGCCTCCAAAGGCATAATAATCGTCGGGATGCAGTTTAATTCTTCGTCCCGGCACACAAAAAGACCGGGGCACCCAAGTAGGGGTCAATCGTACAATTCCTTCGCCCTGTTCGAGCGCTTTTTTGGCAAAACTCATAGGTCTGTATTTTGGGTTTTGGTAGTCTATTTTTTTCTTTTAAATCATTCAATAAGCGGCAGGTCATTTCAAACTGGGTCAAGAAAATTCCCGAGCGGCCTCACCTATCAAGACGCTGAGGTGGAGGTCATAACTTCGGCTTTCGCCTGGCTCTAGCTCCACCAAACTCTGATTCGCTCGCGCAGCAGCCTGTCCAATCGGTGGATTTGTAGCCGGCTCAAGCGCTGTTACGTATTCATTTTTTCCCCAATGCTGCCAATGGATAAGCCAAGGCAATTGGGTTTTGGAAAAGGAAATCTTCAGTCCCAATCCCAATTGATCGTTGACATAGCCGCAAATAACGTGTTGCTCCTTATCTCCCTGCGGGTCAATAAAGGCTACCTCTTCCCCAAAGCCAGCATGGCTATCCATGGGAGCTGGACAGTGTCTGAATCCATCTTTTCTGGAATTTTGACGAATGTCAGACTCTCCAGGTCTCGGTTGCAACTCACCCTGCCAGACAATCCGCGTTCCTTCATCAATCAAAGGCCATCCACAATTGATATGGTACAAAAGCATGTGAGGAGCTTTTGCATTTCCTCGATTTGTGACTAGGTCTTGGATCTTAATTTCTGCCGATCCGATTGTTCCGGAGATCCGTCGAACGAGTTCCAAACTGGGACCAAAAGTGCTGCTTTCGGTAACTTTCCCAACCAACTCAAACCCCAAGTCTCCAGAGAAAATATCGGGCTGCTTGATGGAAATGATTTCGGCGGATAGGTTTGAATAATTGCCATGTAATCCTCTTGATCCATTCGCATCGGAATTGGGAGGACCGGCATTGGATAATCCGCAAGTAGTCAATAAGCCTCCACCAAAGGTGCGCAGCCAATCGATACCTTGGTTCGAAAATGGTTGCGGAGCGGTCAAGCCAGCATGAGAAATCCAGGCCAGGCTATGTTCATTGTGAAAGGCATCCAAAATATCCATTCCACGGTCAAGCACCACCTTGTAGCGAAGCCCGGTACCTGTATTGATCCAAGCGATACGAACTCCGCGACCTGCTCCATTGTCCAAAACGGAAGTTTCAATACCTCCCAGTTGCTGGGAGTTGGAGAGGGTATGCTTCCAATTTTGGGAGTCTTTATGCTTCATTTTTTTTTTACCGTAAAACCCATGATTGGGCTAGTCGCCCTATCCCTTTTTTAGGAGAATATTCTTAAACATCACCTTCATGGGAGGGCCAACATGGACTTGAAAACCAAATAAACCGCTCGATTTTCTATTTTTTGAATCCTCGTCCAGTACCTCGCTCATCAGCGTGCCGTTGACATAATGCTTCATCAGATTCCCCTTAGCTACGATATGAATCGTGTTCCATTCCCCTTTTTTGATCAGGTCTCCCAAGGCAGTGCGATCGCCCAACTCTTCCACAAGGACCAATCCTTTCCAGGCATTGTTGCGCACATATCCACCTATCGAGGAAATGGAATCTGGTGCCGCAGCTATTTGAGTCTTCTGACCTCGATAAGCCAAAGTGGTCCGCTTTCGCTCTTCGTAGTTTTGGCCTGTGTAGAGATTGCCTCCATCGATATCTGCCTGGTAGCCTCGTAGGGCATAGGGTAACTCCGTAAAGCGATCGCTTCGGTATTGCACCCCGGAGTTTCCTTTTTCTGAAATCCAAAAATCCACCTTCAACTCAAAATCTCCGAGTTCTCCCCCCTTCCAGATGATAAAGGTATTATGCTTAAGAAGCGTTGCAGCGGTGATTTCTCCCACGATCGCCTCGTCTTTTACCGACCAGTAGACTGGATCAAATTCCCATCCGTCGAGACTTTTCCCGTCAAAAAGAGAGATGAAGTCAGCCTGCTGCTCAGATGCCTGTGCTGAACTGCTGGAGTCTAAGGACAAGGTCCAGGATATCCAAGAGGCGAGCATCAGCAAGCCAAGGATCCCCCAAATTTTGAGTGTCATGGAGCGAATCATTTTTGTGTAAGGGGTTGTTTGTACACCGCATGGTTCGCATTACCTCCCGAAATCAAATAGGCCATCAGATCCTTCAATTCTTCCTCATTCAGTCGATTGACAAGACCCGGCATCATGATAGATACGTCTGAATTTTTCTTGAGCGAAACGGTATTTTTTGGCACCTTTTTGATATCTGCTGGAGCAAATGGGTTCTGAGAGAGGTAGTAGTTTTGTGCATCCTCATCGGTGATTTTTCCTACCAAAGATCCTCCAGCCTTGAGTTCAAGAACAGTAGCATGGTATTGATCGGAGATGGTGGCATTCGGGTCCAGCGTGGCTACTAGAATGTCCTTGGCAGAAAAGCGTGTTCCCAACTGACTCAAATCCGGGCCAATCGCTCCTCCTGCACCTTGCATGGTATGGCAGGATTGGCAAAGGCTGGCGGCATACATGGCTTTACCTTTTACCAAGTCCCGACCTACCAGATTGGCTATCAAGGGCTCTGCCTCCTCCACTGTCCAGCGTCTTCCAGGACCTTCAGGTTGTACGGACTGGTCCATTAAGTCATTGCCGCTCTCGGTCAATAATTTTCCTCCCGACAGCTCGTCGTATTTTTCAAAATCAGCCTTATCCACGGAGGCCAAGGCCATTTTTCGAGCACGATCCAGGAATCCCACATAGCTACGTCCTCCTTTGTAGGCAGTCAGTGCATTTTTGATCCATCCAAAATATTCCTCCCGCTGAGCCGCAGTCCAGCCTTTATCGGCACCGCCCAAAACGGTTGCATAAAAGGTAGCTTGAGCAGGGGGAACGTTGGCCAGCATGTTGGCGATATCCAAACCGTATTGTGGGTTTCGGAAAATCAAATCGGAAGAGGCTGTAAATGTCTTTTGGTAGTTGGGGTCGTCTTTGGCATCCTTGAGTAACGCAAGGGTCTTCCCAACCGCAGAAGGTGCATCCAGGTGCACGAGCAAGATGGAAAGGGACCGGTTGAGCAGGTTGTCATCCGCAGGGTAATGGGGATCTAAATAGGTCACCAACTGGGCCTTGCTAGCAGTAGCTCCTTGATCGTAGCGCGCCAAGATGACTTCAATGGTTCGAAGAATATTTTGCTTGTCCGTCGGAGAAAGCCCAGCATAATCCACTTGCATCAGGCTAGATAGCATGCCGGCTGCATCCGCATTCGTGCCCTGGTGAGCCAAGGCCAAAATGGCTTGAATTTTCGAGGTAGGATTTGTTTCCGCCACGGCTTTTGCCTTCCAAGTGGCTACCGGCTGATGTTCCACGGCTACACGGGCAGCATACTGCACAAATCGATCTGGATGATTTAGGTTGCTCCAGGCTTTTTCCAATCCTGCTGCGGGAGCCCCTTTGGCATGGTACTGCTCCAACTCTCTTCTCAACTTCGCCTCTTGAGGGAGATCCGCTTCCTTGAGCGGCGTATGGGTATCCAATTCTCCTTTATAGTACACCCGGTAGAGGTCTGATTCCAATCTTCGTCCGCCTGTGGCAAAATACAGGGCCCCATCCGGTCCAATCGTGCCATCTGTAAGCGGTAGTGGCGCCCCTGAAATAAATTCTTCTGCAGAGGCCTCATAAGTCGCTCCTTTTGGAGTCAAATGGATGGCATAGATGATTCCAAAACTCCAATCAAATGCATACAAGGCCTTTTTGTATTTACTCGGAAAATTGGCCTTGGCTCCAAACATCACATTGGTTGGGGATCCCTGCCCAATATTGAGCGTAGCCGGAAGATTGTCTGGGTAGTTGGGAGACCATTTGGAGTTGCCTGTTCGCCATCCGTACTCGGATCCACTGGTCAGGTGAGCAATGCGGGTAGGTCGGTACCAAGGCATTCCAAAATCCCATTCCATATCCGAATCGTATCCGAAAATATCCCCCACTTCATTGTAGTCAAAGTCAAACGTATTTCGGTAACCCGCAGAAATCAACTCCCAATCTTTTCCTTCAGGGTCTATTCGTGCAAGCCAGCCTCCTGGCGCTTTACGGTCATTTGCATGGCCCCGAGGATCTTTGATTAATGGAAAAAGATTGTCCTCCTGCCATACCCTGGGCAATCGGTAATGATTCATTTCGGGCACATCCACATGGTTGCCGGCTATGAGGTAGATCCCCTTTCCATCAGGGGTAAGCTTCAAAGAATGTGGTCCATGCTCTCCCTGCTCCCCCTTGAGTTCTTTGAGTTGGGTAACGGTCTCAAATTGATCGTTTCCATCCAAATCCTGAATTCGGTAGAGTCCGGTAGGCAATCCGAACGATTCATTGGGATCATTATTCACCACCACATACAGGGAGTTGAAGGCATACAGCAAGCCTTGGGCATAACCCATCCCGACCAGGGAATCGGCCACATTGCCAATCTGAAGTTGCTCCACCTTTGGCTTTACCGTGGAATCCGATCCAATGGGAGGCAGTTCCAGGCGGTACAAAAATCCATACTGATCGGAAGTGATCATGCGACCCTTGTCATCGAAGGTCATGGCTACCCAAGAGCCCTGCTCATTTTCCCCGGGGCTGTAGAGCAATTCGGCTACAAAGCCATCCGGCAACTTGAGCTTATCAAGTTTAGGATTTCCAGTGAGCTGCCGTTCCCCTTCCTTTTGGTTACAACCAAATCCAAAAAGGAGCATTGCACTGAGCAAATAAAGAAAACTGAGTTGAGGTCGCTGAAGCATAGATTTTGGGTGTATTGCTAGGTGAAATTTCTAGATCGCTGAATCAAGATGAGAAAAATTTTATGAGTTTAAAAGTAGTTTTAGTAAGATTTTTATTTGGTCAATTGGCGTGATGGGTATCCGAATTTTTTGCACAATTGGTAAAAAAGCCATTGACAATAGAAATCATTCTGCTTAGTATTAAGTAAAATATCAAGCCCAGAATGATCCACATGCGCGCGCTCAACTTTCTTCTAATACTCCTATTTGCCTCATTCCTACTTTTTAGCTGTACTTCCGAACCTACCTTGGAACTACGAAAGGGTACTCGAATTGCCCTAGTAGGCAATAACTTGGGTTCTCGCATGATGGAATTTGGTGGGCTGGAAACAGAACTACACCTCCGATACCCCGATAGCACCCTCTTCATCCGCAACCTCTCTGATCCTGGAGATACTCCAGGCTTCCGACCTCGCTCAGGCACCAACGATCCCTGGGCTTTTCCTGGGGCTGAACAATTTCAAGACGAATATGCTACTCCTTCCGCTTCAGAAGGATTTTTAGAAAAACCAGATCAGTGGCTGACGCGACTACAAGCCGATGTGGTCATTGGATTTTTTGGCTTCAATGAATCTTTTCAGGGAGAGGCCAAACTTCAAAATTTCAAGGACGAACTGGAAGCCTGGGTTGTTCATTCCAAGGCACAGCGCTACAATGGAAAGGCCGCTCCACAACTTGCCCTCGTGTCTCCCATTGCATTTGAAGACTTATCCGAAATCAAGGATGTCCCGAATGGGAAACTGGAAAACGAAAACTTAAAGCGCTACACCGAAGCCATGGAGGAGGTAGCCAAAAAGCACCAAATCGTCTTTGTGGATGCATTTACCCCAAGTCAAAGTTGGTACCAAGACAGTGAAGAACCGCTTACTATCGATGGAAGCCAACTTACTGAACAAGGCTATGAAAAACTGTCGGTGCTTCTCGCAGACAAAATTTTCGGAAAAGAATCGACCAAGGCAGAAGCCAACAAACAGTTGATCGAACAAGCAGTGCTGGAGAAAAACTGGTTTTGGCACAACGACTACAAAATCCCCAATGGAGTGCATGTGTTTGGAAGACGCTACGATCCTTTTGGACCGGACAACTATCCTTTTGAATTGGAGAAAATTCGACAAATGACTGCCATTCGCGACTCGGCAATCTGGGAAGCTAGTCAGGGAAAAATTAAAGACCTCCAGGCTGCGGATGCAAAAACCAAATCCTTGCCAGAGGTGACCACCAACTACAACCCAGAAGCCAATGGCAACCTAACCTATTTGTATGGAGAAGATGCCCTCAAGTCCATGAAGGTGCCGGAAGGATACAAAATCGAACTTTTTGCCTCTGAAAAAGAATTTCCTGACCTCGCCAATCCGGTGCAACTCTCCTTTGACAACAAGGGGAGGCTTTGGGTGGCGACCATGCCAAGTTACCCGCATTACAAACCCGGAGATCCGCGCCCTTCAGACAAACTACTCATCCTAGAAGACACCAATGGAGATGGGAAGGCCGATAAGCAAACAGTCTTTGCGGAGAACCTCCACATCCCAGTAGGCTTTGAAATTGCTGCAGAAGGCGTGTATGTGTCCCAAGGGACAAATTTGATTTTGCTTGAAGACACCAATGGAGACGATAAGGCAGACAAGAAAACCGTCCTGCTTTCCGGATTTGACGACCACGATACCCACCATGCGATCTCCGCCTTTGCGGCAGACGAAAGTGGAGCGATCTACATGGCGGAAGGGGTGTTTTTACATACCAATGTCGAAACCTCCTACGGTCCTGTTCGGGCTACCAATGGAGGGTTTTACCGCTACGAACCCAAGCGACACAAGTTGGAGCGAGTCAATCAAGTCAGCATTCCCAACCCTTGGGGCATCGCTTTTGATGCTTGGGGCCAAAACTTCTATGCAGAAACTTCCGGCCCAAATGTCAACTGGATGCTGCCTGGCTCCACGCTACCACGCTATGGAAATGGAAACTTCAAAGGGCCCAACCTCATCGAAAAAGACCACATGGTGCGCCCAACCTCCGGCATGGAGTTTATTTCTAGCCGCCATTTTCCAGAGGATGTTCAGGGCGATTTGATCATCAACAATACCATCGGATTTTTGGGTACCAAGCAGCACCAAATGCTGGATGACACCGTCGGCTTTACTAGCAAGTGGCGGCAAGATTTGGTCGTTTCCTCAGATCGGAATTTTAGACCCGTAGATATGGAAACTGCCCCAGATGGTTCCCTCTACATTGTGGATTGGCACAATATCCTGATTGGACACATGCAGCACAATGCAAGAGATCCTCTGCGTGACCATGTCCATGGACGCATTTACCGGTTGACCTATCCTTCTAGGCCCTTGGTTACGCCTGCCAAAATCCATGGTGAATCCATCCCTGTCCTATTGGAAAACTTGAAACTTCCCGAATACCGAAGCCGCTACCGTACCCGTCGCGAACTGAGAGGCAGGGATGCTGCAGAGGTATCCACGGCTGTTGAAAAATGGTTGAAGACCTTAGACAAAAATCATCCGGATTACGAACACCAGCGCTTGGAAGCCCTCTGGGTCACCTGGGGAGCCAATCGCGTCAATGCTACCCTGCTGAAGGAATTGCTTGGATCGACCAACTACAAGGTTCGCGCTGCTGCCACCCGAGTACTGCGCTATTCGGGTCACCAGATTCCTGATCAAGCCCAATTGCTGACCAAGGCGGTCCAAGATCCTCATGGGCGTGTCCGAATGGAAGGCATTGCGGCAGCTTCGTGGCTTCCACCTGCGCAAGGGGTACCGATTCTTGCCCAGGCCCAAAAACAAGCCAAGGATGCTACCTGGATTCCAGGCACTTTGGAAACAGCCATCGCCCACCTCAATGGGCTATCCGTAGCCCAGAAAAAGGAGGAAGATGTCAAATCCTCGCTGACTGGATCGGATCGAGAACTCTTCGTGCTAGGGAAGGAAATCTATGCGCGAGAAGGATTGTGTAGCACCTGCCATCAACCCGATGGAGGAGGCTTGACTGCCTCAGAATTTCCTCCACTACGAGGTACTCCCTGGGTCACTGGAAGCCCAGAACGACTCATCAAATTGGTACTAAAAGGCCTGATGGGCCCCATGGAAGTGGCAGGAAGAAGTTATTCGGGACAGGTTCCCATGACGCCGCACGAAGGCATACTCAACGATTCCGAAGTGGCTGCTGTGCTTACCTATGTGCGCAATTCTTTCGGCAACAAAGCGACTCCTATTTCTCCTGATATGGTGAAAAAGGTACGAGAAGAGGTGAAAGACAAGAAAGGGTTCTGGAGTCCACAAGAATTACTGAAAGCACATCCTTTGGAGAAAAACTAGGCGCAAAAGCCTAGTTTTTACTCCACCTTTTGGACAGGATACCAGGTACTTACCCCATTCTCATTGATGGCCTCGATGCTGAAGTAGTAGGGCTTGGTACGATCCAAGGTTTTAAGCCAATATTCATTGTTGCCCAGCACCATGATCGAAGTGTATAGCTTGTCCGGTGCGGTACCGTAATACAGGTTGTAGGCATAGGCATCAGAAGATGGAGCCCATTTGATGAAGGCACTGCGCTTGTCCTTTTCCGTACGGAAGACCATAAACTGGGAAACCTGCTTAGGCACTGCTCCTCCTCCATTTCCAAAAACTCGGAATCCAGAGAGGGCAAATTTGCCGGTAGGCATCCACACGTTGACCAACTTGAGAAAACGGGTTTTTACAGGCTGCTTCAGTTCCACGTACTCGTGTGGAATGTCCGTGGTGTTTTTGCTTTTGTCCACCAAGACCTCCCACTTTTTCCCGTCCACCGAATGGTAGAGCAAGTATTGGTGGTACTGGTCAGTTCGCTTACCAAGGCGATCTTGGTCCACATCCTGATCGGCATAGTTGATCTGCACCGCATTCACTGTGCTCAACTGACCTAGGTCGGTTTGGATCCACTCTCCCTTGGCACCCGATTGCGCACTCCAGTAGGTTTTGAGGTCCTCGTCATTGGCTTTGTTGGCCGAAAATCCCCCCAAAGTGGAGGACACCTGCAGGGGTTTGTCGTAGTTGAGTAGCATCCATCCCGTAAACTTCCCTGCCTTTTCGGTATCCGGAAGGTAATGCGGATAGTCTCCAAATGCGGTACTGGACCACATCACATCGTCTTTGTCAAAGCCTGCTGGCCAGATTCCCAGGCGCCGTTCGAAGGTGTTTTTGACTGAAATCATGATGGTGCTGATGTGCCAGTACTTACCTTGGTTGTCCTGGAAAGTGCTGCCGTGACCCGCGCCTCGAGCAAAGCCACCAAGTTTGATGCTCAAGGGATCCGACTGAGGAGTAAATGGTCCCAAAGGCGTTGGCCCTACCACTACCCCATCGGCATAGCCGGAGAATTCGGTCCCTGGGGCTCCGTATTGTAAATAGTATTTCCCGTTGTGCTTGGTGACATGGGCGCCTTCCATAAAGGGATCCAGGAAGGTATTGTCCATGTGCTCCCCAAATCGCTGCCAGCCGTACTTGTCCGGTTCTAGGAGGTAGAGTTCCTTTCGCGTGCCAATGGGCGCCATCGTTTTTCGATTCAACTCCACTCCGTAGAGTGGGTAGCGGTTGGAACTTCCATTGTACATGTACAATCGGCCATCGTCATCGGTGAAGAAGTCGGGGTCCCAACCTCCAATTTCAAATTTTTCTACCAAAGGTTTCCATTCGTTTGCCTTGGGATTGGTACTCATCCAAATGGTGAAATCTTTCTCATAAGTAGAGCCCATGACCAGCACCGTATCGCCTACAATTCCTACTGCCGGGGCACACAACTCATCGTACACTTTGTTCCAAGGCTGAAGAAAGCGTCTGGAATGAAAGTCCCAGTTCAATAGATTGTCACTAGTCCAATATCCCCATTGGTTGGTGGAGAACAGGATGTAACTCCCCTGGTAGTTGACGATGACAGGGTCTGCAGTGGCCCGGTGCCTGCCCCATTCCGAAAAATTGGGGATGGGCGTGTAGCCATAGTCCAGGTTGATGGGATTGCAATAGGTCTGCTGCTGAGCATTGGATGAAATTCCAAACTGGACCAAAAAAAGGAGTACAAGGAGGTATCGCATAGGGGGTAAAGTAAGAAAAAGTCAGAGAGGTATGCAATGGGCTCAGTGGTGTAGGACTCCAAATGAATTCAATTCGCGGTTTTTCATGCAATTTTTGCTGTTTCGAAAAAGAAAATGGGGGGCAAATCAATTGGCAACAGACTTGTTGTAAAAATAAATTTATATATTTGTCACACTAACAATTGCTATGACACAAGAACTCTTCGCGAGCTATTCCTTTTTGTTGGACCGAACGGCCCGCAAGGTAAAGCAATATGCGCAACAGCAATTTAAGCGAGGAGGCTTTGACGTGACAGTAGACCAATGGTTGGTCTTAAAAAACCTGGCAGAGAACCCTGAATTGAGCCAAACCGAGTTGGCAAACCTAGTATTCAAGGATCACCCCACACTCACCCGGATTTTGGATTTATTGCATAAAAAAGGGTACATCATTCGGGTACAGCACCCACAGGATCGCAGAAGTTTTCAATTGCACTTGACCGAAGCAGGCGTTACCAAAGTGGCTGAATTGAGACCCAAAGTCCTTCAATTTCGCGAGAAGGCTTGGGAAAATCTGACTGAAAAGGACTTCTTAGAATTCAAGCGCATCCTGAATACCATCTACCAAAATTTGGACGAGTCAAACAAAGATACCAACAGCTAGTTTGGAATTCAGCAACTGAATTTCAGTCCCTAACCAAACGCATTAAACTACTCCATGAACACCCCCACCATCCACACAGATCTATGCATCATCGGCGCAGGCCCGGTAGGACTTTTTGCAGTTTTTGAGGCAGGATTACTCAAAATGAGATGCCATTTGATTGATGCTTTGCCACAGATTGGAGGCCAACTTTCAGAAATCTATCCTCAGAAACCGATTTACGACATCCCTGGATACCCTGAAATCAAAGCACAGGATTTGGTAGACAACCTGATGGAGCAGGCCAAACCATTCAATCCCACCTTTACCTTGGGCGAACGAGTAGACCTGCTCGACCGACAGGAGGATGGGAGTTTTATTGTAACAACCAGCGACAAGACCACAGTGCACGCCAAGGTCATCATCATTGCAGGTGGTCTGGGATGTTTTGAACCGAGAAAACCCGTTTTAAACAACCTGGAAGCCTTTGAGGGCAAAGGAATTCATTACATGGTAAAGAACCCAGAGACCTTCCGGAACAAAAAAGTGGTGATCGCTGGTGGCGGTGACTCCGCCTTGGACTGGACCATTTTCCTAGCCAATGTAGCAGAGCGAGTAACCTTGGTCCACCGAAACGAAACCTTCCGAGGTGCACCCGATTCCGCTTCGAAAGTATTTGATCTCGCACAAGAAGGAAAGATCGACTTGATCCTTTCTGCAAACTTGAAGGAAGCGAGCGGAAACGACCGCCTAGAGAAAGTGATTTTAGAAGACAAAGAAAACCAAGAAATTACCCTCGATGCCGACTACTTGATCCCCTTGTTTGGTTTATCCCCAAAATTGGGTCCTATTGCCGATTGGGGTTTGAGTATTGACAAAAATGCAATCGAGGTAGACACCCGTGATTACTCCACCGGAGTGGACCGAATCTATGCCATTGGAGATATCAATACCTATCCAGGCAAACTTAAACTCATCCTCTGCGGATTTCATGAGGCTGCCATCATGATGCACTCTGCCTTCAAGTACGTGTA
This sequence comes from Cyclobacteriaceae bacterium, assembly GCA_947458585.1. Lineage (GTDB taxonomy): Bacteria > Bacteroidota > Bacteroidia > Cytophagales > Cyclobacteriaceae > Algoriphagus. Next base: position 43,878 of record CANGYY010000006.1, on the reverse strand, counting down.
CCCAGACCAAAAACTAAGTTTCAAATACACCACGGTAAACGGGGTGAATGCATTCTAAATCGAATTATGGAATTGATCAAATTTACCGTAGAAGACCAGCAAGGGGAGCGGCAAGAAGTCGAAGCGCCTGCTGACATGGGACTTAGTCTGATGGAAATTCTCAAAGCTTCCGAATACCCCATCTTGGCTACCTGTGGTGGCATGGCCCTTTGCGCTACTTGCCATGTCGAAATCCTAGAAGGCCAAGCCGGCTTGGGAGATGCTACGGACACCGAATTGGACCAGTTGGAAAACCTACCCGAGTACTTCCCTACCTCCCGTTTGGCTTGCCAGATCCGTATTGGAGACCAACTCGAAGGCGCGGTGATCAAACTCCGAGGAGAAGACGTGGTCTAAGCCGATTTACCAGCTTTAGAAAGTTAAAAACCAACCTAATTTAGCCCGATGAAAACATCGGGCTTTTTTTTATGATTACACACACAACAAAAAGTAATTAACGGAAATAAGGTTTGAAGTTCAGTTAAGGGGGCTGTGAACAGTGGACTGTCGTCTGCCTGCAGACTCTGGTCTGTGGACGATTATCCGCCTGATTCAGACTCCAATTCAGGAACTAGTAAGATTGCGGATAATCAACTATTTTTTAAAATTTGTGTAGCGAAAACACCAGTCTTTTCGTTCTGAGAAAAAAACAATAAAAACTATGAAACGCATCGGTATTTTTTTGATCTCCCTTATGGTCGTCTCTTGTGAACTTGCGACGAACGAACCGCTAATCATTACTGCAGAGGAATTACTAGCCTCTCAGGCGGAAATTATCCGACTTGCGGAGTCTGTGCCCTGCACCAATGCTTCGGAATGGAAATTTACACCCATGGGAAGCAAAGCCTGCGGAGGACCTGCCCGATACCTTGCCTACCATCAGAGTGTGGAACGTGAACTTTTAGATTTGGTGGAGCGCTTTACTACAGCACAAAAAGCCTACAACGAAACAAATAATGTCCTCTCGGATTGCTTGCTGGTAGGCCCCCCAAGAACCATTCAATGCGAAGCCAACAAAGCCGTTCTAGTGTATTGATTTTTTAATGTCTCCTGATATCCATTTTTTGTCAGGCACCCAATTTTTTTTTGGTCGGCCAAATGGCCGACCAATTTTGTTTTAAGGAACGACATTCCCTTTTCCTCTGGAAAATTTCGCTTTTCAATTATTCCTCTTCAAGCAAGCCAGAAAGTAGTTCACAAGCAGCCTCCGATAGAATGGTTCCAGGACCAAAAATGGCTACCACCCCTTCTTTTTTCAAAAAATCATAGTCTTTGGCAGGAATGACTCCTCCAGCCACTACGCGGATATCTGGGCGGCCCATTTGCCGCAAACAGGAGATCAATTCTGGAATCAGTGTTTTGTGTCCAGCAGCCAAGGAAGACACACCCACGAGATGGACGTCATTTTCTACAGCCTGTTCTGCCACCTCTTGGGGTGTTTGAAACAGCGGACCTATATCCACATCAAAGCCGAGATCAGAGAATCCCGAAGCAATCACTTTGGCTCCTCTATCGTGACCATCTTGCCCCATTTTTGCAACCAAAATACGAGGTCTTCTGCCCTCCACTTGGGCAAATCGATCCGAAAGGCGCTGGGCTTCTACAAATGATTTCTGCTGTTTCACTTCTGCTGCATAAACTCCTGAGATGGATTGGGTTTGGGCTTTGTGACGCCCAAAGGCCTGCTCCATCGCATAGGAGATTTCTCCTAAAGTAGCTCTTTTTCTTGCTGCAACGATGGCCAAGGCCAGTAAATTTCCTTCCCCAGATGCAGCAGCAGCACGAATTTGCTCCAAAATGGCAGTTACCTCTTCTTGATTTCGCTGGCTTTTCACCTGCTTCAAACGCAAAATTTGGGAATCCCGTACCGTGTGGTTGTCTACTTCCAGAAGTTCTAGTTCTGTCTTTTCAGCCACTCGGTAACGATTGACCCCCACAATAATATCTTTCCCCCCATCGATTCTCGCTTGCTTTTTTGCAGCGGCTTCTTCAATTCGTAGCTTGGGAAGTCCTGTTTCAATGGCCTTAGCCATCCCACCCAATTTCTCCACTTCTTCAATCAGACTCCAGGCTCTCTTCGCCAACTGATCCGTGAGGTACTCCACGTAGTAGGATCCACCCCAAGGGTCGACCACCTCGGTAACCCCTGTCTCCTGCTGCAGCACCAACTGGGTATTCCGAGCGATGCGTGCAGAAAAATCAGTAGGCAGCGCGATGGCTTCATCCAAAGAATTGGTATGCAGCGACTGGGTATGCCCCATCACCGCCGCCAAGGCCTCCATGGCTGTTCGGGTCACGTTGTTGAAGGGATCCTGCTCGGTGAGTGACCAACCGGAAGTTTGACAGTGAGCGCGCAAAGCCAAAGATTTGGGATCCTTAGGCCCAAACTGAGCCACCAACTTGGACCAAAGCAAACGCCCCGCCCGCAACTTGGCTACTTCCATAAAATAGTTCATCCCTACCCCCCAGAAAAAGGAAAGCCGAGGAGCAAAGTCATCAATCGCCAAGCCGGATTTCAAGCCTGTGCGCAGGTATTCTAACCCATCGGCCAGGGTGTAGGCCAATTCCAAATCCGCAGTAGCCCCGGCCTCCTGCATGTGGTAACCGGAGATGGAAATGGAGTTAAATTTGGGCATCTCCTTGGAAGTAAATTCGAAAATATCCCCAATCAGTCGCATACTGGCCTGTGGGGGATAGATGTAGGTGTTCCGCACCATGAATTCCTTGAGAATGTCATTTTGGATAGTGCCCGAAAGTGCCGATCGCTCCACTCCTTGCTCTTCTGCAGCAACGATAAAAAATGCCAAAATGGGAATGACCGCCCCATTCATGGTCATGGAAACCGATAGTTGATCCAAAGGAATCTGGTCAAACAAGACCTTCATGTCCTCCACCGTATCGATGGCTACCCCTGCCTTGCCTACATCTCCTTGGACCCGAGGGTGATCTGAATCATAGCCTCGGTGAGTAGCCAAGTCAAAAGCAACGGATAAGCCCTTTTGACCTCCTGCCAAATTCCTTCTGTAAAAGGCATTGGACTCCTCCGCGGTAGAAAATCCAGCATATTGACGAATCGTCCAAGGTCGCTGCAAATACATGGTCGCATAAGGGCCGCGAAGAAAAGGGGCAATTCCTGCGGAAAAATGCAAACCGCGCAATTGAGCGATGGCTGCAGCATCAAACTGGTCAGGAACAAGGACCTGCTCGGGTGACTCCCAAATACTGGTAGGTACCTTCGCTGTATTGCTAACACTTTTTGAATTCCACTGCTTAAAATCTGGTCTCATTGGGCGTCGAGGGTTAAACTTTCCACCAAATAGGCCGCACGAGTGGGCTTTAGTTCCTGTGCCGCTTCCTCAAAAGGAGGTAGGGGTTTGTTGTAACTTAAAGATACAGGTGCAGCATAGGCATTTGCCCCTACTTTCATCTGAGTTTTATCCAAGAGTGCTCCTTGAATCTTGGCACGATTCGCTTTGACTCGATTCTGAAGCGTTCCTGTTTTGCAGGTTTTCCACCAGCCTCCTTCCTGCTCGAGCAGTGTCAAGGCGGTTTGCGTTTCTTGAACGAGGTCAGCCACCAAATTTTCCAAAAAGTAAGCCCCTGCGCTAGGGTCCTGAACCTTATCCAGGTAGGCTTCTTCCTTCAATATGGCAGACACATTTCTTGCGATGCGACGCTCTTGGGTACTGGCATTCTCTTCCTCCAAAGGCCTTACCCAAAGCACATTGGCCCCACCCAAAACAGCTGAAAGCGCTTGATAGGTTTGGCGTATCGTGTTGGTATGGGCATCCAATACGGATTGGGACCAGTGAGCAGTTTGGCAAAAAAGGAGTAGTTCCTGCTCCTCGACCTCTACCTGATAGAGCAAGGCTAAATTCTGAACCAACTGCCTGAAAGCTAGTTGACGCCCCACCTCACCGAAATGGTGCTCCCCTACTGCAGTTTCCAAAAACAACTTTTCAAATATGGTACGAGGTGCACAAGACACCCGATCTAAAATCTCGACCAACTCTCCCAATCCAAAGGTGAGCGCATCCACCGGATGGGCTCCTGATTCGCTGTAGCGAGAAGTTTTGATGCAAAATGCCTTAAAATTGGGATAGCCTTCGGTTAGTTCAAGGAGTTCCTCCAAAAGTTCGACTCCCAGACCTAGGTCCTGCTGCTGATCGAAGACTTGGTCTGCAGGACTCCAGAGCATCCCGCCATGAAGGGCAGATCCGTCTACTCCTGTACTTTCTACCCAGTCTTGAAAAAGTTGGAAGGCAGAAACAGGATTTCCCAAAGGAAGCAAGTAGATGGAAATGTATTGAGGGAGTACCCCTTGCAAAAGTTCTGGCAATTCTTCGGTTCCCTGAAGCGGCAAGACCAATCCCTCTGCTCCATTCTCGAGTGCAGCAAGGACTTCTGCATTGGTATCACTAGGCAACACGGTGACTACATTGGACCAGTTGCGCGGGGGCATCCCCGGAAATTCGGAAGGGGCATGAAAACGACGCTGCTTTACCGCATGCTGCACATCTTCCAGCGCATACATGGGCTGTAACGGGAGGGTATCCCAAAGGCTAGTTCCTAGGCTTTCCGGCTGTCCTTTTCCTTTAAGATCTTGAGTGACTTGGCGCAACCAGTCTTCCTTAGTTGCATTGGGAAATCCCGAAAATAAATCCTGCTCCATAAAAATGATTGTGCAAAAAGCCAGAAATCAAAATTAACCATTCCTAACCAAAATGTAGGGAAGGAAGGAAAACAAATACAGAAAAGGCAACCCAATTGATCTCCAAGGGTCGTTTTACAGAATTTTCATTGGTATTTATCCAAATACTCAATCTTTATATCACCTTTATTTGTGATTTTAAATTTCATTTTTTTGCTATTGAGTCGAATGACCAAATTCTAAATCAATAAAATTGTTTAAAAAATAGGAATCCTTCCCTCTTGGATTTTTTATTTAAGTTAATTTTCCACAATTTTGATACCCCCTTTGTCAACGTAATGACAGGAGTGTGAATCCTATCCATTTCGAATGAGTTCAGAAGCCAATGCTGTATGGAGTGAATGCTTGCGTGTGATCGAACAACACGTCAATGAGCAGAGCTATTCCACCTGGTTTAAGCCCATTGTGCCCGTAAAACTGGAAGGATCTACCCTCACTATACAGGTTCCTAGCCAATTTTTCTACGAATGGCTGGAGGACAATTACGTGGAAGAACTGAAGTTGGCCATCAAAAATACCCTGGGTGCTTCAGGCCGACTCGAATATGCCGTGGTGGTGGACAAAGGCAACCCAAGCAATCAGCCTTATGTGGTTTCTTTTCCGCAGGGCAACGCCAGCAACAAAAAGCCTGGAACAAATCCCCAAGAGGTAAAGACTCCTTTCGAAATGCAATCCTTGGATGCAGGTCTCCTTACTCAGAGTAACCTGAATCCGAACTATACCTTTATCAGTTACATCGAAGGCGATTGCAATCGCCTAGCCAGATCGGCTGGATTTGCGGTAGCCAGCAAGCCGGGTATCACTTCCTTCAATCCCTTGATGGTATATGGAGGAGTTGGTTTGGGCAAAACCCACCTGGTGCAAGCCATTGGCAACGAAATAAAAAATGGACCTGGAGAGAAATTTGTACTCTACGTGTCTTCCGAAAAGTTTGTGAACCAATTCATGGATTCCATCAAGGATGGTAACGTGAAGAACTTCACCAATTTTTACATGCAGGTGGATGTGTTGATCATCGACGACATCCAGTTTTTGGCGGGCAAGGACCGAACGCAGGAGATGTTCTTCCATATTTTCAACCACCTCCACCAAAACAAAAAGCAGATCATCATGACCTCCGACTGTCCTCCTCGGGACTTGAAGGGTCTAGAAGAGCGATTGCTCTCCCGATTCAAATGGGGATTGACTGCAGATCTGCAGATGCCTGATTTTGAAACGAGAGTGGCCATTATCCGTCGTAAGATGGAATCCGAGGGCATCAACATTCCCGATAGTGTCATCGAATACCTGGCCTACACCGTGGATACCAATGTGCGTGAATTGGAAGGCATTCTCATCTCACTCATTGCCCATGCTTCCCTCAACCGGGTGGAAGTGAGTCTAGAATTGGCCAAGTCCATCATCAAGAATTTCATCAAGGATATTGAAACGGAAGTGGGGATTGATTTTATCCAAAAGGCTGTTGCCGATTACTACGGCATCCAAGTTGAGGAACTGAAGGATAAAACGAGAAAAAAGGAAATCGTGATCGCCCGTCAAGTGGCCATGTATTTTTGCAAAGATTTCACCAACCATTCCTTGAAATCCATTGGCTACCACTTTGGAGGTCGAGACCACAGCACGGTGATTCATGCCATCCAAACGGTCAATGACATCATGGAAACGGATACTTCCTTCCGCAATGCGGTCAATGAATTGAAAAAGAAATTCAAGATGCGCTCGTATTGAGTTGTAACTTTTCCTTTCTTAACCCCTACTATTTTTTGGATAAAAACAGGTCCACCGCCTGTTGCGCGAGCAAACTTGGACTAAGCAATCCAGATTGAACCGCCGACTTTTCCCGCTCCAAGATTTCCTTCACTCCGGGATGATTTACAAATGCCCGACCCAAGACTTCCTGGATCTGATCGTCCAACCAAGTCAGTCGCTGCAAGCCGCGAGTAGCATCCCAAAATCCGGACCCCTTCATCTGTTCTTGGTAAGAAGTTAAAATCGCTTCCAATTCCGACATCCCCAAGCCTGTAAGGGAAGATCCAAGCAGCAACTTGGGAGCCCAGCCCTTTTCGCTTGGAGGCAGAAGGTGCACCGCGTTTTGATAAGACACCTTGGCTTGCGCTGCCAAATCCAGGTTGTCCCCATCGGCCTTATGGATCAAAAAGCCATCGGCCATCTCTACAATTCCTTTTTTAATCCCCTGCAATTCATCCCCAGCACCAGCAAGGAGCAGTAAAAGAAAAAAGTCAACCATGCTTTTCACAGCGGTTTCACTTTGTCCCACGCCTACCGTCTCCACTAGAATCAAGTCAAAACCTGCTGCCTCACAAAGGAGAATGGCCTCCCGGGTTTTTCCTGCCACACCTCCCAAGGTACTTCGAGAGGGACTGGGACGGATAAAAGCGCGCTTATCCAAGGCCAATCGTTCCATGCGGGTCTTGTCTCCAAGAATGCTCCCCTTGGACAGGGAACTGCTGGGATCTACCGCCAAGACTGCCACTTTCTTGCCTGCATCCAATTGGCGGATTCCAAAAACTTCAATGAAACTACTTTTGCCCACGCCGGGCACGCCGGTAATTCCGATCCGAAAAGAGTTTCCCGTAAAAGGCAAGATTTCTTGGATCAGGTCCGTAGCCAAGATTTGATCTTCAGGCAATTCGCTTTCTACCAGGGTAATGGCCTGGGCAAGTACCACCCGATCTCCGGCCAAAATACCGGCTTTGAATTCTGCTAGCGATCGTCTCTTTCTCATGGCTTGACCAATTCAAGTTGTTGTTCCCCCATAGGAGTTTTTTCATACTTCGCAAAAATGGAAGGGCTCAAGGATGCAGGAAAATACGGACTTTCTGGAGAGAGTACCACTGGAGCCTTCACCGGTTCATTCACAAAAAATACCAGCGTTCGACCGTACTTGGTGTGTGGAAGTAGGTCGGCAAAGGATTTCAATACTTCTGGATCCTCCACTTGGGTTTGGTAGGCATAGATCCGCAGCACAGGACCAGTATTATTTTCATTTCTGTAGTAACCTACTTCCTCAAACTGGTCTTGGTAGGCAGCGATTCCCTGTTCGGAAAAACTTTCGGTCACAATCAGCCCCACAACTAAAAGTACGGCGATGCCAAGAATTATAACGAGGGTCGATGGTCTTTTCAAAAATTTATCGCGGGTTTGTAGGCTGAAGCCCTTAATTTAGCCTAAAATTTTGACAATGGGATTCGAATACGTCAAGGCGCTGCACCTGATTTTTATTGTCACCTGGTTTGCAGGCCTTTTTTACATTGTGCGCCTATTTATTTACCAAACCGAAGCCCTCGAAAAACCCGAACACGAACGCCTCATCCTGAAGCCGCAACTCGACTTGATGGCGCGCAGGTTGTGGTACATCATTACTTGGCCCTCGGCCATCCTGACGCTAATTTTTGGGTTTTGGGTGCTGACCTACCGCTGGGGCTACCTCCAACAGGAATTTATGCAGGCCAAACTGATCTTTGTGGGCTTGCTATACGTATACCAGGGCTACAGCCAGGTACTATTTTCTAGGCTGCAACGCGGAGAAGCCCGCTGGACCTCTACCCAGTTGCGCCTTTGGAATGAAGTTTCCACCCTACTGCTCTTTGCCATTGTGTTCCTGATTGTCTTGAAAAATACGCTCAGCATGCTTTGGGGCATGTTGGGACTAGTGGGACTTTTCGTGGTACTTTTAGTCGCCATCAAGGTTTATAAAAATTACAGAACGAAATGAATATGAAATCTGCGGTACAAACTACCTTCCTGTTAGCACTGATGGCATTTGCACTGGCCTGCAGTCCTTCTAAAAAAGAGGAGGCCACCCTTTCGGAATTACCCATACTTGGCGAGCGCTACGTGGATGACAATCAAGATACGGTGTACCACAGCATTGCAGAATTTGCCTTCGTCAACCAACTTGGAGACACCATCCGTAAGGAAGATATGGCAGGTAAGGTGTATGTAGCCGATTTCTTTTTTACCACCTGCCCTACCATCTGCCCAGTCATGAAAAAGGAAATGCTTCGGGTATACGAGCAGTTTAAGGGAGACCCCAATTTCCGAATCCTAAGTCATACCATCGACCCGACCCACGATACCCAGGCCGTGCTTCAGGATTATGCAGACAAACTAGGCGTACCGGATGCGGCTACTTGGAATTTCTTGACAGGAGACCAAGAAAAAATCTTTGAAATTGGCCAAACCAGTTACCTGACTACCACCATGGCAGATGAACTAGAGCCTGGGGGATTTCTTCATAGTGGGGCATTTCTACTCGTAGACCAGCAGGGAAGAATCCGTGGGGTGTATGACGGAACCAAAGCCGAACAAGTGGACCGTTTGCTTGCCGATATCCCCAAACTGCTCAAACCGTGAGACTACTGGCGCCCCTACTAATTATTGGTCTTTTTGCCGTTTCCTGTGCCCCCAAAGCAAGTAGCGAAGCCAATACCCTTGCCCAAATTTCAGATCCTGAAGTCCTAAAATTCGCGATTCCTGGAAAGGAACTGTATGAAAATTATTGTGCCAACTGCCACCAGAAAGATGGAACAGGCTTAGGAAAACTCATTCCTCCACTTCGAGATGCAGATTACTTCAAGGCCGACATTCATCGAACAATCTGGATCATGAAGCATGGAAAAGAAGGAGAGATTGTGGTCAATGGACAAGTTTACAACCAAGCCATGCCTGCCAATCCCAACTTGAGTCCACTGGACCTAGCCCAGATTGCTACCTACTTGTATAACAGTTGGGGCATGAGCGAAGGCGTCATCGATGCGCCTCAGGTCGAGGGTTATTTGAAAAACCCACCAGCAGGAAATTAGTCTTTCATTTGGGTCGCTGCTTGGTCCAAGGCTGCTTTGATTTCCGTGTTCACTTGATTGACTTTCAGCAATTGATCATCCAGGTAGGTTTTGATTTCCTCGGGAGTTTTTCCCTCCTCTTCTAAGGAATACTGCCGCATCCAAACAAACATCCCCTCGTAGGCCTGGTCAAGTTGCCCAGCAAGCGTGCGCATGGATTCAATTTGAGTAGTGGCCGTGCTGTCTTGCGCATACAAACTATCCGCTTGGGCCAAGGCCTTCTTTTGCAAAGACATCAATTCTCCCATCTTGGGCATCACCTCATCGTGCACTCCGATAATCTGCGCACGCATTTCTTTATTTGCTTCAATCAAAGGATTGGCACAAGCAAGGACTAGAAAAGAGATCAAAAGGGTCAAGGCAGAGGCGAATAATTTCATGGGAATTAGTTTGGGGTAAATAATTTTTTAAAATTAAAAAAGAAACAACAGCCTTCGGCGAAGCCCATGTGAATTTTAGTCCTAATTTTGATTACTCACTTTGATACTATGAAACCATTCTGTTTTGCCGATGGGAATATTATCCCAACTCAAGATGCTCGCCTTCATCCCGCTGATTTGGCCGTTATTCGTGGCTACGGGATTTTTGATTTTTTCCGAACCGAGCAGTATCAACCTGTGTTTTTAGAAGATTATTTGGATCGATTTACAGCATCCGCGGCGAAAACCTTTTTGCCTTTGCCTTATTCACGTGAAGAATTACGTGCCATCATTACCGAATTGATTGCCAAAAACGACTTGAAGCAAGGCGGAATTCGCATGGTCTTGACTGGGGGCGTCTCCGAAAATCACTTTTCTCCTGCAACCGGCACCCTGTTTATGTTTGGAGAGGAACTAAGTTTCCCATCCGAAGAAAAATACCAGCAGGGCGTCAAATTACTGACTGTGGAACATGTACGTGCGATAGCAGACATCAAAACCACCAACTACACCTTACCCGTATGGCATAGCATGCGGTGGAAGGAACAAGGGGCAGAAGACGTCTTGTACCACTGGGATGGTTGGGTGAGTGAGAGTTCGCGAAGCAATTTCTTCATCGTCAAAGATGGAGTCATCCATACGCCAGATAAACACATTCTGATGGGCATTACTCGAAAAAATTTGCTGGCAGTGGCAGGGGACGTACAGATCCGACCTATTTCATTGGAAGAAGTTTGGGAAGCAGATGAAGCCTTTATCTCTGCGACCACGAAGATTTTATTGCCCGTCACACAGATTGACGATCGAAAAGTAGGCTCAGGAAAAGTGGGTAAGGTCAGTTTGGAGGTAATGGCAAAGTTCCGCGAGCGCGAAAAAGCCTACCTCAACAGCAAATAAAAACCAGTCAATTTAGTTTTCAACCAGTACAGCCTCTTTGAGGATGTACATCAACTTTTCGGGGTCATTCGCATTGAGGGTAAGTTTGCCGCGAATCTTCACCCGCTTGGAGGTGTACTTGATGGGCTTGGTGAGCATCGCTTCCATGACTGTTTCTGGCCCTCCAGAGCCGCAGAAGAAGCATTCTGCAAGCGGAAGACTGGAAAGAATGATGTGATTGGGCTTAAACATGCCTTCAAAAGGGATGATGTATCCATCCGCCTCTACCACCTTGCCTTCTATTTTTTTAATATTTTCGGAAAAAACAGGTACATAGAGTTCTCCAAAATTATCCTTGCTGATTTTATAAGTCACCTCAGACAAACTTTTCCATACCCCTTGAGCATACGTTTGCTGGGAAAAAGTGGCTAAAGCCAAAAGTAAACCGATCAGGAATGCTCCTTTTTTCATCTTGCTTTAAATTTTATGCTAATTACGTCTTTGTAAGTTGCTTTGCAATACTCGTTTGATAAGCTGACCAGGCGGGGATCAAGGAAGCCAGCATTCCCACGGCCAAGGCATAGCCGAAAATCAATCCTTCTTCGGGTAAGAATATCCAAGGATCCACCATGGAAACTACTTCTTGGGCAGTCAATTCCACGATTATTGCCAAAAAGCCATGACCTAGAGCAATCCCCAAAAGTGCTCCCAAAGTGGTGAGCGAAATCCCTTCCAGAAATACCAAAGTCACCAATTGTAAACGAGAAGCACCCAAGGTGCGTAGAATCGCCAGGTCGTATTTCCGCTCTTTCAGGGAATTGTAGAGGGCGATAAAAATGCTCAATCCTGCGATGACCACTAAGGCTATGGCCAAGCCCTGCAAGAGACTAATGCCCACACCAAGCAGTTCAAAGAGTCGAGACATTTCAAATGCGGGGGAGGCTGCCTGCATGGAGGTAGCCGAATTGATCATTCGGGGCAACTGGATCGCTGCCATGGGATTGCGGTAGCGAACCAACAAGGAAGTGACTTCTCGCTCTTGGTTAGTGGAAGGGAAACCTTGCGCAGCAACAGGCACTTTGAGCGGGTCCATGGCTTCTGCATGCGCATCATGGGCTTCTTCTTCAAGGGAAGTGCCTTCTTCTAGTGGCAGTTCCACTTCCTCAGTAGCGATCGATTCCTCCCCTTGCTCATCGTGGGTATACCAAACGGACTCGATGCTGGTCAGCACCAAGCGATCGACCACCTTACCGGTAGGTGCCAGGATGCCAGTCACTTTAAATTGCTGTTGGTCGTGATCATGGCTCCCCACACTAATTCCATGACTTCCAATAAAGGAATCTCCCAATTTCAAGCCAAGGGCCTGTGCAGCGGTAGCTCCAAGGGTGACTTCAAAAGGGAATTCCCAGGCCTTGCCCGCAGCAAAAGATACTTCATACAAGGAAAGGTAGTCGTGGTTGGTGCCTACGATGCGAAACCCTTGCATATTGTCTCCCATGGCAAGCGGAATCACCTGCTTGACCAGTCGATTTCGAGAGATGCGCTGTGCTTCTTCCATCTTGATATTTCCCGTGGGGAAATCAATGTGGTAGACTGAAGCCAAAATCAATTGCAAGGGACTTCCCTTTGCGCCGACCACGAGGTCAATGCCTGCAGCATCTCGGGTCATCTTCTGCTCAAACTGGTGCTGTACCAGAAGCAAAACGGTAATGATGGCCAGACCAAAAGCCAATAAAATTGCATTCAGGCCGGTAGAAAGTGGCCGAAAACTGAGGTATTTCCAACTGAGCGTGAGGAGATTCATGCGCTTTTCACTTCTAGGACCTGAGACACTTCTGATTTGACACGCTGATCGTGCGTGACGATTACCAAGGCTGCTCCTATTTTGGCCGCTTGCGCTTTTAGGAGTTGCACCACTCGCTGGGCATGCAGGTCATCCAAACTGGAGGTAGGCTCATCGGCTAGGATCAGTTTGGGTGAGTTGACTAAGGCGCGTGCGATGGATACCCGCTGTGCCTCCCCTTCGCTGAGTGTGCCTACGGCAGCAGTTGCTTTGACCGCCAAGCCCAAATCTTGAAGCAAATCCGATGGAGAGAGCCCTTTTTTCTTGCCAAAAAATTGCGCCAATTCTAAATTTTGCTTCACCGAAAGGGCCGTAATCAAATGCGGCTTTTGGAATACAATTCCGATATGCTGCCCTCGAAACAGATCCAATCGATGCCCTTTGAGTGCGGATAGGTTGACCCCATCCAGCATCACAGACCCTTGACTCGGGGTAAGTAGTCCTGAGAGTAGGTTGAGCAGAGTCGTTTTCCCAGATCCAGATTGTCCTAGGAGTAGGAGTGCCTCCCCTCCTGCAAGAGAAATATCCGGAAAGGAAATGGGAGCTTGTCCGGGGTAGGCGAAGGTCAGTGAAGTGGTTTGTAGCAACATGAAATTCAAATTCTTAGGCAGTAGAATGTTTTCCAAATACATCCAATCGGCCATCCCAAAGTTAATTTTTTAGGTCCACAAATTGCTGACCTTTTTCAATAGAAACGAAGTTTTTTGATTTTTGATCCATTCTTGACCCTAACTAGAAGAAGAAGTCCTCCCCTTTTTGGGGAAAAGAAGGGATGCAGATTCAGGATTCGTGGATAGGCTTAAAATTCGAATAGAATGTTACCATTTTCTTTTGAAGGGGGGGTGCTTTCTTCTATTTTTGTGCGAAACAATAATCAGCGCATCATGAGTGTACTAGTCAATAAAAATTCAAAAGTTATCGTTCAGGGCTTCACAGGAACTGAAGGCTCTTTTCACGCCCAGCAAATGATTGAGTACGGCACCCAAGTTGTTGGGGGCGTCACTCCAGGCAAAGGCGGAACGCTGCATTTGGAAAGACCCGTGTTTGATTCGGTAGAAGATGCCGTACAAAAGACTGGTGCAGATACTTCCATTATTTTTGTGCCCCCTGCATTTGCAGCGGATGCCATCATGGAAGCAGCGGATGCAGGCATCAAAGTGATCATCGCCATCACGGAAGGAATTCCAGTGGCAGACATGATGCGTGCCAAGCCTTACATGAAAGAAAGAGGATGCGTATTAATTGGTCCTAACTGTCCAGGTGTAATCACTCCAGGTGAAGCGAAAGTGGGCATCATGCCAGGTTTTGTCTTCAAGCCAGGAAGAATCGGTATTGTATCCAAATCAGGAACCTTGACCTACGAAGCGGCTGACCAAGTGGCTAAGGCTGGTCTTGGTGTATCTACTGCCATCGGTATCGGTGGTGACCCGATCATTGGTACCTCTACCAAGCAGGCAGTAGAACTTTTGATGAACGATCCAGAAACGGATGCCATCATCATGATCGGTGAGATTGGAGGAAATTACGAAGCGGAAGCAGCGCGTTGGATCCGTGAAACAGGCAATAAGAAGCCGGTAGTAGGCTTTATTGCTGGACAAACAGCCCCTCCAGGCCGTAGAATGGGTCACGCAGGCGCCATCATCGGTGGTGCTGACGATACCGCAGCAGCAAAAATGCGTATCATGCGCGAAAATGGAATCTTGGTGGCTGAATCACCTGCTGAGATTGGAGCAACCATGGCCAAAGCCCTTGGCGTAACCGCTTAAGTTAGACTTCTTCGGGTCACAAGCCCTTCTCAATGCCTCAGGGATTCCCCTGAGGCATTTTTTTTGTATCCTCTCAAAAAGCGATGTTTTCAATAATTCATATTTTTTGTTTTTAAATTAAACTTCTTTAATTTTTTTATTAAAGTATTCGATTTTATTCCCAAAGTTTTTTAGATTTGATTAACCCATACTCCGCTCTCTTTTCTTAAAAGAGACCTATTATGGGACATTCTCGATTTACCCTTCAACGACTGTACTCATGCACGCAACCCCTCAGTTTTCAGAAGTAGAAAAGGCTTTCTTTACCGAATCCGGTGTCAGCAAAATGACTACCAAGCTCCCCTACCTCTTAGTGGACAACTTCCCCAAGCTAGGCCTACTCACCGCTTGCCGCTTTCTAGAGTGGGTAGCCGCTAATCCCGAAGGCGTGGTCAGCCTACCCACGGGTAAGACACCGGAATACTTTATCAAATGGACCCAATTTCTACTTGAAAACTGGGACACCAAAAAGGGTAAGGAGGTTCGCGAAAAATACGGCTTGGGCAACACCAAAAAACCAAGCCTCCAGGAACTCACCTTCGTACAAATCGACGAATTTTACCCCATTTCTTCCAAGCAGCACAACAGTTTCTACGATTACGTTAACAAGTTTTACCTCAGCGGATTTGGGCTATCCAAGGAAAAAGCCATCCTAATCAATTCGGATGAAATCCCTTTGGCAGAAGGAAAACGCTTCAATAAGATTTTCCCTGACCTAAAAGTTGACCTCAGCCTTCGCTTCAGAGATCCAGTGAATGAATTGGAGCAACTCCAGCAAACCTCCATTTACCTCATTGACCAGTGGTGTGGAGAATACGAGCAACGCATCCGCGCAAAGGGAGGAATTGGATTTTTTCTGGGAGGAATCGGACCCGATGGACACATCGCTTTCAATACCCGTGGATCCCACCCCTACTCGGTGACTCGACTTACCGAAACCAACTTTGAAACCCAAGCCGTGGCAGCGGGAGACCTGGGCGGAATTGAAATTTCCGCCAACCGTCTGGTGATCACTATTGGTTTGGACACCATCGTCTACAATCCCAATGCGGTGGGTATCGTCATCGCTGCAGGTGAAGCCAAAGCAGGGATTGTTCGGGACTCCTTGGAATCAAGTCCAAGCACCCAATACCCCGCCACCATTCTACAAAAACTTACCCAAGGTCGATTTTACTTGACTAGAGGTGCAGCAGTTAAACTCACCGACTCCATCGATGCCTATTATTCAACAGGCACCTGGACCTTTGAAAAAACAGAGCGTGCGGTCATTGAATTGTGCAAGAAAAAGAACACCTATGGGCACCGACTCAAGCTGGAAGATTTGAAGGCAGACCCCTATTGTAAGCAAATCCCCGGCCTATCCGAGGATACCGTCAATCAGGTGATCCAAAGCATCTCCTCCAAAATATCCAAAGGTCTGGAACAGGAGCAAAATGAAGTACTCCTCCACACAGGACCGCACCACGACGACATTTCCTTGGGGATCCTACCCCACATCACCAACCAACTGCACGACCCAAGCAACGAAGCGCACTTCTCAGTGCTTACATCAGGTTTTACGGCAGTGACCAACCGATTTGTCATCGATACCTTGCTCCTTACCAAAAAACTATTGGACGAGGGAAAAATCCAGATGACCAATTACGAGGACTTTTTTGAGGTAGGCTATAGCCTCAAAACGGACAAGGATGTGTACCATTTCTTGACCAATGTGGCTTCGGAAAATGCCGCTGCCCGATCCAGAGGACTTTGTCACCGGGTAGTGCGGGCGCTCTGTATCGTTTGGGAAATCAAGGACAAGGAGCAATTGCGCGAAACCATCAACGAGGTGCTCAGTATCCTGAAGAATTCCTACGATGGCGAAAAAAATCCGCCAAAAATTCAAAAGTTGAAGGGGATGATTCGCGAGTTTGAGGAAGAATTGGTTTGGGCACACTTTGGCGTGCAAGTGAAAAATGTCCACCACCTCCGACTTGGCTTTTATACAGGGGATATTTTCACCGAGCAGCCAGACAAAACCCGCGATGTGGAACCCATCGTGGACATGCTTCGAAAGATCAAACCGACCAAATTGAGTCTCACGCTAGATCCTGAGGGATCCGGACCCGATACGCATTACAAGGTGCTGCAAGCCACTGCCGCTGCAGTTAAAAAATGGTCAGAAGAAACCGACACCAGCAAACTTCGCATCATCGGATACCGAAATGTATGGTTCAAGTTTGAACCCCATGAAGCAAATGTCATCGTGCCTGTTTCCCTAGGTGACATGGCCGTAATGGAAGACTCCTTTGCCAACTGCTACCTCAGCCAGGTCAAAGCCTCCTTTCCGAGCTATTCCCACAATGGTAAGTTTAGCACAGTCGCCAAGCGTACCTGGGTAGGTCAACTCAATGACATCCAATTGCTACTCGGTAAAAATTTCTTTTACCAGCACGAGCACGCCAAGGTCCGTGCAAGTCATGGTTTGATTTTCTTCCGCGACATGAATGTGGATGAGTTTTTGGCTACGGCCCGAGAACTGGAAAAATCCATTGAAGGCATGCTGTAATTAGCAGTTCTACTTATCCAATTTGACTTCCTGATTTTCAAAGCTTCTGCTAGAAAGTCTGGTATTTTTACTCCCTTTAATCTTTTTTTCGAATGGAACACGTAATTCTAGGCATCGACATTGGCGGCACCAGCATCAAGGCTGGGGTGCTGGTATCGGGTCATCTCCAAGACATCCGAAGCATACCCACGCCTGCACTAGAAAGGCAGGAAGTTATTTTGGAAGCCTTGGCTACTTTTATTGAAAGCTACCTTCCCTTCTCCTTTGAAGGAATCGGAATCGGGATTCCTGGATTGGTGGACCCGAAGGAAGGCATTGTTTTGGGATTGGCTAATATTCCTTCCTTTCAGCATGTAGAATTGCGGAAGTTTTTGACGGCTCGCTTTGGGAAACCTGTTTTCATCAACAATGACGCGAATTGCTTTGCACTGGGAGTACACAAATTTGGGGTTGGCAAAGGATTCCAAAATCTCGTGGGCATCACCCTAGGTACAGGAGTAGGTGGCGGGATCATCATCCACGGCAAACTGTACTCTGGAGTCAATTCTGCGGCCGGAGAATGGTGTGGCGCTTCCTATAGGGGCCTCACCTTCGAAGATTATTGCAGCGGCAAATTCTTCAACCGCGAGTACCAAAGCCGTCCCAAGGCCTTGGCCAAACTAGCACAGGAAGGAGATTCGGTAGCCTTGAAGTCCTTTGATGAATTTGGAACCCATGTGGGGGAACTGCTCAAAGTGATTCTTTTTTCCCTTGCTCCCGAAGCCATCGTCTTGGGTGGTTCCATCCGGAAGACCTACCCTTTGTTTGAAAAGTCCATGCGGGCCACTTTGCAGACTTTCCCCTATACATCTGTCTTGGCCAAACTTCAGGTGCTCGTATCTGATCTAGATGAAACAGCCATCCATGGCGCAGTAGCCCTGGTGGATCTTCAACCTAAGGCTGTATCCGCGGGAATGGGCAATGCCTAAAAAAATATCCAGCTTAGACTCCCCTACCTGACACCTGTAGCGGAATTGTAGTCAGGTCTTGAATCTGTATGGGTTTGCCTTGCTCAATGGAGTGCCTCGCAGCAATTCCAATAAGGCAGGACATGGCTCCATCTCGGCTCCCTGCAGACTGCCGCCAAGGGTCGGCTTGGTTGGGGTCAAGAAAAAGTTTGTCCTTGAGTCGTGTATCTCCTCCACCATGCCCTCCCAATCCATGGGGAACTGGGATGATGGATCGCTCCCCAAAATTCTTCACCAACACCAATTCATCCTCGTTCTTTTCCTCCCAGGGCTGACTTTCTTTGATCCATGCCTCTAGCCTTCCTTCGGTTCCATTGAAGGCAATTCGATAACCCTCGTAGGGAGAATAGGTCGTCAGTGAATAGCTCACCTGCACCTTGTTTTTGTAGCGGATCTGAACAGCCATTTTATCAAAGCTGTCTATTTCTTCGCGAAATACGCATCCATCCCGTAAGTAGCCGTCGTACTTTTCGTTGTCCACATACAACTTGGTGAGGTATTCATTCTTTGTAATGTCCCAGTAAAAATCACAGGAAGAAGCATGGGGACAACCTCGGCAGGATTTGGATCGAAAAGGACCATTTTTCCCATAAAATTCAAGGGAGCCGTAAGCAAAAACCTCTTCCGGGTCTGAGTTTAGCCACCAGTTGAGTAGGTCAAAATGGTGAGAAGCTTTGTGTACCAAAAGGCTTCCACTGTGTGCCTGGATGCCATGCCAACGCCGAAAATAATCTGCTCCATGGGAGGTGTCTAGGTACCAATGGAAATCCACCGAGGTCACCTTGCCAATGGCTCCTTCCTGCAGGAGTTCATAGAGTTTTTGACGGTGGGGAGAGTAGCGGTAGTTGAAAGTCACCAGAACCTGCTTGCCAGAGAGTCGCTCCGCATCCAAAATGGCTTGCACCTTTTGTTCATCGGTAGTCATCGGCTTTTCCGTGATGACATGCATGCCTGCATTCAAGCCTTTGATGATGAATTCGTGATGGGTGCTATCCATCGTAGTCACGATTACCACATCTGGGGAAGTTTCGCGAAGCATTTGATCAAAATCTAGATACAGCGGACAATCCACTTCCAAATAAGCCTTCCCTAGTTGCATGCGTCCTTCGTTTTTGTCGGACAAACCCACAAACTCAACTCGGTCGCTGTAGGCCTTCACCACGTCCCGTCCCCACATGCTAAGCCCACGTATGCCAGTACCTACCAAGACCAATTTCATTTTGCGGTCCAAGCCAGGAAACAAACTTAAGGCTTGAGCCAGGGGATGCACCAAAAAGGAACCTGCAAGTGCAGTGCCTGAGCGTTTGATAAAGTTTCTTCTTGAGGAGTTAGTGAATGTATTCATAGTAGCATCAATCTGAATAGTCAAGTTAAGAAAAAGGAGCATTGAATTCGCCAAAATCAGGAACTAGAATTTCGATGGGTCACCTAAAAATAATCCCCAAATCATCCTTTTATTCTCTTATTTTTATGGGAATAGTAACTCATGGAAAGAACTTTATCACTTCGAAGCCTTTTTAGAATCAGCAGACCCATCAACTTGCTGCTGATTGCTTTTGCCCAAGTGATGACGGCGCATTTTCTGATTGAAACCAATGCACAAGGCCTTCCTGCCTTGCAGGATTTTCGCCTCTACCTTTTGATCCTGGCCACCTTGCTGGTTACGGCTGCAGGCTACATGATCAACGATTACTACGATGTCAAAATTGACTACATCAATCGCCCCAAGGCAGTGGTGGTGGGTAAAGGCATCAAGAGACGAGTCATTTTGATGCTCCATAGCGTATTCAACTTCGCTGCCATCGGCATGGGTTGGGTGGTGGCCCCTCGGATTGCAGCACTCATTATTTTTGCTGGCGTAATGCTCTGGTGGTACTGCAATGGACTCAAGCGAAAGCCATTCATTGGCAACGTAGCGGTGGCCTTTTTAACCAGTCTTTCCATTTACTTGGTGGCCTATTACTTCCAGAAAAATGAATTGCTTGTCTTCACCTATGCCCTTTTTGCTTTTTTCTTAACCTTAATTCGAGAGCTGCTCAAGGACATTGAAGATCGACAAGGCGACCGCCTTCACGGGTCCAAGACCTTGCCGATAGTGCTTGGTTTCCGCAAGACCAAGCAGGTAATCTACATCATTGCGATCACCTTTGTCGGCTCGATCTTTACGGTGACTTTCCAATTGAACCTGCCGCAACTGTATTATTATTTCGGGGGACTTGGGGTACTATTCTGCTGGTTTATGTGGAAAATTCATCGTGCAGATCAAAAGGAGCAATTTGCCAAGCTGAGTACCCTGGCTAAAGTGATCATGGGTATCGGAACCTTGAGTATGGCTTTTTTATAATTTTGCTAACGGTCCATAGTCCACTGACGACAGTCTCCTGTGCCTTTACTCACAAAGAGTCCGTCTCGAATTGGTTAATTTTGTAAAAAATTGAACGTATGAAAACTACCTTCCTAAGCGGCTTACTTATTCTCACAGGCCTATATGCTTGTCAACCGAGTTCCACTACCCAATCCACCACCACCGAAGGTACAAGCCAGACGAATGCGGCTTCGGTCCTTACCTTAAATGCACAAGAGTTTGCAACCAAGAGTACGGCAGGTACTGTGCTAGACGTGCGTACTGCGGACGAGATCGACCAAGGAAAAATTGAAGGTGCGGTGGAAATTGATTTTTACAGTCCTGATTTTCTAGATCAGGTCAACCAAATCTCGAAAGACCAGGAAGTCTATGTGTACTGTGCCGTAGGGGCTCGAAGCGAAGAAGCCGCGTGGATGCTAATTCAGCAAGGCTATACCAAGGTCTACCACCTGCAAGGCGGGATTCAAGGCTGGAGCCAAGAGGGATTGCCGGTGGTGAGGTAAAAAAATGTTCTAGAATCCACTACAATTGATTAGAAGAACTTGCAGCTTAAGCAGAAAAAAACAAAGCCCTTAATTCAATGAATTAAGGGCTTTGTTATGCTGCAGAGAGGAAGGGATTCGAACCCTCGATACCCTTTTGGAGTATACACACTTTCCAGGCGTGCTCCTTCAACCACTCGGACACCTCTCTGTTTGTGGTTTGACTCGGTAGCCGAATCGGAGTGCAAAGAAAAAAATTATTCCCGCCGATTCCAAACCCCTTTCTGAAATAAACGAAAATTAGGTGCTAATCTCGCCTGCAATGGACTGGGTCAACTGCAGACAAATCTCTTCCCGGCTCAACTTCTGTCCCAACAAGAACATCAACTTGGTGACCGCTGCTTCGGTAGTCATGTCTGCCCCACTGACCACCCCTACCGCTAGCAACTCCTTGCTGGTTTCGTAGCGACCTTGTATGACACGGCCCCCGTTGCATTGAGACACATTCAATAAGATCAATCCTTTTTTGATCGCACCCTCTAGGGATTTCATAAACCAATCCAAGGAGGGACTATTCCCAGATCCATAAGTTTCCAAAACCACACCTCGAAGGCCAGGAATGGCAAAACAGGCATCCAAAATCTTGTCAGTAATTCCTGGAAACAACTTTACAATCATCACGCCGTTGTCCAGGTTGTTGCGATTGACCAACTTTCGATTGGCCTCATAAGGTCGGATCGCTGTGGTATTGTAGTCGATCACGATACCTGCCTCCGCCAAAATGGGGTAATTCTCGGATTCAAAGGCATCGAAGTGCACGCTCTGCACCTTTTTGGAACGGTTGCCACGCAGCAGCATGTGGTTGAAGAAAATACACACTTCGGGTACTATCGGTCTCCCTTTGGATTTGGCCGTGGCAATCTCCAAAGAGGTCATCAAGTTTTCCCGCGCATCAGAGCGCATGGCCGAGATGGGCAATTGGGCTCCTGTAAAAATCACAGGCTTATTCAAGCCTTCCAGCATGTAACTGAGCATAGATGCGGAATAGGCCATGGTATCGGTGCCATGCAGTACCACGAAGCCATCGTAACTGTCGTAATTTTCGGTAATGATGTAGGCCATGTCTTTCCAATGGTCCATAGTCACATTGGAAGAGTCAATGGGCTCGGGAAAGGAGATCACCGTAATCGCAATGTTCATATTGGAAAGGATGGGAATCTTTTCCAAAATCTGTCCAAAATTGAAGGGTACCAAGGCGCCGGACTCATCATAGGACATCCCCAAGGTACCTCCTGTGTAGATAATCAGGACTGAGGAAGCCTTACTTGTTTTGATTCCGGTATTGAGACGAACGATCTTGTAATTCATTTTTCAGTCTTTGTAAACAGTTGAAGTGCTTGTGCACTGGTGGCTTCCGCAACCACAGCAGCTGGTACTTGAAGGAGGTCTCCCACTCGCTCCGCCACAAAGGGCAAGTAGGCAGGAGAGTTCCGCTTCCCGCGATGTGGAACAGGTGCCAAATAAGGAGCGTCTGTTTCCAACACCAAATGCTCTAGACCAATATACGGAATCACTTGGTCCAAACCTCCATTTTTAAAGGTAACTACTCCACCAATTCCAAGCAAAAAACCCATCTCTGTAATTCGCTTGGCTTGGTCCAGGTTGCCCGTAAAGCAATGAAATATCCCTCTCAATTGGCCATCGTGCATTTTCTCAATAAAGTCAATCGTCAGATCTATGGATTCTCTGCAGTGCAAGACTATGGGCAATTCGCGCTCCTTGGCCCAGCCCACTTGAATCTCCAAAGCTGCCAGTTGACGGTCCAAGCTGGTCTTATCCCAATAGAGATCTGTCCCAATCTCTCCAACGGCTGCAAAAGGTCGCATATTCAGCCAATGCTCCATCACTTGGAGTTGGTCTTCAAAGTCATCTCCTACATCACAAGGATGCAAGCCCATCATGGGCACACAGAGGTCTCCATAGCGGCTCTCACAGTCCAGCATGGCATCAATGGTATGCACATCCACGTTGGGCATAAATACCTTGCTGATCCCAGCGGCGCGGATTTCTTCGATTACCTGATCCCGATCCGAATCAAACTTGCTGGAATAAATATGGGCGTGGGTATCGATTAACTGCATGAAAGCCTACCTGGGTTTGTATTGAAATTCTTTCCCAAAAATAAGAAACTATCGATGCATTCCCCTGAAGTGAAAGCCTCGATTTAAAAATTAGTAGACAAAATTCAAGTTGGAACTTAGCCTTGGAGCGGTTGCGTGGAATATCCTTCCCCAACCAAAAAATCCAGGTAATTGGGCAACACCTTTTTCAATTGCTCCTTAGTTTTTTCCTGATCATGAAAGACGACGATGCTGCCGGATGAGGTTCGGGAAGTGCAAACTTGAATTATTTTCTCTGGGGCTAAACGCGAATCAAAATCATAGCTAAGGAGACTCCACATGACTATCTTTTTGTCCTTGGCTACTTCTCGAGCCTGACGCCGCTTCATCCAACCATAGGGCGGCCGAAACAAACTGGTTTGGACGCCCAAGGTATCCTCCAAAATTGCATCGCAGGCAGCCACATCCTTCAAATAGGTATCCGTACTTGTTTTCCAACCCGAAAGATGGTGGTACGTATGGTTACCCAACTGATGTCCAGCGCTTAGCACTTCTTGGGCCAAGGAAGGATGCTTTCGCACA
The DNA here is from genome assembly GCA_947458585.1 of Cyclobacteriaceae bacterium. Lineage (GTDB taxonomy): Bacteria > Bacteroidota > Bacteroidia > Cytophagales > Cyclobacteriaceae > Algoriphagus. The sequence continues at coordinate 20,216 of CANGYY010000006.1, read as the reverse complement.
TTGTCGCCAACCATAAAAAAAGTAGCGTTCAACTCTCTTTTTGCCAATTCTTCCAAAACCCAATCCGTCACTCCAGGCACAGGGCCATCGTCAAAAGTCAGGCTAACCTTACGGCCCAGTTCTACACCCTTCCAAAGGCGGTTGGGGTAGAGCAAGGCCAGACTAGAAGGGAGTTGAATTAGGGGCATGTTCTCGAAAATCGAAGACTCAATAGCGTTAAATCATCGTGAAAAGGCGTTTTTTTCGCAAAATGGTCGATTGCTAGGCGGAATTCTTGATGAAATTCAGCTGGATTTTGCTCTTTATTTTTCTCCGCCAACTCCTTGAAGCGTTGTTCTCCATACTCTTCCTCTTCGGGATTCATGGCTTCTGTCAAGCCATCGGTAAACAGATGTAAGGTAAATTCCTTCAATCCGTCTCTCTTCCCCACTTCTAAAAAAGGCAAGGATTCAAAAGCCCCTAGAATGGTGGTGCCAGCCTCCAAGAATTCAGTTGCCTCGGCTTCCGGACTGCATAGGAATGGAGGATTATGCCCAGCATTTACGTAGCGCAGGTTGCCGCTTGCAAACTCATATTCTCCCAGAAAAAAAGTGATGAATCGCTCTCCCTTCGTTAGGTCAAAGAGTGTGAAGTTGAGTTGGTGGATCAAAGTCTCTAAGTCCGCATTGCTACGCAACAAGGTGCGTAGGGCCGCTTGAAAGTTGGACATCAACAAGGCTGCAGCCATTCCTTTTCCAGACACATCCGCAATACAGAAGTAGATTTTCTCTGAACCGCTTGCAATCAAATCGTAATAATCTCCTCCTACTCGGCTGTGTGGCACATAGGTTACTTCTGCCTTGAGGTGATCCGTATTGGGTAAGGTTGAAGGGAATAACAATTGCTGTACCTGCGAGGCAATCTCCATCTCTCGCTTCATGACTTCTTGCTCGAGTTGCCTTCTTGCAAAGCGCTTATTTTCCAAAGCCACCACCAAGATATTTGCCAAGGCTTGGGTGAAGTCTAGGTCGATTTCCAGGTCTTTGTTTTTGCGCTTCAAAAACAAAATCGCGAGCAGTTTTTCCTTGTGATAGACTGGCAGGTAGGTTTCGAGTTCCCCAAAGGAATAGCCTTCTTCCAATTGAATGGATAGGCTTCCCGTCTTTTTATCTTCTTGAATGAATTTCTGTGATAGGAAAAGCGGAGTTTTTGACTTTACCCCATGAATAATACGCTGCTCAAAGTCTTCTTCTTTGGCGACATAGAGGATGAGGGACTTGATTTCCAAATGAACCAAACAGGTAAACTTGAAGATGGTGAGCAGCACCTCTTCGGATTGGTTTTCATTGATCGCCTGTGTGATTTCCAACAAGGCCTTCAACTCCAATTCTTTCCGTTGGTATTTGTAGGTTTCCGATTGCACCTTAAAGTGTAGTGTGGGCCATTAAACCCTTTTTTGTAGCTAAATAAAGGAGTTCCTTCCCTACTTCCTGCAAATTGATTGTTTCAAAGCATTCTTGATCCGGTTCTGTAAAGCATTTGACCCAACCCTTTTCTACAAGAGACGTGAGGGCATCCAGCAAACGCTTATCCTCCCATGCCAAGGTCTCCTGAAGGAAGGCATAGGTCTGAACAAAATACAATTCGTCTAAAACATCAAATTCTTCGTCACTCATAATTCCTGCGCTAATCCCTAAAATTAAGGAATCTTCTTGTAAATGTAGGCTGAAAATTCAAGGTGTACCTGTACATCTATTTTGGTCAACCCTTCATCTGATTACCCATTACAAGCATGTATTTCCCCCTTAAATCTTGTAACTTGGGTTCGTGAAAGACACTGAAAAGAAACTCCCGACAGAAAAAATCATTTTAGGTATTGACCCAGGTACGACTGTAATGGGTTATGGCTTGATTTTAACAGAAGGGAAAAAATACAAAATCTTGCAGTACGGGGTCATTCACCTGAAGAAGTACGAGACTCACGAGTTGAAATTAAAGAAGATTTTTGAACGGATCAGTGGAATTTTGGATGAGTTTGCTCCTGACTCGGTTGCCTTGGAGGCACCATTTTTTGGCGTCAACGTACAATCCATGCTCAAATTAGGACGTGCGCAGGGAGTAGCCATGGCAGCAGCACTATCCAAAGAAATACCCATTACCGAATACTCTCCCAAAAAAGTTAAGCAGTCCGTGACTGGCAATGGAAACGCCTCCAAAGAGCAGGTTGCTGCGATGTTGCAAACCTTACTAGGCATTGAAGAACTCCCCAAACTGTTGGATGCTACAGATGCATTAGCCGTAGCCCTATGCCACCACTTTCACGAAGGGCGGATGCAAACGCGAGGAAGAAATGAGGGCTGGAAGTCCTTCATAGAAGACAATCCCAGCCGTCTAAAGAAATAGGACCCCCTTATTCCGGAAGAATTTTCATTTTGGATGGGATAGTATACCCTACCGAAAGTTTGAATACGGTGTTATTGACCTCTACATCGTAATAGTTGAAAGGGGACAATCCAAAATCGTAACTTAGCTGAAGATTCAGGTCAGAATTCAATTGGTAACCTGCTCCAAAAACAGCACCTACTTCATACCCCCCAATCGGTTCGGAATTCGTATTCTTCCCATTTTTATCTGTTCGGGTTCGAGAAAGTAAAAAACCTGCCTGAGGACCTGCAAACACATTGAATTCATTTGTGACAGCATACCGAGCCAAAACCGGGATATCCAAATAGGAAAGGCTCTCCTTAATATTTTCCGTTGTGCCTAATGGAATTGTCTTGTATCCTTTACCTGAATAAAATGCCCCAGGCTCAATAGTTACCTTTTCGGTTACCTTTAATCCATAATAAGCTCCTAAATGAAACCGCGTAATGGAGGTTAATGCACGTTGGGAATCTCCATTGGAGAAGTTTGAGGAGCCAATACCAGCACGAACACCAAGTTGGGCTTGAGCCGCAGCAGCAAAAGTTAAAAATGCGAATATCAAAAGTCCTTTTTTCATAACAGGGGCGATAAATAGTTTCTTAAAACTAAAACAAGAAATGTAAAATCCGAAGTGGAAGCACCTTTTTATTCTATGAATTTTAAGATCACAGGCTAAACAATTAACCATTCAACGCCTCAGCTATGGGGCTTCCATTTGGATTCCCACCCAATTTTTCTCAAATTTCCTTCCTTAACTAAAAACCCAAACCCACCTTGATCGACCTGAAAAGGCTGAGACTCCAGAAATGAATTTTCATTGAAGTCTTCAATTGATGGCAATCAAGCGAATTCACCCTCACCCCTCATTCGAAATGATTCGACCCCTCCTTCTTTTTTCTTTTGCACTCCTATTTTTTAGCTGCAGCACCCAGTCCGACGAACAAACTTATGACAGTTCCGGGTTGCGCCGTGCCACGCCGGAGGAAGTAGAAGCCTTGGTAGAAGCCTTTATTCTTGCAGAAGACTCCAGCACCATCCGAATTCCCGAAGGATTTTATGAACTCAAAACCCAACTTATTCTAGACAACAAAACGGCCATTCGAATCCAAGGTGATGGGATGGACAAAACAGTGCTTTCATTTCGGGAGTTGAAATCCGGTGGAGAAGGGGTGAAAATCGTGGGCAAGGACATTACCATTGAAGAACTGAGCATTGAGGATGCACCAGGAGATGGCATCAAAGCCCAACATACCGATGGAATCACCTTTCGAAAAATCAACGTGACATGGACGAATGGAGACAAATCCAAAAACGGAACCTACGCCATCTATCCCGTGCAGTGCAAAAATGTAGTCATCGATAGCTGCATTGCCTCCCATTCCAAAGATGCCGGCATCTATGTAGGTCAATCTGAAGACATTGTGGTCAAAAACTCCCTAGCCTTTGGCAATGTGGCAGGAATTGAAATCGAAAACTGTGACCGCGCCGAAGTCTATGGAAATACAGCCCGAGACAATGCGGGAGGAATTTTGGTATTCAACCTCCCAGGTCTGCCCAAAGGAGATGGTCGGCAAACCCGCATCTACGACAACGACATTGTGGACAACAACCACGAGAATTTTGCTACCCCATTGGGGGATGGACCTAACGGCAATACTGTCACCATGATCCCTCCTGGATCAGGAATTGTCTTGTTGGCAGCCAAAGAGGTGGAGATTTTCAACAACCGCATCCTTCGCAACAAGACCTACGGGGTAGCGATTGCCAGCTACCAAGTGACTGGCTTTCCAGCGGAAGCACCCAACTGGTCTCCCTATACCTCAGACATCAACCTGCACGACAATAGCTACGACAGGGGATCCTTGTTTAGCCTTCCTGACCTGAGTCGAGAACTCGGTCAACTGGTGAGTTTGTACAATGCACATGGATGGCTAAAAACCCAAGACATCATCTACGACGGTATCTGGGATGAGTCCGTAAGCGCCTCCATTGATAGCAATCCCATGCGGATCTGCATCCAGGAGCCCAATATGGAGTCTCTTCGCTTTACCCGCTTCTACCTGATGGAAGGCGAGGATAACATTGACTCCTTTAGCGATTCCAGCCCCTTCCAAAAATGCAATGGTCCTTCAGGGGACAAACTTTCGCTAACTTTACCCAAGAGAACCAATTAATATGAGTGGGTCGGCTGAACGAATTTTTACTTTCTTTCTCTTGCTAGGTCTGATGGCTTCTTGTGCTCCACAAGCGAGCGAGGAGGTAAACTCAGCATCGGTGGAAGAGGTCCTAGCTCCCGAGGAAGCAAATGGAAAATTTCCCTATCGTAGACTATCCACCTATGGCTTTTTTACCGGAGAAATGGCATCTCTTAGTCCGAACGATCACATTCTCCCCTACCAACCTGCGTCCTCTTTATTTACAGATTATGCTTTAAAAAGTCGATTCGTATCTCTTCCTGTGGGATCACAAGCTAGTCTAGCCGGTGAAGAACTGAATTTGCCTCAGGGAACAATCTTGATCAAGAATTTCTACTACCCTGCAGATTTTAGAAAGCCAGAAGGAGAGCGAAGAATTATCGAAACCCGTTTGATGATTCATGAGGAAGGCGGCTGGGAAGCCTATCCTTACCTTTGGAATGAATCGCAAACAGATGCAGTCCTGAAAGTAGTGGGCGCAGAAAAAGAAGTTCGCTTCATCAACCAAGCGGGCGAAGAGCAGGTCATCAACTACCTCGTTCCCAACAAAAATCAATGCAAAAGTTGCCACAATAAAAATGAATCCCTTGCTCCTCTAGGCGTACAAACCAGGCACCTCAACCATGATTATGGCTACGAAAGCGGAACTGAAAACCAGTTGGCGCATTGGACCAAGCAAGGGAAATTGATCGGTTTTGAAGGCCAATCGGCACATCCAGCACTCGTTAACTACGAGGACCAAAGTCAAGCCTTAGACGATCGGGCCATGGCCTACCTAGATATCAACTGCTCCCATTGCCATCGCGCAGAGGGTCCTGCAAGTACATCCGGACTATTTCTTACCTATGGACAAAAAGACCCCTTGAAGCTAGGGGTGTATAAAACCCCCGTAGCCGCTGGAAAGGGTTCTGGTTCACATACCTACGACATTGTCCCTGGTGATGGAGATGCTTCCATTCTTTTGCATCGCATGAATTCTACCGAAATCGGTGTAGCCATGCCTGAACTAGGGAGAACCAGCATCCACGCGGAGGGAGTGGCCCTCATCCGAGAGTGGATCAATCAGATGGAGAAGAAATAAAAAAGGGCAGGTTTACACCTGCCCTTTTCAATTGTCATCAGAAGATTACATGTTATCGCTGCTCGCTACCGCAGAGAAGTATTCACGATTCATGCGTGCGATATTGGTGATGGAAATACCTTTTGGACATTCTGCCTCACAAGCACCCGTATTGGTACAAGCTCCGAAACCTTCTGCATCCATCTGAGCCACCATTTTTTCCGCTCTTGTCTTGCGCTCTACCTGTCCTTGTGGCAATAGGGCCAACTGGGAAACTTTGGCAGAAGTGAATAGCATGGCCGAAGCATTTTTACAAGCTGCCACGCAGGCACCGCAACCGATACACTGGGCTGCATCCATGGCAAGATCTGCCACAGTTTTTGGGATTGGAATCTCGTTGGCATCAGGTACCCCGCCGGTGTTTACAGACACATAGCCTCCAGCCTGAATGATGCGATCAAAGGCAGAGCGATTGACTACCAAGTCCTTTACTACAGGGAAGGCTTTTGCTCTCCAAGGTTCGATGGTAATGGTCTCCCCATCTGAGAAGGAACGCATGTGCAACTGACAAGTAGTAGTCTGTTGCGGACCATGTGGTTTACCATTGATGTACAAAGAGCACATTCCGCAGATTCCCTCGCGGCAGTCGTGATCAAAATGGACCGGATCTTCTCCTTTTTCGGTCAGTTGGTCATTCAAGACGTCCAACATTTCCAAAAAAGACATGTCCTTAGACACATGGTCTGCTACGTAGGTAGCGAATCCCCCTTTGTCTGCCGCATTTTTCTGTCTCCAGATTTTTAAAGTCAATTTCATCTGTCTACGCTAGTTTTATTTTGGGTCAAGAACTTTGGATTTTCTAGTTTCTACGAAAGAAAAAAGCCCAAAGCCACTCAACTTGAAGTGATTGTCTACAACTTATTTATAGGAACGCTGGGTGAGTTTCACATTTTCAAAGACCAATTCTTCTTTGACTAACTCTTCCTCTTTTCCTTCACCGAGGTATTTCCATGCAGCCACGTAAGCGAAATTCTCATCGTCACGTAAGGCTTCTCCATCAGGAGTTTGGTATTCTTCACGGAAGTGACCTCCACAGGATTCGTTTCTGTTCAAGGCATCATCTACCATCAATTCACCAAGCTCTAAGAAATCCGCCACACGGTTTGCTTTCTCGAGGGTTTGGTTGAGCTCCTCATTGGTGCCCAACACCTTCACATTCGACCAAAACTCCTTTTTCAAGGCTTGAATGTCTGCTTTGGCTTCCTTCAATCCAACCTCTGTTCGGGCCATACCGCACTTATCCCACATAATCTTACCCAATCTTTTGTGGAAGTAATCCACTGGCTTGTTGCCATTGATTTTCAAAAGACGCTCAATTCCTTGCTTCACTTCTTCTTTTGCACGAGCAAATTCAGGATGATTTTCGTCCACTTTGGTTGGGGCAAGCTGAGCCAAATAATCCCCTACGGTGTAAGGAATTACAAAATACCCATCTGCAAGACCTTGCATCAAAGCTGAGGCACCCAGACGGTTGGCTCCGTGCTCGGAGAAGTTGGCTTCACCCAAGGCATACAAGCCAGGAACGGTAGTCATCAAATTGTAATCCACCCAAAGTCCACCCATGGTGTAGTGCACCGCTGGATAGATCATCATTGGCATTTCGTAAGGATCCTCTCCAGTGATCTGCTTGTACATATCGAAGAGGTTGCCATACTTCTGTTCAATAATCTTACGCGTATCTCGCTTGATCGCATCGCGGAAGTCTAGGAATACTGCTTCTCCTGTTTCGTTTACGCCACGACCTTCATCACACACGTATTTGGCATTACGAGAAGCCACGTCACGAGGCACTAGGTTACCGAAAGAAGGATACTTGCGCTCCAAGAAATAGTCGCGGTCCTCTTCTTTGATATCGTTTGCTTTGATTTGTCCTTTTCTAAGTTTCTCCGCTATCTCTTGCGTAGCAGGCACCCACACGCGTCCATCGTTACGAAGAGATTCAGACATCAAGGTCAACTTGGACTGATGATCTCCCGATACTGGGATACAAGTTGGGTGAATCTGTGTAAAGCAAGGGTTGGCAAAAAATGCCCCGCGCTTGTGTGCTCTCCATGCCGCAGTCACGTTGGATCCCATGGCATTGGTCGAAAGGAAAAATACGTTGCCATAACCACCAGTACACAAGAGCACAGCATGTGCTGCATGGGTTTCCACTGCTCCAGTGATCAAGTTACGGGTCACAATTCCTTTGGCTTGGCCATCAATGACCACCACGTCCATCATCTCTGTACGTGGAAATAATTTCACTTTTCCATTGGCTACCTGACGGCTCAAAGCGGAATAGGCACCCAATAAGAGTTGCTGTCCTGTTTGACCACGGGCGTAGAAGGTACGAGACACTTGAGCACCCCCGAATGAACGGTTGGCCAAAAGTCCTCCATATTCTCGAGCGAAAGGAACCCCTTGTGCCACGCATTGATCAATGATTTTGACAGACACCTCTGCCAAGCGGTACACGTTACCCTCACGAGCGCGGTAATCTCCACCCTTGATGGTGTCGTAGAAAAGTCTGTAAATGGAGTCCCCGTCGTTTTGATAGTTCTTGGCTGCATTGATCCCTCCTTGAGCTGCAATGGAGTGCGCTCTTCTTGGGCTATCCTGAAAGCAAAATGCCTTCACATTGTAACCCAATTCCGCTAGGGAAGCTGCTGCAGATGCCCCTGCCAAACCAGTTCCTACGACAATGACGTCGTACTTACGCTTGTTGGCTGGATTGACGAGCTTGCTTGAAAACTTATGCTTAGTCCATTTTTCTGCCAAAGGACCAGCAGGTATTTTGGAATCTAGTATCATAGGGGACTATTTAGTATAGCTAGTGAAGTGAATGTAGAGAGGCATGGCTGCAAACAATGCAGGTACCAGAATGCAGTAAACCATTCCCACTGCCTTGATGGCTGGTGAATATTTTTTATGGTTAAGACCTAAGGTTTGGAATGCAGAAGCAAAACCATGGGAAAGGTGAAATCCTAAAAAGATCATGGAAACCACGTATAAGGCTACCAGCCATACTTGCTTGAAGGCTTCACTGACAATGAGGTACAAGTTTTTGTATTCTTCTCCTTCATAGGTCACCATGGGAATTTCTCCCCAGTGCATTTTTGCCCAGAATCCTTGTAGGTGAACTACCAAGAAAATTAGAATGATAGTTCCCAATACCCCCATGTTGCGTGAAGACCAAGCGCTATTGCTACTGCCATTGGAAGTAGAGTAAGACACTGGTCTTGCAGACTTGTTGTGCTGAGTCAAGAAAATGGAATAGACGATGTGTCCAATCACCGAAATATAAGTCAGGTAGGACAAGAGTTTCACCGCTGGGTTGGTGGTCATAAACTTGGCATACATGTTAAATGCCTGACCTCCGTCTCCTTTAAATAGAAGCAAATTTCCGGACACGTGACCTGTCAAAAACAGGATTAGGAAGAGGCCAGTAAGGGCCATGATCAATTTTCTTCCTAGGGTGCTATTCAAGGTTTTGGTAACCCAAGTCATAAATGGTAAAGATTAGTTTAAAACGAAGTGGTTTTGCTATTCAGGTGGCCAAATTTACATCTGAGAAGACTAGTATCCAATGTATGCAAGACCCACTTTATTATTTTAAATGATTCTAAATAAGGTAAACCAAACTAGGTATCAAACTTAATTTTTCTTCGGCTCCAACAGTCTGTTCAATTTTATTGTTTTAATTTTTGACGGTTTTTCTCCTTACTTCCATTTACTTCGTATACATAGATTAATTTGAGGGAATTCGCCAAGTCAACAGCATGCCTCAACTTGCGTTTTTAACGAATAGATTAGTCACCTTGACCGATATGAAGCTTAGAATTTATTTTATCCTTTTTTGCATCTCGTTTTTTTCAGCCTTTACCAATGCATGGGCTACCCACATCCGTGCAGGGGAAATCATCGCAGAACGGATATCGGTGCAGACGCTCACCTACCGAATCACCGTAGTAGGTTATACAGATACCCGCTCCTCAGTAGTCTTTGGTCCTGGACGGATCAATTTTGGAGATGGTCGAGAAGAGCAGCTCAATACAAAAAGTGATTTTTCGCTGGTTGAAGATCTAGGGGATATGATCGAGAAAAACACCTTTGTCATCACCCATACCTTTCAAGGTCCGGGCAAGTACAAGATTCGATTTCTGGAATTCAACCGAAACGACCTGACGCTCAACATGGATAATTCGGTGGACACCCCCTTTTATGTGGAGACCGAAATCACAATTGACCCCTTTATCGGAGTCAACAATTCACCCGTACTGACCATTCCTCCGGTGGACAATGGAGCGGTCAATATTCGGTACATTCACAATCCAGGGGCTTACGACCCCGATGGAGATAGCCTTTCCTACCGATTGGACATCCCAAAGCAGGGATTTGAGCGGGTAGTCAATAATTACAGAGATCCATCTATCGCAGAGTTTAGCAAGAGACGTGAAGATGGTTCCGTGCCCGCTTTTTTACGAGTAGATCCACTTTTTGGAGACCTAGTCTGGGACGCTCCTGGCACTGCAGGCCAGTTCAACGTAGCCTTGCGTATCACGGAATGGCGAAAAATCGAGGGAAAATTTGTGGAAATCGGCTACGTGGTCCGGGACATGCAGATCATCATCGAAAATTCCAACAACAAACGTCCCAAATTGATCCTCCCCCCTGACCTCTGCGTGGTGGCAGGAACGCGGATCCAGGAGATCATCCAAGGCGAAGATGCAGATGGTGACCCCATCAAGATTGAAGTTTTTGGTGAGCCCATGGAAATCAATGTTTCTCCTGCCACCTACAGGCCAGAAAACAGGTTCCAGCCTCAGCCGGGAATTGTGAACTTTAACTGGCAAACGGTCTGCAACCATGTACGGGAGCGAGAATATGAGGTTCGCGTGCGCATCACCGATCAACCCCGCTCAGGGCCCAAATTAGTCGATATTCAAACCTGGAAAATCAAAGTAATTGGTCCTCCTCCCGTTTGGGATGAACTGGAGCAACTACCGGGTAGGACCGTGAAAGTAAGCTGGGAACCTTATGCCTGCGCTAATTCCGCACAAGAAATGCAGGTATGGCGAAGAATCAATTCGGATCCTTACGAACCGGACTCTTGTGAAACAGGAATCAGAGCAGGCTATGAATTGGTCGGCACCACCAACATGACCACGTTTTCCTTCACAGACACCAATGGTGGTGTGGGATTGGCCCCAGGCAATACCTACTGTTACCGACTCGTGGCGGCATTCCCCACACCTAGACTCGGAGAAAGTATTGTATCCGAAGAAATTTGCATCACCATTGATGTGGATGTACCCCTATTGACCAACGTGAGCATCACCGCTACAGATGATCAAAATGGGGAAATCTTTGTCAAATGGACACCTCCCTACGATCTGGATAAAACCCAATTTCCGGGCCCATATTCCTACGAATTGATCCGAAGTGAAGGATTCACGGGATCCCAAAACCGAATTTCTCTTGGAAAAACGGCGGACACCTTATTCACCGATAAAAAGTTGAATACCAAAAACCTGGTGTACAATTACAAAGTGGTGCTCTGGGATGGAAACACCAAGGTAGACACCTCCTCAAAGGCTTCGTCTGTTCGGCTTGAACCTACAATCATCAATGAAGCCATCGAATTGAAATGGGCATTTACTGTTCCATGGAACAATTCCATTGCCCAATACAAACACGAGGTCTACCGCAATCGCACAGATGCTGCAGCATCGGATGCGGCCAATTTTGTTAAAATTGCCGAGGTTGATGTAACCCAAAAAGGATTTCTTTTCCTGGATAATGGAAGCTTCAATGGGGTCAAATTGAAGAAGGACCTGGAGTATTGCTACTACGTCATTACCAAAGGGGCCTACAATGTACCCGGGTTAGTGTATCCTTTAGAAAACCGATCTCAAATCATCTGTGCCAAGCCAGATGACAATCGCCTCCCATGTGCACCGGTGTTGACCTTCGATGGCCCAGAATGCACGGAATATGTTTCAGAAGAAGCCTGCGGTACCATTACCTACGTACATGAATTGAGTTGGAAGCCTAATTTCAGTGGCAATTGCGACGATGAGTTGAGCGGATATCGATTGTATTTTAATCCAGAAGGCACTCCAGACGGAACCTTTACCCGAATAGGCCAATTTACTGCCCAGCAACTCCGTACCACACTTCAAAACCTGCCAAACTACAAGGGCTGCTACTACCTGACAGCCGTAGACCGGTCAGGCAATGAAAGTCCAAAGAGCAATGTGGTGTGCGTAGACAACTGCCCCAATTACCTCCTGCCGAATGCATTTTCCCCCAATAGCGATGGGCTCAACGACACCTTCATGGCTTTTGACAATCCTTTTTCAAAATGCCCAAGATTTGTAACTAAGGTAGAGCTCTTTATCGTCAATCGCTGGGGAGCTGAGGTATACAGCTATGCAAGTCAAAGTGCTACCGAGAATGATCCTTTTATTCGATGGGATGGCAAAGACAAAAGTGGAAATGAACTTCCAGCAGGCACCTACTACTATTCAGGAACAGTGTATTTCGATGTGGTCGACCCAAGCAAAAAACAGCAAACGCTGAAAGGAACCATTCAACTCCTTCGCTAATGGAGGCTCCTTCCATCCTGCTTTTTGATGGACACTGTAGCCTTTGCAATGCCTCAGTGGATTTTGTATTGAAGCGGGATACCAAGAAAAACCTACGCTTTGCAGCCATGCAAAGTCCTGCGGGGCAGCGCGTACTGAAGCACTTCGACTACCCTTCCACTTACTTGGACAGCCTAATTTTGGTGGAAAAAGGGAAGGTCTACCTTGGGAGTACAGCAGCCTTACGGGTAGCGCGACAGCTTCGTAGAGGCTGGCCGTTACTTTATCCCTTGATAATTCTTCCAAAAGGTTTTCGGGACAGTATCTACCAATGGATTGGAGCTAATCGCTATGCTTGGTTTGGCAGAAGAGAAAGTTGCAGAATGCCTACTCCTTCAGAAAGAGCACGATTTTTACCTCTGGATTACCCCCTTTAGGTTGCCTGGATAATCATCCAATAGATCGGCATTCCGAGAGTCAGGTTGAACGGAAAAGTGACTGCCAAAGCCATGGGTACGTACAACCCTTCGTCCGCCTCTGGATTGGATAACTTCATCGCTGCAGGAACGGCAATGTAGGAGGCAGAAGCAGCCAGAATAGCAAAAATTAATCGATCCCCAACTTCGGGACTAATCCATTGGCTGACATAAGCGACGACCACCCCATTGACTAGTGGTACCAGAATCGCAAACAGGGAAGAAAAATAGCCCGTCTTGAAAAAAGCCTTCAGTTTCCTACCACTGCTGATTCCCATGTCCAGTAAGAAAACCGCCAAAAACCCTTTGAAAATATCCGTTACAAAGGGTTTGATTCCTTCGGCTTGCTTTTCATCGGCAATCAAGCCAATCACCAAACTTCCCAAAATCAATAGTACAGAACCGTTGGTAAAGGCATGTATGATCATTTGCTTGAACCCGCCTTCAGTTTTCGAGGGAGTAAATTTGCGGAGCAAAATCATCCCTGAAATAATGGCAGGGGCTTCCATCAAAGCCATTACGGCTACCATATAGCCGCCAAAAGTAACTCCTTGAACCTCCAAAAAAGCTGCAGCAGCCACAAAGGTCACTGCTGAAATGGAGCCATAAGCGGCCGAGATTGCAGCTGCATTGGGAACTCCCAGTTTTCGTTTTAAGAGAAAGAAGGTGTAGAAAGGAATAGCCGCAGAAAGAAAAACCCCAAAACCTAGCGACCAAAGGATGGTGGTACTGAAGGCGCTGTGGGACAATTCTTGTCCACCTTTAAAGCCAATGGAGATCATCAAGTAGAGCGCGATGAACTTGGCACTCGTGGCAGGAATCTCTAAATCACTTTTCAACTTGACTGCCAAGATGCCCAATACAAAAAAGAGCAAACTTGGGTTGGTAAGGTTATTCAGAAGAATTTGAAAATCCATGGCGCAAATATCACCCTTGCTACTTTTCAAAAAAAGTAAAACATAATAATTTTTTATTCGTTATGGTTTTTAAATTAATTTACTTTATGAATATCACCCTACATCAATTGAAGGCTTTTCAAGCCATTGCCAAGTTCCAAAGCATCACCAAAGCAGCAGAAGCAATGAGCATGACCCAACCCGCGGTCTCAATCCAATTGAAAAACTTACAGGAACAGTTTGAAGTGCCCCTCACGGAAATCATTGGAAAGCGAATCCACATCACCGAGTTTGGACAGGAGTTGGTGGATACGGCAGACCGGATTTTTGGAGAACTTGGGCAGATCGAGGAAAAAATGTTGGAACTGAAGGGGCTGCTTGGAGGAAAAATTCGAATCTCTGCTGTTTCCACAGGGAAATACATCATCCCCTACCTGATGGCAGATTTCATGAAAATCCACCCCCATGTAGAAATCAGCCTGGAAGTTTCCAATCGTTACAAAGTATTGGCTCACTTACAGGAAAATTCCACAGATCTGGCTTTGGTGTCCCTATGGCCCGATGAATTGGATTTGGAAAGCATCCAACTAGCAGAAAATAAATGGTATTTGGCTTGTTCCCCGGAAAAAAAGGAGGCCTATGCTGCCGCCATTAAAGAAGGAAAATGGGAAAAGGTACCCTTCCTTGTTCGGGAAAAAGGCTCTGGCACCCGTACCATGATGGAGAAATTTTTTCAGGAACGCGATATACACGTAGAAAGCAACCTAGAACTCGCCACTAACGAAGCGGTAAAGCAGGCGGTCATGGCAGGTTTGGGCGCTTCTTTGCTTTCCAATTTTTCCATGGCACAAGAACTCAAGGAGGGACGAATTTCACTGCTAGAATTACCCGGACTTCCACTAAAAGCAGATTGGAAACTCATCTGGCTGAAACAAAAAAAGCACTCTCCTGCAGTCAAAGCATTTATTCGCTGGCTATCAGAGAATCGAAAAAAGGTCCTTTCTACCCACTTCCCCACCCTCGATAGCTTTTAATCTCTTTCCCTTTGGAGAGCAAAAAACGCTATATTTGAGGCTTCAAAATCCTCATCTTAAGAAATGAAAGCGATTGTATTTCCGGGCCAGGGAGCCCAATTCCCAGGAATGGGCAAGTCCCTTTACGAAGAAAATTCAGAGGCCAAAGCCTTGTTTGAAAAAGCAAATGAGATCTTGAGGTTTCGAATTACAGACATCCTTTTTGAAGGCACAGAAGAAGAACTCAAGCAAACTAAAGTAACGCAGCCTGCTATCTTTTTGCACTCCGTGATCTTGGCAAAAACTACACCTGATTTTGCTCCTGACATGGTTGCGGGTCATTCCTTGGGTGAATTTTCCGCACTTGTGGCCAACGGCGTTTTGAGCTTTGAAGATGGGCTTTCCTTGGTATTTCAGCGTGCGCAAGCCATGCAGGAAGCCTGTGAGATTAACCCATCCTCCATGGCGGCGATCTTGGGATTAGAAGACCAGGTCGTTGAAGAAATCTGTGCTGGAATCACTGAAGAGGTCGTGGTAGCCGCCAATTACAACTGTCCGGGTCAACTCGTTATCTCCGGATCCACCAAAGGCATTGAAATCGCCTGTGAACTACTTAAGGCTGCGGGAGCAAAAAGAGCCCTTCCCCTACCTGTGGGAGGTGCCTTCCACTCTCCATTGATGGAGCCCGCTCGGGAGAAACTTCAAAAAGCCATCGAAGAAACTCAGTTTCACACGCCGATCTGCCCTATTTACCAAAACGTGAGTACGACGGCAGTAACGGATGTGGCAGCCATCAAAGCCAACCTAATCGCCCAACTGACTGCCCCTGTAAAATGGACCCAATCCGTGCAGCAAATGGTAGCCGATGGAGCAACAGAATTTGTAGAATGTGGCCCAGGAAAAGTACTCCAAGGATTGGTCAAAAAAATACATCCTGAGGCTCTTGTCTCAGGTCTTTAAGTACAAAATCCCACCTTTTGCAGGTGGGATTTTTTTATTCTTCCATTTTCCAAATGGAAACCTTCCCAAAATCTGAACACGCTGCCAAAAGTTCTAAGGAAGTCTTACCAGAAACAGGATGTTTTTTAAATGGGAGAATTTCCGCCAAGGGTTGAAGTACAAATCTGCGCTCTGAAAGGTAAGGATGTGGTAGCATGAGTTGGGAATCGTTACTGACAAGGTCACCAAAATAAAGGATATCAATATCGATGGTCCGGTCTCCCCAATGCTGTTCCCGAGTTCTTCCCAGCGCATGTTCAATCTTCTGTGTCAGTTGCAACAAGGATAAAGGCTCCATGCTAGTTTGGATGAGGAGCACTTGATTCAGGAAATTTCCATTGGTAGCCACACCTCCCCAGGCTTCTGATTCATAGACTTGGGAACTAGAAATTAGGATTAGCTCCCGGGATAAGGCCTCTCTAGCCTTGGCTAAATAGCTGGCACGATCTCCTTTATTTCCGCCTATTCCAAGGACAACCTTTGTTTCCATTTCTCGTTTGCATAATTCTTGTAAAACTGGCCCAAATTAGGCTAAATTTACAGTCTAAATTAAACTACTATGAAGTTTCTAGGTAATGTTTTGGCTGTTATTGTCGGCCTATTCGCTTTTAGCATTGTCGCTTTGGTTATTATTTTTGCCCTTTTGGGGATGGCAGCCTCATCTTCAGAGGAAGAAGTTACCTTGGAAGAAAATTCCATTCTTCACCTTGATTTAAATGGGCGCACCTTGGTGGAGCGTACTTCTGAGGAGGATTTGGTATTTGGATCTTTTCTAGATCCCTTTGGAGGGGATAATTCAGCAGGTTTGGTCAACCTGAAAAAAGCAATAGCAGAGGCAAAAACCAATGAGAAAATCAAAGGAATCTACTTAAATGCAGGCCTTTTTGGCGCAGGACAAGCCGGACTACTAGAGCTTCGTGAAGCCTTACAGGACTTTAAAGAATCAGGCAAGTTTATTGTCGCATACGATGAAGCCTATTCCGAAGGGGGGTATTTTTTAGCCTCAGTGGCGGATGAAGTTTACTTAAATCCATTGGGGGGCATTGACTTCAACGGCTTCTCCTCTGAAGGAATTTTCCTCAAGGGATTTTTTGAAAAAGTAGGGATCAAGCCCGAGGTTTTCCGTGTAGGTGAATTTAAAAGTGCGGTAGAACCCTTCATTTTAGATAAAATGAGTGATGAAAACCGACTACAAACCCAGTATTTTTTGGATGACATCAATAATCATGCAATTGACTTGATTGCTACTTCGCGAAAAATCGCCAAAGACAGCTTGGTCCTGATCAACAAGCAGATGCTCGTTCGTAAGCCAAAAGATGCAGTGACCTACAAGCTTGCCACGTCCCTCAAATATGAAGATGAGGTGCACAGCATTCTCAAAGAAAAACTAGGATTGAAGGAGGAGGACCAGATCTCCACCATCAATGCCACCGAACTAGGAAGTCAAGCAAAAAGCAAAAATATTTCCTCAGCCAACCGAATTGCAGTAATCCTTGCCGAAGGAGAGATTGTGGATGGAAATGCTGAAGGAGCGATCAGCTCGGAAAAATTTGCCAAAGAAATCCGCAAGGCACGGAAAGACGAAAACATCAAGGCCATAGTCTTGCGTGTGAACTCTCCAGGAGGATCTATTCTTGCTTCAGACGTAATTTGGAGAGAAATGTCGGAGGCCAAAAAGGCCAAGCCCCTCATTGTTTCCATGGGTGAAGTAGCCGCCTCAGGAGGCTATTACATTTCCGCACCAGCAGATACGATTGTGGCCCAGCCCAACACGATCACTGGTTCCATTGGCATCTTTGGAATTTTGTTCAATGTCCAGGAACTGGTCAATGACAAGTTGGGAGTGACAACAGATGTGGTTTCCACAGGAGAACTCTCTGATTTTGGAAATATGGCCAGACCTTTGACTGAGGTAGAACGAACTATCATCCAATCCAGTGTTGAAGATGGCTACGAGACCTTCATTTCTCGAGTAGCTGAGGGTAGAGGGATGCACCCCGATTCAGTTCGCAAAGTAGCTTCTGGAAGAGTTTGGACAGGAACGCAAGCCAAAGCGCGTGGATTGGTGGATGTATTAGGGGGATTGGATACAGCCGTTGGCATCGCCGCTGCAAAGATCAATGCTGGAGAGGATTACCGAGTGGTGTACTACCCAGAGAAAAAACCATGGTTTGAAGAATTGATGCTCAATTTCTCCGATCAAGTACAGGTTCGAATTCTTCAATCTCAATTGGGAGAGCAATACCCTCTCTACCAAAAAATTCAGCAACTCAAAAACTACCAGGGCGTGCAGGTACGGATGCCTCAAGATCTGGTAATCAAGTAATTGAAAAACTCAGCTTTCGGGCTGAGTTTTTTTTGTCCTTATTTTTGTAAAAGTATTTTCCAAGCGAGATCCACATCACCGGATTCCAATTCCTCTTTGGCCCAGGAATGCAGGTGATCCATCCAAGATTCTGGATCGAGTTGAAACCGCTTTTTTAGTTCCAGCATTTCTGGTGTACTCCCAAAAGCGGCTACCTCTTCTGGACTTGGAAGTTGCTCCACATTACCCAATCGGCCTAGATTATTCCCCGTAAGCACAGGGCTGAAGCGAATTTCCTCCGGAATCTGATCTACCCCTATTCCTAGGGTTGTCAAGGGCTTGGGGATTTGAAACAAGGATTCTGCTGTGATTTTGGTATACCAATTTCCACCCAAACGCGCTACAGGATTCAATTTTAGCGGCGCAATGGCTCCTGAAGCATCCAAAATTCGCTCATCCAAGTGAATTTGAAGGACCTCACAGATAACCAAGTTGCCTGCGCCACCTTCTTCTCCTAGGGAAATCACCTGATTCACACGGCACTCAAAAGCCAAGGGGGCTTCTTTCACCCGAGGTGGAGATACTAGATTGGAGGGAACTTCGGTCAATCCTGCCTTGACAAATTCATTGACCCCTTTCCCATATTCTGTACTGGCAAGGGACATTTGTTCCACCAAACTATGGCCCACCACATGAATGACTACTTCGGGCACCTCAAGCACGTTTTCCAAGGTATGCTTGGTACTCTTATCGCGCACCCTCCGGGAAGGAGAGAAAACCAGGATGGGAGGATTGGCACTAAACAGGTTAAAAAAAGAAAAAGGGCTTAAATTAACGGCTCCAGCCCCATTGATACTGCTCACAAAAGCAATGGGCCGAGGAGCCACGGCACCCTGCAAAAGAGCTTGCAACTCAGGGGTCGATAGGTCTTTGGGTTGAATCGTTTTCATTTCATGAAATTAATAGGCAATTTTAAGTGAAAGCCATCAATTCACGAATTTGTTTCCAAATTATGTCAGTTACCCGTATCCTTTTCTTCCTTGCTATATTTTCCTTTTTCGGATTACAGCCAAATCAAATTTCCGCCCAAACCCACCGACTCGCCAGCTTCAATATCCGGTGGGATAATCCCAACGATGTAGGAAACCTCTGGAAAGATCGGGCCACTCAAGTCATCCAGTTGATTCAATTTCATCAAATCGGTATCGTAGGCACTCAAGAGGTGCTTGCGCATCAGTTGAAGGAACTCAATGAAGGCCTGGGCTATGCATCTGTTGGTGTTGGGAGAGATGATGGGAAAGCCAAAGGGGAATTTTCGCCTATCCACTACGATCCCAGCCGCTACCGATTAGAAGAATCGGGGACTTTTTGGCTTTCGCCGACACCTGACCAACCCAGCAAGGGATGGGATGCTGCCTTAAATCGGGTCTGTACCTGGGGAAAATTTGTTTCAGCAGAAGGGGAGCGATTTTATGTATTCAATGTACACTACGACCATATCGGGCAGCAGGCCAGAGAAGAAAGCAGCAAACTCGTGCAGGCAAAAATTAAAGAACTGAATCGGGAAAATCTCCCAGTAGTCTGGATGGGTGACTTCAATGTGACTCCTGACAATCCAGCCTATCAGGTGATCCTCGCCCAAGAAAGTTGGAAGGATGCTCGATTGATTTCTAAACTTCCCTCCTACGGCCCGAAAGGCACCTTTACCGCCTTCGAATGGGATCGAATGCCGGATGGTATCATTGACCATATTTTTGTACAGGGAAAGATCGAAGTGCTGCGCCATGGAATTTTGACAGACAACTACGGCAAAAAATACCCCTCTGACCACTTTCCCGTACTAGCGGAGATCAGGTTTCTCCGTTGATGCCCATTTTGTCAAATGCATAAAAAAGGCTGCCTCGTTTGCGAAGCAGCCTTTTTTGATTGAATTGGGTGCGTATTACTGCGCCAAGGCAGCCACTCCTGGAAGTACTTTTCCTTCCATGTGCTCCAAGAGGGCCCCACCACCCGTAGATACGTAAGATACCTGGTCGGTGTAGCCAAACTTATTTACTGCTGCGGCAGAATCACCTCCACCGATAAGCGAGAAGGCTCCATGACGCGTCGCTTCCGCCACATATTCTGCAATGGCTTTGGTTCCTTTGTTGAAAGACTCCATTTCAAATACACCCATCGGGCCATTCCATAGGATGGTTTTGGATTCAAGAATTACTTTTCCAAACAATTCTCTAGTCTTA
>CANGYY010000005.1 GCA_947458585.1 Cyclobacteriaceae bacterium | reverse complement strand
GCCTTTTATTAAAAAAATAAAGTTGATTTATTGCGGATAAGTTCCGTTTTTCTACCTTTGCACCACTTCAAAAGTGAAGGGAAACGGAGTGGTAGTTCAGCTGGTTAGAATGCCTGCCTGTCACGCAGGAGGTCGCGGGTTCGAGTCCCGTCCATTCCGCATCGATTTATAGTACCAAAGATTGACTCGTTCGTCTTTTCATTGAGGTAAGTTTATTCTTGCCGTCACTAACCTTGGAGTGGTAGTTCAGCTGGTTAGAATGCCTGCCTGTCACGCAGGAGGTCGCGGGTTCGAGTCCCGTCCATTCCGCATCAAAGTCCCTAAGAAATTAGGGACTTTTTTGTTTTCGTTTGATTTGACATTTAAAGCCTTCTTTGGAAATCCAATTAGTGGGGTCGGAAAGTTCAGTTTAGCTGACTCCTTTTCCCTCAAAAATTCCATCGGTGATAAAGACTTATCCTTATATTTGTTCTTCAAAAATTTACGGAAATGGTCTTAGAATTTGAAAAACCTATCGCTGATTTAGAGCAAAAGTTGCAGGAGATGAAGGAGTTGGCGAAGGGGAGAAACATCGACCTAAGCAAAGATATTGACTCCTTGGAAGGTAAAATTTTGGCCTTGAAAAAGGAAACCTTTGCAAATCTAACGCGCTGGCAGCGAGTACAACTTTCGAGACATGCGGATCGACCTTATGCTTTAGACTACATCTACGAGATCACCAATGATTTTATCGAATTGCATGGCGATCGCAGTGTGAAAGATGATAAGGCCATGGTTGGTGGATTAGGAGATATTGATGGCCGGACAGTTCTATTTATTGGACAGCAAAAAGGGCGAAATACAAAGCAACGCCAAGAGCGAAACTTTGGTATGGCCAATCCAGAGGGATACCGGAAGGCGCTCCGTCTGATGAAAATGGCAGAAAAATTCAATAAGCCTATCATTACCCTCATTGATACTCCGGGTGCTTTTCCAGGTTTGGAGGCAGAAGAAAGAGGTCAGGGAGAGGCTATTGCAAGAAACATCAAGGAGATGTTTATGCTCAAAGTTCCGGTGATTTGCATCATTATTGGTGAAGGTGCATCCGGAGGTGCTTTGGGAATCGCCATTGGAGATAAGGTGTACATGTTGGAAAATACGTGGTACTCTGTGATCTCACCCGAATCTTGTTCTTCCATTTTGTGGAGGTCTTGGGACTACAAAGAACAAGCAGCTGAAGCATTGAAGTTGACTGCCACGGATATGAAGTCCAATGGATTAGTGGATGAAATCATTCCCGAACCACTTGGGGGTGCGCATAAAGATCTCAAAGGAATGGCAAAAACCCTCAAGCAGGTGATTAGCCAAGCCTTAAAAGAATTGGATGCCATCGAAGCCGAACAACGAATTTCCCAACGCATCGATAAGTTCTGTGCGATGGGTGTGGTAGTAGAATAAGGATTAAACGCTTCTTTATACGCTTTCAATTTTCCATAAGCCCTACAAGTGGAAGTAATGTGTTGTTTATCAGTGCTATAAATCGTTTACATGGAGCTTTTCACCGTTGACACAGGTTTTTTTAAATTGGATGGTGGAGCCATGTTTGGTGTGGTACCCAAGTCCATTTGGTCTCGTACCAATCCTGCGGATGAAAACAACCTCTGCACCTGGGCAATGCGGTGCTTACTTGTTTCAGATGGCAATCGGTTGGTCTTGATTGACACAGGCATAGGGGACAAGCAGGATGCGCGCTTCTTTTCACATTACTACTTGCATGGAGAAGCTAGCCTAGAGAAAAGTTTGCGGCAACTTGGAGTACATCCTACCGATATTACTGATGTTTTTTTGACGCACCTGCACTTTGATCATTGTGGAGGGTGTGTAAAGTATGGTTCCCATGGGCAATACGAATTGACCTTCCCAAGGGCCAAGTATTGGACCAATCAAGATCATTGGAACTGGGCCACCAAGCCAAATCCTCGAGAAAAAGCCTCTTTTTTGGAAGAAAACATCCTTCCTCTGCAGGAACATGGGGTTTTAGAGTATTTAGATCTTTCCAAAAAATCCCTTTTTCCTGGCTTTGATTTCCTCACGATGGATGGGCATACAAACAAGCAAATGCTGCCCAAGCTTCAATACAAAGGCCGAACCCTAGTGTTTATGGCAGATTTACTCCCTTCGGTTGGCCACCTGCCAATACCCTATGTAATGGGCTACGATACTCGTCCTTTGCTCACCTTGCAAGAAAAGCAGGCGTTTTTAGAAGAAGCAGTAAGAGAAAACTACCTCCTCTTTTTTGAACATGATGCGAGCAACGAGTGCTGCACTGTAAAAATGACTGAAAAAGGAGTGCGTGTAGACCAAACGTTTCGATTAGATGAACTCTAAGCCAAGTATAGGTCTAGCCCTTTCTGGTGGAGGGGTAAGAGGAATTTCCCATCTCGGGGTACTCAAGGCACTCAATGAAGTAGGAATTTTCCCAAATCAGATCAGCGGAAGCTCGGCAGGAGCCATTGTGGGTGTCATGTATTGCCAAGGATATTCCCCAGATGATGTATTGAAGATTGTTATTGAAACCAATTATTTCAAGTTGATGCGACTAGCCATTTCTTGGAAAGGTTTATTTAATCTGGATAGCTTGGCTGAACTCTTGAAAACCTACCTGCCAGTGGATGAGTTTTCAGCATTAAAGATCCCCCTTCATGTGGCTGCCACAGATATTGGAAAGGGGGAAGTAGTGTTTTATAATTCCGGGCGGTTAATTGAGCCAATTCTGGCTTCTTCCTGTATTCCCGGCATGTTTGAACCGATCGAGTACGATTCCCGCTACCTGGTAGATGGGGGTGTGTTAAATAATTTGCCTATTGAGCCCTTAAAAGAAAAAAGTGACTTGGTAATTGGGGTCAATTGCAATCATTTGCCCGAACTAGGAAAGGTAAGAAATGTAAAAAATCTACTCGAACGGGCGGTCATGATGAACCTAAATTTCAATGTATACACCCGGAAAGGAGCCTGTGACTATTTCATAGAAGCGCCTGGGTTGGGTAAATACAGTGTTTTTGATTTAAAAAAAGCACCTGAGCTATTTCAAGCTGGTTACGAGGAAACCATGCGTGTGATTGAAGCCAATCCCTCCTTAATTCAACCAAATTCTTAATTCAGTCTCCTTATGATGAAATTACTTTCGCGATTTATTTTCTGGGTGGCTGGATGGAGCCTAAATCACAATTGGCCAGTAGGTGTGAAAAAGGCAGTTTTGATTGCCATTCCTCACACCTCCAACTGGGATCTTTTGTACGCTAGAGCCGCCTTCTATCTAATGGATATTCCTGTCCGCTTTACGATCAAGAAAGAATCAATGATTGGCCCTCTGGGTTGGTTATTGTCCGGGTTAGGCGCCATTCCTATTGACCGCAAACGTATCCCTGGCGGGAAGAAGCAAACCTACACAGAGGCCATGACCCAAATGCTAAATGAGCGGGAGGATTTGGTAGTGATGGTCACTCCAGAAGGAACCAGAAGCGCAGTAACCAAATGGAAATCAGGATTTTATCATACCGCACTTGGGGCAAATGTACCTATTGTGATCGGCTATTTGGATTACAAAAAGAAAGAAGCAGGCATAGGACCTTGCATCTATCCAAATGGAGATATGGATGCTCAAATTGAGGAACTGAAAGCCTTTGGTAAGACCGTGGTGCCCAAATATCCTGAAAAAGGGATTCGTTAAAAAAAACGATAGGGAAACAGAGGGGTTTTAGGTCTTTATTCCGCTAGTTTCCAGCGTTGACCTACCCGTTTTTTCTTTTTGGATTACCATCCAATACTAAGCGAAACCCAACATTGGAGGTTCCCGAGTCGTAAGCTTGTCCCTGCCTTGCTGCCGGCCGGTAATTGGTGCAGTAATTGGAAGCACATAAATAAGATCCTCCCTTAATGACACGCTCCATCGCATAAGGGTTGCTTGGATTGTAGCATGGATTCATGCCTACGTCTAGTTTGGCCACTTTTCCCGCGGTGCGCGCATGCTTGAGTGCATCGAACCAGTCCGAAGTCAATTCCCATACATTGCCGATTAGGTCGTAGGCACCATAGGAATTGGGAGGGAAGGATTTTACAGGAGCCGTAGAACTAAATCCATCCTTACCCTCATCTTTTGATGGGAAAATCCCTTGAAAGGTATTCGCCAAGTAGGAGCCTTCGGGCGCAAACTCATCGCCCCAGGCAAATTTCTTTCCTTGTAGTCCTCCTTTGGCGGCAAGTTCCCATTCTGCCTCGGTGGGCAATCTTTTACCTACCCAATCGGCATAGGCGAGCGCATCCTCGTAAGCAACATGAACTACAGGATGATTTTCTCGACCTACTATATCACTTTCAGGACCTTCTGGATGCCTCCAATTGGCACCTTTTACCCATTGCCACCAAGCGGAAATGTCATTGAGGGAAACAGGTCTGCTAGGAGCAATAAACACCATCGAACCGGGAGCGAGATCCTCTTCCGATAACTTAGGGGTGTTGGGTGGCAATTGTTTTTTCAATTCCTCCCAGGATACCGGGCGTTCTGCTACTGTTTTATAGCCTGTGGCCTCGACAAATTTTTGAAACTGAGCATTCGTGACTTCTGTGGTTTCCATCCAAAAGCCTTCAACCCGTACTTGTACAGCGGGTTTTTCTGCTGCATAAGCATTCGGATCATCGCTTCCCATGATCAATTCACCACCTGGAATCCAAACCATGTTCTTCTTGGAGGAGGATTGACTAGCTGAAATGCTATTCATTCGTTGATTCGGATTTTCAGCCGCTTTTGAAATGCACCCAAAACATGCAAGCAGCAGCCCGTACAAAAAAAGTGCTGTCCAATTATTCATGCTCTAAAATAAGTAGGATTATCTTTTAGAAAAAATAGGAAGATTTAGCTAGGCATTCATAGCATCCAACTTCGCTTGAACTTTTCTCCGTAGCTTTTTGAATACCTGTGCACGTTCCTTTTCTCCAGCACCACTCATTAGACTTGATCTTTTGATTAGGTTATTCATGTTTTTAAATACCTCCTCATTAAAACCCTTATCTGTGGAACCTACAAAGTAGAGTACGCTATGGTTGAGGTACGTGATTTTGGTATCTCCAATTTCTGCAAGCAAGGTATTGTCCCCAGAGACAATGTCATTTTGATACAGCCTATATTCCCCAAAATCTGGATTGGTAGCTTGTCCCAACAAAGATTTTTGCCCATCTGAAGCCATTTTTTCAAGATGATCTACCACTTCCAGAAGGCCACCATAGATTTGTTTGGTTGTTTCGCTATCCTGGATCAAGCCCATTTCATGATAGGTTTCAATTTGCCTTAATGTGGTATTTAGGGTGTCTTTATTCCAGATTTCGGTACTTGGAACTTTGGCATACGCTCGAAGAATTCGTTTGGCTAGGATTTCATAACCGCTTAGGTACTTGGTGTCCAAACAAAATTTCTCAAGTTGCTGCTCACCTGGAGGCAGGATAGAATTTGTCCAAAAAAAGAATTTAAAACTGGCGAGAATAGGATGGAAAAAATGATGAAAGGGGGGTAAATCCTTGATTAAAAAATAAAGATGCCTTTTGGGATAACTGTTGATGTAGTAGAGTTGCTTTACCATTTCAACCATCCAATGCGCTAGGGCATCTTCTCTAGGAGGGGATGAGGTGGACTTGAATAAAATGGAATCGTTTTTTAAGCACAGAAACTCATCCAAGGAGATATTAAACTCCTGGCAAAGCAAACTGATTTCGTCGAAATCCAAGAGCTTTTCTCCGCGTATCCGTCTGTAGGCACTATCTAGACTAACCTTGAGTGTAGCTGCTACTTCCGCAGCTAAGGAAGAATAGGGTGGGACTGTGGGCTTTAGCCGTTGAAAAAACTGGGCTTGCGTATTCATAAAAAGTCGATTGAAAAAATAGCAAATCAAAAAAAGTATAAAAAATATAAGTTTAAATTGTTTTTAAAGAATAAGCCATTTTCGTAGCACTAGAACATTGAGGCGGTTCTGGATATACTTTAAACCGGATGTGATGTTAAAAAAAAAGAACCTTTAACGGGTCAGCGGGGAAGGGATCACGGGCAAACTTTCCATACCCTGTTCCGATACCGCCTGCACGGCAAAGAAGTAATTGTCTTTGCTATAAGGAAGTTTGAGGCTGGTCTCTTCGGTGTAGAACTTTTTCTCCCACATGGATGAAGAGGTTTCCCGCATCAAGACATAGTATCCTTTCGCTTTTCCATGGATTGGGGCTTTCCAAATCAAGGAGGTAGAGTTGCTTAGGCCGCGCACATCTATTCGTACTTCCTGAGGCATCCCTGGAGCATGGGCTAGCGAGGCGGCTGATGCCAAGTTCACTGCTGCTACTTTTCTGAGGTACTCAAAATCCATGAATTCTGGTAAATCTCCGTATTGAACCCCATTTTCTACGCGTACATTTTCATGCTGGTGCAGAAAGTTCTCATTCATTTCAGACATACGTACCGCAGTAAATCCATTTTTCATAAAGGGAGTTTGGTCACCTCCACGTAGGAATCGGTCGTTTCTGTAGATCAATTTTACTTCCATTTGATCTACATAGCGCTCACCTACTTCCTTGATGTAGCGCGCAAGTTGGCGGGAGGGGCTGTCGTTATCGGAATTGATGGACCTACGGATATTCGCTCCTCGCTCGTCTTCTGCAAGTGGAATAGTTTCTGAAAAAACGCGCATCACCGTGTTGTTGCTGATGTTTGTTTCAGAGGAGTTGCTGTTTCCGACAATGTCATTGTTGAGTACCGCCTCGATTTTCCAAGACATTTCTTTTGCTTTGTCAGCAAGGTAGGTAGCCCCTTTTAGGCCTTGCTCTTCTCCTGTAAATGCTACAAAAAGAAGAGTAGCCGAGAATTCAGATTTTGCTAGAATTCGAGCCAGTTCCATTACTAGAGCCACTCCACTGCCATCGTCATTTGCGCCGGGTGAAGCTCCTGTGGCGTCCATGACATCTTTGTTTCTGGAGTCCAAATGCCCAGAAACGATAATTACTCGGGGATCATTGGGATTGGTTCCGGGTAGTTTAGCGATTACATTCCCAACTTTTGCATCAGCTACAATTCTTCTGCCATCACCGGGCACTATAAATTCTTCAATACTAGCTGTCATTCTCCCTTTGGATAGCATTCCAAACTCCATAAATTTTGACTTCACGTAGTTTTGAGCGGCAATCATTCCGTCTTTAGCATCCTGATTCAGGGTATGCCTACTTTTGAAGGAAGCCAATACTTCGGTGTATTTTTTCAAACTATCGGCATTGACCTGCAGGACTAGTTGTGAAATTTCAGGATTGCGAATGACCACCTGCTGGCCAAATACAGGGAAAGAGAAGGTGAGGGCGGTAAGTAAGAATAAAATGTGACGCATGTTGGGGATCCTATCTTAAGTTCATCCTAAATTTAGTTCAGATTTTAATGGAACCTAGTCATTTTTACATGAAGACATTTTCACTGCCTAGCAAAGGCGAATATCCTCCTTATTACGAAACCTACATTTCGAAACTCGCTGAGGCGAATTTTTCGGAGCTGTTGCTGCTACAGGTTGAGCAATTGAAAACGCTCTTGAGTTCCAAGCCAGCAGGCTGGGAAGATATTCCTTATGCCCCAGGCAAGTGGAGTCCCAAGGAAGTCCTTGGTCATTGTATCGATACCGAACGTATCATGACCTTTCGAGCGCTTTGCATCGCCAGAGGGGATAAAAACTCCCTTCCTGGATTTGATCAAGACCCCTACGTGCAGCAAGGACAGTTTAATGCAGTGCCACTCGACTTATTGCTTGCAGATTTTGTCAACCAGCGCCAAGCCATTCTCAGTTTAGTTCAAACCCTACCTGCTGCTTCATTTGAGGAAATAGGGTCTGCCAATAGAAATCCCATGAGCACTCGGGCCTTGCTTTGGATTATTCCTGGACATTTTATGCATCATTTTCAAGTACTTCAACAAGCCTATTGATGGGACAACTAGCGATTGCAATTTTAGATTCGTTCTCGAATCAGCCCTTTTCAGGAAATCCGGCGGGGGTTTGTCTCTTGGAAAACTCCATTTCTCAGGACCTGATGCAGCAAATAGCGATGGAGATGAATCTGAGTGAAACTGCTTTTGTGGAGCGTACTTCAGACCCAAGGGTCTTTTCGCTGCGCTGGTTTACCCCGGCAGTTGAAGTGGACCTCTGTGGGCATGCTACACTCGCCTCTGCCTCCTGGATGTTTCACGAAGGTTGGGTGAAACCTGAGGATACCATCCACTTTCAAACACGCTCTGGAATCCTCTCCGTGACAAAAACAGGAGAAGGGGTATGTATGGACTTTCCGCTGATTCCTACTACGGTGGATACGCACCCAGACCATGCAAAGACCCTTTTTGGTGCTGTCCTTGTTCAGGCGGCAAGGCTGCGGGGGAATTGGATTTTTGAATTGGAGGATGAGATGGCCGTACGAAATTTAAGCCCCGACTTTGCGGTGCTCGCTGCCACCAGTGACGAGGGATTTATCGTGACTGCTGCGGGATCCAATGAATATGATCTGGTGAGCAGGTATTTTGGTCCCAACCTGGGGATAAATGAGGATCCAGTAACTGGATTTGCGCACTGTGCTTTGGTTGATTACTGGTACAAGAAAACAGGGAAAACGAGTTTCAAAGCCTATCAAGCAAGTAAGCGAGGAGGGGTACTCTACTTAGAGAAAAAAGAGGATCGGGTATTGATTCAGGGAAAGGCCGTTGTTGTTTTGACTGGAATGCTTAGCATTTGATTCTAAATTTCACTATGAAAGAAATGAAGGAATTCATTTTGGAATTCTTTTCGAAAAAACATTTCTAACTTATTTCCTCTCTCGATAAATCAAAAAAATCTTATACCACTTCTGTAATTTATTTCTCACTCATTTTAAAAAAGCGTTAATTCAGTCAACAATTGCCCTAAACTATGAAAAAACAACTCTTAACTGCGTTTTTATTGCTCACCGTGTACTCGGTGATGGCGCAGACCACTCGAAAAATTGAGGTGGAATCCAAGGTAGAATCTACCTCGGAGGTGACCATCAAAGGTAAACGTGTTCCTTACAAGGCCACTGCAGGAACCCAGCCTGTATGGGACGAAAAAGGGGAACCGATTGCTTCTCTATTCTACACCTACTACGAGCGTACAGATGTAGTAGACCGCAGCAAAAGACCCTTGGTAGTTAGCTTTAATGGTGGACCTGGTTCCGCTTCCATCTGGATGCACTTGGCCTATACAGGCCCTGTGGTGCTAAATATTGATGACGAAGGATACCCTGTTCAGCCTTATGGAACCAAGTCAAACCCACATTCCATCTTGGACGTAGCGGACATCGTCTACATCGATCCGGTGAATACGGGCTATTCCCGAATTGTGAAGGAAGACACGCCTCGTAGCACCTTTTTTGGAATCAACGCGGACATCAAATACCTAGCAGATTGGGTCAATACCTTTGTGACCCGTCAGAATCGTTGGGCTTCTCCGAAGTATTTAATTGGCGAAAGTTACGGCACCACCCGAGTAGCGGGCCTAGTTTCTCAGTTGCAGAATTCCCATTGGATGTATTTCAATGGAGTCATCCTCGTGTCTCCTACGGACATGGGAATCTTGCGTGATGGACCAGTGAAAATGGCAAACTATTGGCCATATTATGCTGCTACTGCCTGGTACCACAAAGCACTTCCAGCAGAATTGCAAGCCAAGGATTTGGATGAGATCTTGGCCATAGTAGAACCAATGGCGGTGAACGAAATTCTGCCAGCCATGGCCAAAGGAGGATTGCTTTCTGAAGCAGAGCGTGAAGCCATTGCTACCAAAATGGCCTATTACTCTGGATTGAGTAAGGAATCCATCCTTCAGTACAACTTGATGGTACCTACGAGTTTTTTCTGGAAGGAATTGCTTCGCAGTCGAGACGGAATGACCGTGGGTCGTTTGGATAGCCGATACAAAGGTTTTGACCGCATGGAAGCAGGAGATCGCTACGATTTCGATCCAGCCTTAACTAGTTGGAATCATGCCTTTGCCCCAGCATTCAACCTCTACGCCAAGAATGTACTCAAGTACAATACCGACTTGACCTACAACCTTTTTGGCCCAGTGAATCCTTGGGATCGTAGCAATGAGAACACTGCGAACGACCTAGGAACGGCCATGAGACAAAATCCATACCTGCATTTGATGGTTCAATCCGGCTATTTTGACGGAGGAACTGACTACTTCAATGCGAAGTACAGCACTTGGCACATCGATCCGAATGGAAAAATGAAAGAGCGAATCGATTTCAAAGGATACCGTTCTGGACACATGATGTACTTGCGCGCCGAAGACTTGGCTACCTCCAACGAGGATATCCGCCAGTTTATCCAGAAGTCTGCTGTCGCTCCTGGAGAAGCAGCGAAGTACAAATAAGCCTACCAGTTAATAAATAAAAAAGGGTCCTGATAATTCAGGACCCTTTTTCGTTAGGGGAGTGCCAGTTCGGAAAACTCCTGAAAAGAGTGGATTTCTTCTTGAAGTCCCAAACTTTTCCCCAACAAGTGGAATACATCTCCTAGGCTTTTGCCTTCTCGACGCAACTCTCGAATGGAAAATGCTCCTGCTGATTTGGAGAGTTTACTCTGATCAGGCCCTTTGAGTAGGGGGTGATGGTAAAAAGTAGTTTTAGCAAATTCTTGCTTGCCTAAAATTCGGGCTAGGTCGAGTTGGGCTAGGGTAGAAGGAAATAGATCCTGTCCCCGTACGATCAGATCCACTCCAAAGTGGATGTCATCTACTAGGGAGGCGAGCTGGTAAGCAGGATTGGTGTCTTTTTTACGAACTACGTAGCAGGTCGCTTCTTCTGGAATTAGGGCTGATTTCTGGGTGGAAGGGTAGGTCATGTAATCCAAAAAATCCGCATCCAAGGTGTTGATTCTCCAGGCTGCCTCATTTTTGTCCAGGGGCATTCGACGGTCCAAGCATTGTCCCAAATAGATGCCTCTTGGGTCGATTTGAAGGATTTGGCTTTTGGTGCAGGTACAGGAAAAAAGCAGTCGACTTTGCTGGAGTTGATCCAGCGCAGCTTGGTAAAGTGGCATGCGTTCTTGCTGGGTCCACTGGCTTTCAAACTCGGCTACCGAACTCGGGCCCTGGTGGATTTGAATTTCTAGAAAGTCTAGCGTATCCAAAATGTCCTGAACATATTCCTGTCTGTAGCGCTCACGATCCAAGTCATCAATTCGAAGGAGGATTTTTGCTCCGTGCTTCTCGGCCAAGGCTTTGGTGAGGAGAAAGGAATAGGCATTGCCAAGGTGTAAAAATCCACTAGGAGTGGGAGCGATTCGGGTTTGAGCAAACTTCATGTTTCAAAGTTAAGAGATTCCCGGAAGCAGGAAGGCCAGAAAATTCAGTAGAATTAAAGTTCTTTAACAGGAAAACATTTTTCGACTTCTTGGGACTGTCTACTTTTGAGCACTCATGAAGTATTGCTTCCTAATCGTCTTATTTTTCTTTGGGCTGGTCAACCTCTATGCGCAAGGTCGCTATTCAGGCAATGTGGTCGATGCTTGGGATAAGAAATACCTCGAAGGGGTCATCGTGACCAATGGAAAAGGAGAGGAGTCCAAAACCAATGCCCGAGGTTATTTCTCCATTTCTTCCCTCATGGGGGACACACTGGTCTTTAATTTTCCGGGATTTATAGAGAAAAAATGGGTGGCCACCTCCGAGTATTTCCTATTCATTGAATTGCAGGATCGTGCACGCTTGCTGCCTACCTTTCAAGTGAAGGCCGAGCCCTATAGTTTTCGATTCAAGGATGGAAAATTGATTTTGATAGAGGAGCCATCTCTTGAAGACGCTCCTTTGAGCCAGCAGGTGGGAATAGCAGTTGATCCCACTTCGCCCAACCCTGGTTTCGCCATCTACGGGCCCATCAGTTACTTTACGAAGCGGAATCGGCAACTCCGAGCTTATGAAAAGCGAATGGAATGGGAGAAGCGGCGCCAAGGCTATTTGGAAGTAATTGATTCGGATTCGCTACGCACTTCTTTGATGGATGCCTATCAACTGGATCGTAAGGAATGGGATGACTTGATCCTCCGATTCAATGCATTTCATGCTTCA
Source organism: Cyclobacteriaceae bacterium (assembly GCA_947458585.1). Classification (GTDB taxonomy): domain Bacteria; phylum Bacteroidota; class Bacteroidia; order Cytophagales; family Cyclobacteriaceae; genus Algoriphagus. Next base: position 66,223 of record CANGYY010000005.1, on the reverse strand, counting down.
CATGAATTCCTGGATTGGCCGAAAGCACGAGTTCAAGAAGCCCTATTGACCTTTTTTAGATTAGAAGCGGTATTGGAAGATTAGTTTTTCCGCTTGAAGGACCAGGTAATAAAAAAGCGAGCCACTTCTTCACCAGCTTTGTTTTTGCCAATGGAAAGCATGGTCAGTTGATTGGTTTCTCCAGGCTTGAGGGTATCGATTAGGCTAAATAATTCCGCTCCCTGCTCGCAGGTAAATAGGGTCTTTGTATTCGCTTTTTTGCTGTATTCCGCCCGGAAATCCACTACGAGCATGCTGAAAGAACCTTTTCCCGCCAGGGCCAGTTGGCACAAGGCCCCAGTGCTGAGTTCAGCAGCACCTGCTAGCGCTGCAAAATAGATGGATTTGAATGGGTTTTGACTTCTCCAGAAATAGGGGATGCTGACCAAGCACTTTTGGCTATCCAGGTGAACTATCTTCAACCTCCAAAACACGGCTGTAGGCAATTTGAAGAGCATCGCAAACCAAAAAATAAAGGGATTTTTCATCCTTTTCTGGTAGGTAATGGCGGCAGGAGAAAGGATAGTATTCATTGACATCGATGTGCTAATTCAAGTAAAAAAACTAAATTAGTGAAATTCGAATTGAATAAAAAAGGACTCCCCAAGACCTTGTTTTTTTCTCCCATTTAATCTGATTTAAACTATGAAAAAGACAGCCTGCTTAATTTTGTTTCTAGGGCTAATCTCTTCCTGTTCCACGGTCCCCTTAACGGGTAGAAGTCAATTGGCTTTTTTGTCCAATCAAGAACTTCAACCCCTCGTTAATGAAGAATACGCCAAAGCCTTGAAATCCAATGAAGTGGTGACTACTTCAACTGAAGGAAAGCAAGTGGTACAAGTTGGAAAAAAGATGGCGGTAGCCGTAGAAAAATACTTACTGGAACAAGGTTATGGAGACCTGGTCAAGGAGATGGATTGGGAGTTTAACCTACTGAAAAGTGATCAAGTCAACGCATGGTGTATGCCTGGAGGAAAGGTGGCTTTTTACACGGGTATTTTACCAATTACACAAAACGAAACAGGGATTGCAGTGGTCATGGGACATGAAATCGCCCATGCAGTAGCCTCCCATGCCAATGAGCGCATGTCTACAGGATTGGTAGTTAATTTTGGATTTGCTGCACTTTCTGCAGCAGTGGGTCAAAATCCAACCTTGACGCAAGAAATTTTTCTACAGTCTGTCGGTATTGGTTCCGAATTAAAAATGCTTCGGTTTTCCCGAAAACATGAACTGGAGGCTGATCGGATGGGCTTGATATTTATGGCCATGGCGGGTTATGATCCACGAGAAGCACCCATCTTTTGGGAACGAATGGCTGCAAGTGCTGGTCAAGCACCCCCGGAATTTCTATCGACCCACCCGGGCCCTGATCGCCGTGCGGAACGCTTAAATGCGCAAATGCCCGAGGCTTTGAAATACTACGAAGGTTCCAAATAAAAAAACAGGCTTGAGGTTATTCTCAAGCCTGTTTTAGTTGAAATGACAATTGATTCCTAACGGGCATTGAAGCCACGCAATTTGATTTGGGTGAGTTTTCGTTTGGTGTCCAGTGGAAAATCCCCCTTCATCATCCATTCGTAGTAGCCGGGCTCCTCTTTGAGCGCCTGTTCAATGGTTTTTCCCTTGTGCTTGCCAAAATTAAAAACCTCTTGACCTTGGGAATTGAATACAAAACGGCCAGCCAAGTCGACCATGCGTTCATTGACTAAGGCATGGATTTTTTTCATGTCATTTTCAAAGACTCCGAGTGTATTTCCTTGTAGGTCCATGGCCGTTTCACCAAGGTAGCGCTCCACCTGCGCGCGAAATACATCCACTGTAGCCAGGGTGTCAGCCTCAGCACTGTGAGCATTTTCGAGTTTCTTTCCACAATAGAATTTGTAGGCTGCACTCAAGTTTCTTTTCTCCATCAGGTGAAAGATCTTTTGAGCATCCAATAGGTTTCTTTTGTCTAGGTCGAAGTCAATTCCAGAACGAAGAAATTCCTCAACTAGCAGCGGAATGTCGTATTTCAACACATTGAATCCTGCCAAATCCGACAATCCAATAAATTGAAACACTTCTTGGGCTAGGTCCTTGAAATGGGGTTCATTTTTGAGGTCCTTATCATACAATCCATGGATGAGGGAGGCTTCCAAAGGAATGGGAACACCAGGATTTACGCGTCGGGTGTAAATCTCTTGCCCACCGTCAGGATTGAGTTTGACGATCGAAATCTCTACAATTCGATCGGTAGATACGTTGGTACCCGTTGCCTCCAGATCAAAAAATGCAATGGAATTTTTAAGGTTGAGCTGCATAAGAAAGAAATTTTTGTTTGAGAGGTTCGAGGTTGAGGTTGTCGTAATTCCCCGAACTCATGAGTAGGAGGTTGGTATCGGTATATTCTTGCGCAAGCAGGTACTCGCTCAAGGCGGTGCTGTCTGTAAATAGGATCAGGTCTTTTCGTTGGAATCCTTCGCGAAGCATTTCTTCGGACATGAGTTCCAATTTTTTCAAAGCTACCGCATGTGGATTGAGGTAGATCACTGCAGTATCCGCTTCATCCATGCTATGCGCATAATTGGGCAAAAATGCTTTGTTGAGGGAAGAGTAGGTGTGAAGCTCCTGCACGGCTAGCAATCGGCGCTTTGGAAACTGATTTTTCACAGCATTCACCGTTGCCTTGAGTTTGGAGGGTGCGTGTGCAAAATCCCGGTAAAGAACCCCTGTTTCGTGTTGCACAATAATTTCTTGACGCTTGGCGGCACCTTTGAAACTTTGAATGGAAGTATAGAATTTCTCCCGAGGTAGTCCTAGGGTTTCGCAAATATGGAGGGCGCCTTGAAGGTTTTGCAGGTTATGCTCTCCGAAAATCCCGATTTCCACTTCACCCTTTGAAGTGAATAGGCTGGTTTTTCCATCCTGTATTTGGGAAGGATGGGCTTGGTAGCCTATTTTTCCGCCTTGGCACTGAGACTTTTCTGCTGCTTCCTTGACCAATGGATCCGCGCTGCAATAAATCAGGCTACCCGAGGCTGGGGTTCGGTCCATGAGCATGGAAAATTGCTTCTTGTAGTCTTCAAAATCTGGAAATACATTGAAATGGTCCCAAGCGATGCCGCTGACTAGAAGGATGTCGTGCTTGTAATGAAAAAACTTAGGGGTACGGTCGATTGGCGAGGTAAGGTATTCATCTCCTTCAATGACAATGATGGGGGCATCCGAAAGGCGAACCATCAGGTCGAAGCCTTCGATTTGAGCACCTACCAAGTAGTCGAAATCCATGCCCTGATCCTTCAAAACATGTAAAATCATGGAGGTGATGGAGGTTTTGCCATGGCTACCTGCAATGACTACTCTCTTTTTATCTTGACTTTGGTTGTAGATAAATTCGGGAAAGGAATAGACTGGAATCCCCAATTCCTGAGCACGGAGTAGTTCTGGGTTGTCAATTCGTGCATGCATTCCCAGCAGGATTCCGTCTAGTTGGGCATGGATTTTCTCTGGAAACCAACCTTGGGCTTCAGGTAGAATGCCTGCTTTTTGAAGACGAGTTTTGGAAGGCTCGTAGATTTCATCGTCGCTACCAGTGACCTGGTACCCTTTTTCAAGTAAGGCAAGTGCCAGATTATGCATCACAGCGCCTCCGATAGCAATGAAATGATACTGTTTCATGAGTGGAAATGGGTTGATTTTTTACTAACTCAAACTTAGGTAAAAAACATTGCAGCGCGTGTTTCACGAATGAATTGTTTTCCAATTGCATACCCAATTTCATCGAAAGTACGTTTTTAGTTACTTAAGTAGTGGCAAGCGTTGGGCCTTGGATTGTCGCTGAGGCATCCCTTTTGCCCTGTTGATAACTATGGGAAAAATTGTTTAAAACTCTTGCCTTCTAGCAGGTAAATTTGAATCATGACTGAAAACACCCCATCCGCTGGTCGCTACCGTAAAAAGCCTTCTTTTGATAATCCTACCAACTACTTAGGTAAAGTTCCTCCTCAAGCCATTGAACTTGAAGAAGCCGTACTTGGAGCCTTGATGTTGGAAAAAGATGCCTTGACGAATGTCATTGATATTTTAAAGGTGGAGAGTTTCTATAAGGAATCGCACAAGGTAATTTTTCAGGCTATTTTGGATTTGTTTACCGAAAGTCAGCCCATCGACTTATTGACCGTGACCACTCAACTCCGGAAAAATGGAGCCTTGGAGGTAGCTGGGGGAGCCTTTTATGTCACCGAACTCACCTCTAAGGTAGCTTCTGCGGCCAACATTGAATACCATGCCCGCATCATTACAGAGCAGTCCATCAAACGTGAATTGATTCGTATCGCTTCAACCATCCAGAAAGATGCTTTTGAGGATACTACAGACGTATTTGAATTGTTGGATTCGATGGAGCATTCTCTTTTTGAGATTTCCGAAAAGAATATCCGTAAAAATTACGCGGACATGCGCTCCATCTTGCGTGATGCAATGACAGAGTTGGAAGCCAGAAAAAATCAGAAAGACGGCCTAACGGGTGTTCCTTCTGGATTTACCGCCTTGGATCGGGTGACCTCTGGATGGCAGAAATCTGACTTAGTCATCATTGCGGCACGTCCAGCGATGGGTAAAACAGCCTTTGTCCTTTCCGTATTGCGTAATGCCGCCGTAGATCACAATAGACCTGTGGCCATTTTTTCTCTGGAAATGTCATCCGTACAATTGGTGAATCGATTGATTTCCTCTGAGGCGGAATTGGATTCTGAAAAAATCAAAAAAGGAACCTTGGCGGACCATGAATGGGCTCAGTTGGTTCACAAAACTGCCAAACTTTCCAAATCCCCTTTGTTTGTGGATGATACCCCGGCATTATCCATTTTGGAATTGCGTGCGAAGTGTAGAAAATTGAAGGCGCAACACGACATCCAAATGGTGGTAGTGGATTACTTGCAATTGATGTCAGGTGATTCCAAGGGAGGATTTGGAGGCAACCGTGAACAGGAAATTGCGAGTATTTCTAGAGCCTTGAAGAAGATTGCTAAGGAGTTGAGCATTCCGGTGATTGCCTTGTCCCAACTTTCTAGAGCAGTAGAAACCCGTGGTGGAGATAAACGTCCTCAACTATCGGATCTACGAGAATCTGGAGCCATAGAGCAAGATGCAGATATGGTGATGTTCCTCTACCGACCTGAGTATTATGGAATCACCGAAGACGAAGGGGGAGCCTCTACTGCCGGTGTAGGAGAGGTGATCATCGCCAAGCATAGAAATGGTTCCTTGGAAAATATCAAACTCCGATTTATCGGGCGCTACACCAAATTCACAGATTTGGATGGAGGCATGGGTTTTCCATCCTCTCAGTCGTCTGAGATTGGGTATTCACGCAAGTTTACTTCCGGGGCTTCTGGAGTTAGTGGTTTTGATACCGATCAGACGCTTCTGCGTTCCAGCAAAGCAAACGAAGGGGATATTGAAAGTGCATTTTCCGGAGGGGACGAACCCGCTCCATTTTAAGTGAATTCGATGAAAGGAATTGTACTTCAGCGGAAGCAAGCGGCTAAAATTCAACTTTTAGATCTTCCTAAGCCAGCTTGTGGTCCAGGGGAGGTTCTCATTAAAATAAAGGCAGCAGCACTCAATCACCGAGATGAATGGTGCAGAAAAGGCTTGTATCCCAACTTGAAAGATGGGGTAGTGTTGGGTTCCGATGGGGCTGGAATCGTGGAAGAAGTAGGTGCAGGAGTAGATTCCTCTCTGTTGGGAAATGAAGTAATCATTAATGCCGCCAAAAATTGGGGATCCAACGAAAAGGCTCAAGCCAAGGAATTTGAGATCTTGGGGATGCCAAGTCATGGTACTCTGGCGGAATACATCGCCGTACCCGCGGATCGAATTCATGCCAAGCCCATGCATTTGAATTGGGAAGAAGCGGCTGCACTTCCACTGGCAGGCCTTACTGCTTACCGTGCCTTGGTAGTCAAAGGACAAGTTCAGGTCGGTGATCAGGTGCTGGTGACTGGAATTGGAGGAGGCGTAGCGCAATTTGCCGCACAATTTGCCTTAGCGCTAGGAGCGAAGGTATTTGTAAGTAGTAGTGCTCCTGAAAAAATAGCCCAGGCGATCGACCAAGGTGCTTCCGCGGGCTTCAATTACACCCAGGCGAACTGGAGTGCAGCAGCACTTCAGCAAACCGGTGGAATGAATTTGGTGATTGATGGGGCTTCAGGGGATACGCTTTCCAATTTGATGGAGGTGTGCAAACCGGGTGCTCGGATCGTTTTTTATGGCGCCACGCGTGGCAATCCGGGGCAACTGGAAGCGCGCAAGTTGTTTTGGAATCAACTCCAGTTAATCGGGAGCACCATGGGTTCTGATGCGGACTTTTTGCAAATGCTCCAATTGGTAGAAAAATTCAAGATCAAACCCGTAGTGGATCAGTGCTATCCTTTCTCTCAGGCGGAAGCAGCCTTTGATCGCATGAAGGAAGGGAAGCAGTTTGGAAAAATTACTTTGGTTCCTTGACCGGTACGTAGGTTTCTTCAAATTCCTTTGCAGTAATTCGGTAGGCCTCCGTTTGGTCCACCGGAATCACCAAGTAATCTCCGGGATGAATGCGTACGGTTTTTTCTCGTGGACCTTGAAATTCCAATTGGGTTGGGTTCCCTAAAGGGGCCAGTTCTTTTTCCTGCACTTTCAAGGCATAAACTTGAATCAAGGACTGAAATGAACCCCAACCTTCTCCAAGGGCTTGTCTGAGTTGGTATTTTTTAGTGAAAGTGGCCTCGGATACCAGGTAATGTTCTTTGGTAGCCGTTTGGTTTTCGACTAGCCAATCTCCAGGTTTTGCAGTTGTCTCAATCCGCTGCCCATCGCTCGTTTCGGTGAGGACTACGGTGCCAGGAATCGCCTTCTTTGCTATGGTGAGGCTTTTCTTGGAGTAGCGCTGCCCTTGCCGCTTGAGCAAGTCAAAAAAATGGGCGATTATTTCGGGTTGGGAGTACAGCATCTTTAAAAGTCAGAAGTTTGAAGGCTGTATAAAATTTAGGTCTTTTTAGCCAAAAATCCTAGGGATTGCAGTTAATCCATGTCCGTTTCAAACAAAAAGTTTTGGTAGGCATTGGCCAACTCTTTTTTTCCTTTTTCGTCTTGTAAGTCATTAGCTAGGGCTAATCCTGATTCAAAGACTTGTTTTGCTTTTTGAAGGTCGTCTTCTTCGTAAAAAAAATGGGCTGCTGGGAAATATACAGGCAGATAATTTGGGAAATTGGACAGGACGAAATCAAATAATTCGGCTGCTGCAGGTTTGTCAGATTCACGGTATTCTAAGGCCAACGCATAAAAATTGAAAGGATTTCCAGGTTCCTCTTTGCAGTATCCTTTTAGAAGTTCGATTCGTTCCAAATTGCGCATGAATAGTTTTTTTAATTAACGCTTGCCTGTTATTTTCACGCAAAATAAATCTAAATAACCAAACGCTAAACCAATGAAGATTCTTGTTTGTATCACCCACGTGCCCGATACGACTTCCAAGATTCAATTTACTGCCAACAATACCAAGTTTGACCCCACAGGAGTCCAGTTTATCATTGGGCCCTATGACGATTATGCCTTGGCTAGAGCGGTAGAATTGCGAGATCAAACCGGTGGAACTTTGACTGCACTGAATGTAGGCGAAGCCGAAACAGAGCCGACATTGAGAAAAGCATTGGCCATTGGAGCCGATGATGCCATTCGGGTAAATTCATTTCCGAAGGACAGTTTTTTTGTGGCCAAGCAAATTGCCCAAGTGGCCAAAGACGGAGGCTATGATTTGATTTTGATGGGCAGAGAATCCATCGACTTCAATGGAGGCATGGTTCATGGAATGGTAGGAGAGTTGCTGGGCATGCCTTCTTTTTCACCTGTAATGAAACTTGATTTGGAGGGAACGACTGTGAAGATGGCTCGTGAGATTGAAGGAGGTAAAGAGCAATTGGAGGCACAGTTGCCTTTGATCGCAGGATGCCAGGAGCCCATAGCGGAGTGGAAAATTCCAAATATGCGCGGAATCATGTCGGCACGAACCAAGCCTTTGCTGGTCGTCGAGCCAACTAGTCAAGAGACACAGGCTGAGGCGAGTAGTTTCCAATTGCCTCCGGCAAAAGGATCTGTCAAATTGGTAGACAAGGATCAGGTTTCTGAATTGGTTCGTTTGCTAAAAAATGAAGCCAAAGTACTTTAATACGGTTTTTTTAATTCACTATAAGTCAATAGAATATGTCGATCTTAGTATATGTAGAACAGGCTGCTGGGAAAATTAAAAAAACCAGTTTAGAGGCAGTTTCCTTTGCCTTTGCTTTGGCACAAAAAACAGGAGAAGGTTCCGTGGTAGCAATTGCCTTGGGAACAATAGACTCGCAAGAATTGGCTTCTGTTGGAGAAGCAGGAGCAGCCAAAGTGTTGCACGCCTCCGATGAGCGACTCAATGCAGGGGTGATCCAAGCACATGCTTCTGCAGTGGCACAAGCCTTCCAAGCGGTAGGGGCGAGTACCTTGATTTTGGCCAAATCCTCCTTAGGGGATGCCTTAGCGGCTCGACTTGCGATCAAATTGGACGCAGGTCTGGTATCCAATGTGGTGGAACTTCCTCGTTTGGAAGGTGGATTTGTAGTGAAGAGAAGTATTTATACAGGCAAGGCCTTTGCGGATACCACGATCACCACCACCAAGAAAATCCTCGCCATCAAAAAGAACGCAGTAGATCAAAAGGTAGATGGAGCAAAGGCTCAGGTAGAGGCTTTCGCTGTTTCGATCGCTGCTGCTGATTTTGCTTCTAAAATCACCGCTACCGAACGTGCGACAGGGGAAGTATTGCTACCTGAAGCAGACATTGTGGTATCTGGCGGTCGAGGAATGAAGGGTCCAGAAAACTGGGGGATGATTGAGGAACTAGCGCATACACTTGGTGCTGCTACCGGTTGTTCCAAGCCTGTTTCAGACATTGGATGGAGACCTCACCACGAGCACGTAGGACAAACGGGCGTAAAAGTGGCGCCAACTTTGTACATTGCCGTTGGAATTTCAGGTGCGATTCAACATCTTGCGGGCGTCAATTCATCCAAATGCATTGTGGTGATCAATAAAGATCCTGAGGCTCCTTTTTTCAAGGCAGCAGATTATGGAATTGTAGGGGATGCATTTGAAGTAGTACCTCAACTAACCGCAGCACTTAAGGCAGCACAGTAAAATTTGTGGAAAAACTGGTAGAAATGGAAATCTTGGGACTTTCGTCCAACCACTCGCAATCGGGGTCGTTTACCTTGGTGTTGGGAGAGGTGGAAGGAGTACGTAGACTTCCCATTGTCATTGGCATGTTTGAGGCGCAAGCCATAGCCATAGAGATTGAGAAAATCATTCCCAATCGTCCCATGACACATGACCTGTTCAAATCCTTCTCGGATAGCTTTCAGTTTGAGATCGAGAAAATTGTCATTTCAGAATTTAAGGAAGGTGTCTTTTATGCCCTAATTCATAGCAAAAATGAGCAAGCCTTAGCTGAAATTGATAGTAGACCCTCAGATGCGATTGCAATAGCAGTTCGTTTTGGAGCTCCCATCTTTTGTTCAGAGAAGGTGCTTTCAGAGGCGGGAATTGAATTTACAGAGGAGGATAAGCAAGAACCACCGAAAAAAACCAGTAAGTCTGTTTCCGGAAAAGGGGCTCCACCGAAAGAAAACTCCTTAAAGGATTTTAGTTTGGACAAACTCAACACCATGTTGGATAAGGCCATTGTGGACGAGGATTATGAAAAGGCTGCCCGTATTCGGGATGAAATAAATAAGCGAAACTAAATTTTTAAGCCCCGATTTCTCTCGGGGCTTTTTTCTTGCTAAAGATTGGCCTATTTTTAGAAGTTGTATTTACCCTAACTTCATGGACTACGCAAGAGGTGCATTCGGAATCCTAGTCATCGTATTGGTGGCTTATCTATTTTCATCCAATAAGAAAAAAATTGACTGGAGGTTGGTTGCTATAGGCATCTCCCTACAATTGGTTTTTGGATTCTTGATCACTCAGGTGACGGTAGTTAAGGATGCATTCCAATTGCTTTCTGAAGGCTTTGTAAAGTTCTTGAGTTTTAGTGAGGCGGGTGCACGTTTTATTTTTGGGGACTTAGCGGGAGATACCTTCGGATTTATTTTTGCTTTCAAGGTATTGCCCACCATCATCTTTTTTTCCACGGTATCCTCAGGCTTGTATTACCTAGGGATCTTACAAAAGGTCGTGTATGGCATTGCTTGGGTAATGGCACGATCTATGCGTCTATCTGGACCAGAATCTCTTTCTGCTGCTGGAAATATCTTTTTGGGTCAAACAGAAGCCCCGCTCTTAGTAAGACCTTTCATTCCTCAGATGAGTAAATCTGAGTTGATGTGCTTGATGACAGGAGGGATGGCTACCATTGCCGGAGGAGTACTCGCAGGCTATGTAGCATTCTTAGGTGGAGATAGCATGGAGGAGCAAAGTAAGTTTGCAGCCTATTTGTTGGGTGCAAGTATCATGAATGCTCCTGGCGCAATTGTGATGTCCAAGATGTTTATTCCAGAAACAGAGAAAGAAATCAAGCAGGACAAACTTGAAGTAAACAAGGAATCCATGGGAGTAAACATCATTGATGCGATGTCCATAGGAGCAGCCGAGGGCTTGAAGTTGGCCTTGAATGTAGGTGGAATGCTGTTGGCGTTTATTGCGGTCATTGCAGCGATAAACTATGGCTTAACAGGAATTATAGGAGAATACACCGGATTGAATGCTTGGGTAGAAAGCAGTACTGGAGGTCAATTTAAAGGCTTCTCCTTGGAGTATATTTTCGGACAGGTATTCCGTGTGTTTGCCTGGGTGATTGGTGTAGACTGGGTAGATACACTACAAGTGGGTAGCCTTTTGGGTCAAAAAACGGTCATCAATGAATTCGTGGCTTACTTAAGTTTGGCCGAAATGAAGGAAGCGGCTTCCATCAGTACCAAATCCATCATCATCGCTACCTACGCCCTGTGCGGGTTCTCGAACTTTAGTTCTATCGCAATCCAATTGGGTGGTATTTCCATCATCGCTCCCAACCAGCAAGGAAATCTTAGCCGCTTGGGCTTACGCGCCTTAATGGCTGCTTCCCTGGCCTGTCTCATGACCGCTACGGTGGCAGGGATGCTGGTTTGAGGATAGTATCAAGTAATTAGTATCAAGTATAAAGTAAAATGTACCCTGCCTGCTTCCCGCAGACCGGCACGTTATTTTGTACAAACTTGATACTCTTGTTTCTTTTTTCTCGCAAAGTAGGTAAGCCGCAAAGTAGTTTATCTGATCACTTCATGCACTTTAAATCAAAAACCACTTAGGCACATAGAAAAATCTATGTGCCTAAGTGGTTTTTGATTTACTGTCTTGTGACTTGCCTTTCTCCGGTAGGCTTACCGAAATAATGTGAATAAACTGAAAGGTGTCATAAAAGTAAAAGAGTCTTGATACTTGATACTAACTACTTGATACTCTTTCTTCTTGCCTCTTGTTTCTAGAAGTCATTACTTCCCTCCATACAATTTCTTGCTCACCTCTTCGTACTTGTCGCCAGCAGTCCACTGTGGTTTTTGGGACCAATTCGCAATTTTTTGAGTCGCTAGAATGTAGGATTTCCAATACAGTTGCGCATAATTCATATCAAAACTCTCCACCTCATCGGCTGCCTTGTGGTAATACTTATTGATTTCATCGTCAAATGCAGTGAAGCCAAGGGTAAAGCTGGGAGCAGGAATTCCCTTACGAGCGAAGTTGACATTGTCCGAGCGGTCATACAATCCTTGTTCTGGAGAAGGATCAGCCTTGGCAGTCAATCCAAATTCGGCCACAGCCTCGTTGATCAAGTAGTCTGCACTGGTTCTGCCCAATCCAATCACCGTGATGATGGAGGTGTCGTTGTAGCCCGCGTTGTCAATATTTAGGTTGTACACGATTTGATTCAAGGGAATCAACGGATTGTTAGCAAAATAGGCACTACCCAACAGTCCCTTTTCCTCAGCAGTCCAAAGGGCGAATAAGATGGATCTTTTGGGAGGGTTTTTGGCAAAATACTGTGCTGCATTGAGAACAGCCACTGTTCCTACAGCATTGTCTCTCGCGCCATTGTAGATCGAATCGCCAGTTGCATCTGGGGTTCCTACCCCCACGTGGTCATAGTGTGCCGAAAGGAGGATGAATTCATTTTTTAGTTGAGGATCTGTTCCTTCAACCCAGGCCAAGACATTTCTGCCGTCGATTTTTGTATTTACCTTTCCTTCTACGGCTACAGTTGCATTGCCTAGGTTGGTACCGGTCAACTGGTTTTTCACATCTTCTACCCAGAGGTAGGGAAGGTTGCTGGTCTCGCCTTGATCCATTCCCATTTGAGGTCTATTCAGAAATCCGGATACCAATTGCCAAGGTACAGAAGGGACATTGAATCGTTCAATCAAAGCCACGGCCCCTGCTTCCTTGGCGCGAACGGCCTTTGCTCTGCCCTCAGAAAACAATTGATTCGGGCTGAATTTATTGGGTGCTCCCACATTGGTGATTGCAATCTTTCCCTTGAGGTCTTTGCCTGCAAATTCTTCTGCCGAACCAAAGCCTACTTCCACTACTTCGTAGTTGCCGGAGAAGGAGCGACCATCCAATACCAATAGGTTTTGTCCTTGGGAAAAGGAAAAACTGCCCATCTGTACGGATCCCTTGGTTGGAGGCGAGGATAAATTGAAAGGAATATTTTGGTAGTATCCATTGCCCCCAGGGACCGGTTTGGCACCTGCTTTTTCAAGTTCCTGTGCGATGAAGGTGTAGGCCAATTTCATTTCAGAGCGGATTGGATCCCGTCCTTTCAGCTCATCTGAAGCCAGATAGGTAAATTGAGAAATGGCCTTTTCAGAAGAAAACTTTTTTTCAACATCCTGCTTTTGAGCGAGGAGGGGAGAGCTGCCAAGGATGAAGGCAGATAAAATCAATAGGTGTTTTTTCATAGCGGGGAAAATAGAAGGTACTAAAGTAAATTAAATTTTGAATTCAATCCGGTACTTTACCTCAATTCATTCAGGTTCCAACCCAGAAGGCTGGCAGTACTTAAAAAATGTGCAGGAGGTGGACAAACCAATTGAATGGGGTTAGTCGAGTAGGGAGGCGTAAAATTCAGTTTCCACGAATGAAGCAGCAGATTTTGCAAGCCAAAATGATTCTCAAAATAAGTATTTTGCTTGTTGTCCCCATGCTTGCGATCTCCCAGAATGTAATGCCGAATATGGGCCATGTGCCTACGGATTTGATGCGTTCTGCCAGTAAGCAATTCTACTTCCAGGAGACTGTAGCGACTGGTAGGGTAGCGCCCTGTGCTGTCAAAGGGCTGCTCGGATTCCCGTAATACGCGGTACTTGCTTTGTGCCTCTTGCAGCTTGCCGGAGCGTTCACTAGTGAGGGGATAATCAATGAGGCCTTCGGATTGTGCAGGAATCCCTCTCACGATACAGAGGTATCTTTTTACGATCGCTCGGTCCATAAACAAGGCCTTGAGTGAGGGAAGGACTTGTTCGTTTTTAGCAAATAAGAGGCAACCGCTGGTCGCTCGATCCAGGCGGTGTACGGGAGCCACCCAGTTGCCCAACTGGTCCCGGAGTTGAATCAACGCGTTTTCATCTTCCCCATAGGCCTGTTGGGTGCGGTGCACCAGTAGACCGGCTGGTTTGTCGATGACGACGAGTTGTTCGTCTTCAAAAAGGATGGGTAGCATCTGGTGGTCGAACTTGTTAATCAATCGTTCCCGATCCGATGCATTCATTTCCTTGGTACCAAGCAACAAATTGCCCAGAAGCAATTCCTTTTTGTGCCTGTTCAAAGACCACATAGAGCCCATGAGGGAACTGGATCAGGGTGGCTTTGGTTAGCGGCTGCCGGTAGCGAATTCGAGCCGCATAGACTGCCGATTCTCCAGGCTGCAGTAGGAGATCCTCCCGAATCCAATGCACTTGATCTTGGGGTACAAAAAGTCCAAATCGGTTTAAACCAGGATGCTCTTCTCCCAAACCGGTGTAAATGACGTTCTCTATCGTATCGGTAGCAATGACAAACAGGGGTTTGCCAGTACCACCGACCTGCAGGCCTTTGCGCTGACCAACCGTGAAGTAATGTGCTCCTCGGTGCTCGCCGAGGACTTTTCCTTGAGCAGGAATGTAAGAAATGGGTGTACAGACCGATTCCAACTGTTCTTGGGTCCAGTCTTGAGGAGGAATTCCCGAAGGAATAAGTTGAGAATGATACGCAGGAAATTCTTCAGGGATTTGGATGATTTTACCGGTCTTGGGTTTCAGTTGCTGCTGCAAGAAGTCAGGCAGGCGCACTTTCCCGATAAAACAGAGTCCTTGGGAGTCTTTCTTTTCAGCAGTGATCAGGCCTGCTTGCTTGGCGATCTCCCGAACTTCAGATTTTTGGAGATGTCCGATGGGAAATAAGGCTTTTGCCAATTGCCCTTGGGACAGTTGGCAGAGAAAGTAGCTCTGGTCTTTATTGGCATCTGCACCGGCAAGCAATTGGTAGGTGGGCTTACCTTCTTGCATAAATTCCCCTTTCTGGCAATAATGTCCAGTGGCCACAAAGTCGGCCTTCAATTGAATGGCGGCCTTGAGGAAGATGTCAAATTTGATTTCTCGGTTGCAGAGGATGTCTGGATTGGGCGTACGGCCGGCGCTGTATTCGGCAAACATGTAGTCTACGATCCGCTCCTGGTATTCCGCACTCAGATCAATGGCTTGAAAGGGGATGTTGAGGGTTTCTGCGACTAGCATGGCGTCGGTAGAATCCTCTAGCCAAGGGCATTCATTTGAAATGGTAACCGACTCATCGTGCCAGTTTTTCATAAACATGCCGATGACTTCGTAGCCCTGGTCGATTAAAAGTTTGGCAGCAACACTGCTATCTACGCCGCCCGATAGGCCGACCACAACTCGAGGTTTTGTTTTCATAAGGTAGTGGTTAATGGAGTAAAGGTCCATTAGGGGACACTAGAAGGTTGACCCAAATGAGTCAACACCATGCAAAGGTACGGAATGCTTCCTTGATTTGAACAAATCAAAAATCCTCATTGTTCTAATACTTACAACTCATTTTTTCTGATGTCCTTCAATTCCCTACAATCTCGAATCAAGCGTGGTGATTTTTTACCTGAGTTGGACTTTCTTACTTCTCGATCTGGGGGAGCAGGAGGGCAGCATGTGAATAAGGTAGAAACGAAGGTGCAACTCAAATTTGACCTGATGCAGTCACAAGTATTGACAGAGGAGGAAAAATTGACTTTTATTCAAAAAAATCCAACCAAGGTCGATCAATCGGGATGTTTGCAACTTACTTGTCAGGAAACCCGCTCCCAGCTTCAGAATAAGGAACTAGTCATCCGTAAATTCCATGATTTGCTAGCCACTACCTTCCAAAAAAAGAAGGTACGACAAGTGACTCGACCGAGTAAGGCCGCGCGTGAAGAACGTCTGAAGGACAAAAAAGCAAAGGCTGAAATCAAACGAAATCGTTCCAATTTTAGGCCAGGTACAGACTGATATTTTTTCCGATTTCCCTCACTTCCTGGGTTTAAAGATTAAATTTGGATGATGGCCTACTCCATTTCCTTATGAAATCAACCGTTTTGTCCTATTCTACCCGAGGGATGCTTGGGTTACTTGTTGGATCTTTCCTTTTTTTGGGAAGTTGTCAATCCAAAAATCCAAGCGAGGGCATGGAATCTACCGCCGAGATGACAACTGCTAGTCTTGAACTCACTTCGCTGCGATTTCAGCAAGCAAATGGGGAAGAGTTTGGCTTCCAAACAACAGATAAAAAATGGACAGTACTTCATTTTTGGGCGACTTGGTGCAAACCCTGCCTTGCAGAATTCCCAGAACTAAAGGAGGCACTTCCTAATCTTCAACAAGCCAATACCCAATTTATTTTGGCCTCTGAGGAGGATTTGGAACAAATTCAAGCCTTTGAAAGCAGGCACCAAACTGGTTTAAACTTAAGCCGATTTGTACAAGGATCTTTGGCGGATTTTGAAATTTATGCCCTGCCTACTACGCTTGTACTCGATGCACAAGGAAAAGAGGTTTTTCGTCAGGTGGGATTAGTGGAATAGAAAAATATAAAAAGCATTGAGGAACTTATTCAAAGCAAGCCATGAGGAAACTTTCAATCCCCAGTCTTTTGCTCCTTATGTGGGTTTGGTCTTGCAAGCCAGCCACTCCGGAATTGATTGAATTGGAATCCATTCCTTTTCCAAAAATGGAAAATGCGGCTATGCCCAGTTTGTTTGCCAGCGATTCCAATCTCTATGTTTCTTGGGTGACGATGGGGAATGATACGACTGCGGCACTTTATTTTTCCAAATTGAACCCAGAAAGGAATTGGGCTACGCCGCAATTGATCCATCAAGGATCGAATTGGTTTGTCAATTGGGCGGACTTTCCAGCGCTGGTTGAAAATCAAGGGGTTTTGCTCAGTCATATCCTTCAAAAATCTTCCCCAGAAACTTTTTCCTACGATGTCAAACTCCAAGTACTTCCCAAAGGTGCTAGCCAATGGAAATTGAATCTTCCCTTGCATCAGGATAGCACACTGACCGAACATGGTTTTGTATCCCTGGTACCTTACACCTCGACTAGTTTTTTTAGTTCTTGGCTTGATGGTCGTGAAACAGGCGGGGGAGGACACGATAATGCTGCCCATTCAGGAGGGCCAATGAGCATACGGGCTGCGGAAATTGATTTGAATGGGAAGGTACTTTGGGACGAACTTTTGGATGCTAAAACCTGTGATTGCTGCCAAACGAGTAGCGCCATCACCGATTTGGGTCCTGTGGTAGTTTACCGCAATCGATCCGATCGAGAGATTCGAGACATTGCCATTACAAGGCTTGTGGACGGCAAGTGGACCGAACCAGCCATTATCCACCCAGATGGATGGGAGATTACGGGATGTCCGGTCAATGGGCCCAAAGTGTCAGCCAAAGGTTCTAACCTGCTCGTAGGCTGGTTTACTGCGCCTAAGGGTATCCAACAAGTCAATTTCGCATTTTCGACCGATGCAGGAGCCTCCTTTGGCAAGCCTGTGGTGATTGAATCTACCGGGCTGATCGGCCGCGTAGATGTAGCGCTACTTAGCGAGGATTGGGGAGTGGTTTCCTGGATGGAAACCAAAGGAGAGCACACCTTTCTTTATGCGGCGGGTGTTGACCAAGCAGGAGAAATGGGAGCCGCCCTTCAGATCACGGCAGTAGATCCGAGCAGAAAAAGTGGTTTCCCGCAACTTGAAGTGCTCGGTGGCCAAGTCTATTTTGCCTGGACCGAAATCGAAGGGGAGAATAAAAATGTCCGAACAGCACGAATCCCTCAGGAAGCCTTTTTGTTCTAAAAAGACCTCCTGAGGTTTATTCTTTAATGAGCATGGGAAGAGGAAGGCTTTGCTTTCGATTTTTCGCCCCGACTTTCATTTGGACTCATCATGCTTTTTTTTCCAGAAAGTTGTGCGGATGCATCTACGGCGAAGGCTCCTTGAGAGACAATTTCTTCCCCTGACTCTAAACCAGCGGTGATTTGATAGTTTTCTCCGAGCCTATTTCCTAAAGTTACTTCCCGCATTTCAAAACTAGGCACTTCGGCATTGGGAACCTTTACGTAGACCACGGAGCGCTTGCCGGTCCAAAGGATGGCCGTTCTCGGGACTACCAAGTCAGTAGTTGCAGTTGATTTTTCTGCTGAAATTTTTGCTGTCACAAACATTTCTGGCTTCAAGACCATCCCCCCATTGGAGATTTCTGCCCGGAGGGAAGCGGCACGCGTGTTGGGATCGATTAGGGGATCGATAAAGGATACCCGCGCTTGAAGTGTTTGGCTTGGCCGTCCAGCCACGGTAAATTGGATATTGGCCCCAAGGGAAACAAATGGCAAGTCCGTCTCATACACATCCAGGCGTAGCCAAAGCTTGGAAAGGTCTGTTACCGTAAAGAGGACCGAACCCGTTCCTACATAATCGCCCAAGGCCACATTTTTTTGGAGAACTACTCCAGATTGATCCGCCAAAATATCCCACTTGTCTTTGATTACCCCGGAACGCTCGATTTCAGCGATCTGTGTAGCCGTGAGTCTCCAAGAAGCCAACTTCTCCTTGCTCGCTTGGTATAATTGCGGATAGGTTGTCTTGGTCTTGATGGCTTCCAACAATTCTTTCTGAGCGGCAATCAACTCTGGGGAATAGATGGTTGCTAGTTTTTGCCCTGCCTTGATTTGCTCCCCGGTAAAGGTGACAAACAATTTCTCTATCCTCCCGGGGAATTTGGCTGTAATGGAAGCATTTTCACGTTCGTCCGCTTGCAACTTTCCAG
This sequence comes from Cyclobacteriaceae bacterium, assembly GCA_947458585.1. Taxonomy (GTDB): domain Bacteria; phylum Bacteroidota; class Bacteroidia; order Cytophagales; family Cyclobacteriaceae; genus Algoriphagus. Next base: position 47,799 of record CANGYY010000005.1, on the reverse strand, counting down.
TAAGTAGGAGTTCCTTTCCAGAGGTAGAGCCACCCACCACCTGGGTTTGCACTGCTGCCATGGCGATCGCTTCCTCTGTCATTTGGATGGCTTGGAGGTTGCTGCTTTCTTCAGTTCCCTGTGCCACGGGTATCAAGTCCATACCACAGATGGGACAGTCTCCTGGGGCATTTAGTTTGACCTGTGGATCCATGGAACAAGTCCAAAGGGTAGGTGCCCCTTCAGTGGATTCGTGATAGTGTGATTCAGCACTGCTCGAGCTGAGCGAATGGAACATCCATCCCAAAATCAACCCAATAAGTAAGGTGATGGAAATCAATCCAATTTTTGAAGCGAATAGCTTTTTCATGTCTTTTCTAGTTTGAAGGAATAGAGGAATTTTGAATCAAGGCTTCCAGTTCCGCTAGGCTCTGGTGTCCTTGATAGGTGGCGTATAGCACCTTTCGCTGGTATTCTAAGTCCTGCTGCTGAAGTTGAAGTACGTCAAGCAGGCTGCTTTTTCCTGTGGCTAACCCTGATTCGAGCAACTGCAGTTGCTGATCGATCAAGGTTAACTGTTCCTGGTAAAGCTTGAGGTTTCGATTGCTTTCTTCCCAATTTCGAAATGCCGCAGCCCACTGCATGGAGAGACGATTTTCGGTTTCCTTTTGTGCCATTTCCGCGGCAGTTTGAAGAAAGGCGGTTTCCTTAATTTTCGAATCGATTTTTTTACGGTAAATCGGTAGACTTAAGGTCACCATGGGCATCACCATGTCATCACCACCCATGGGCATGCCTTTCTCTATCCTTGGAGAGAGTGGCATGTAATTGACACCAGCGCCGAACATGGGCCTGCCTTCCAATACAGCCATTTTTTCTTGCTGGGCTAAAGCCGATTTTTCGGCTGCAAACATGGCTAACATGGGATTGCTCTCCTTGATTTTTTCCAGATAGGCTTGTTTTTCTAGAGGTAAGGAAGGCTTATCCATTTGCTCAGGAAGGGAAACAGGGCTATCTATTGACCTGTTGAGCAATTGGTTGAACTGAATTTTGAGTACTGCTAGATTTTCTTGCAGTTGCTTTAGGATCGTCTCCTGCTCATTGAGTTGGAGTTTGAGTTGCAATACGGCAGGCATGCCCACAAAAGCGGAATTCATGGATGGACTGGGCATTCCCAAACTCATTCCCTGGCTACTGCTTTCTGCGGTAGATGCATTTCCCATGCTAGACATTCCTGAGCCAGTGGACTGTGTAGGTTGCTGAACAGGCATGCTTGGGGTAGGGGAACTCAACCCCGTAGAATTCCCTACCTGGTAGTTGATCAGCATGAGGCTTTCCTGCTTCTTGAGGTAGTCGATTGTTTGTTGTGTAAGTTTCAGTTCTCCTTGACGGAAAAGCAACTCTAGCCAGGTAGACTTGACTTCAAGAAAGAGTTGATTCTTTTTGTCCATAAAACGGAAGTACTCTGCCTGACCCATCAGGTAGGCTTCTTCCTTTTGGCTGGTCAGCATGCCTCTCCAGGGGAACATTTGCATCAGGCGGAAATCGGTAGCCTGATTGCCCATAAATCGCTCCATGGGTTGCAAAAATACGCCTGCTTGAAATTCTGGGTTGGGCATGCTCACCTGATTGACCTGCTCTGCAGTGGCTTGGTACTGCGCATAGGCCGACTGGAGGCCCGGATTATTCTTGGCTGCCTCCAGTAGGTAGTCTTCCAAGGATTGCGCTTGAAGAGGCTGTGTGCCTACCAGAGAAAGGAACAGGAGCACTCCCAGCACCTTTCCGAGGGGAAGCATCGGGTGTAGCTGCAGCCTGCAGCCACTTGCTTTCAAAACCTTAACTAATTGCTTCATGGCTGTCAATTTTTGTTGTCTTACTTAATTTTCGTTCAGCCCACCAGCAGTAAAGGGTAGGAACGATGAATACGGTGGTCACTTCCAAAATCATTCCTCCTAAAGCCGGTATGGCCATTGGGATCATCACATCGGAGCCTTTTCCAGTGGAAGTGAAAATGGGGATTAAGGCGAGTAGCGTAGTGGCCGTAGTCATCATACAAGGCAATACCCTGCGTTTTCCGGCTTCTAGGACCGCATTGCGGATTTCTAGGACGCTGCTTGGCTTTTTCTTGGCAAAACTCTGATCCAAGTAAGTTGCGACCACCACACCATCGTCGGTGGCAATACCGAACAAGGCGATGAATCCTACCCAAACGGCCACACTCAAGTTGTAAGCTTTCATTTGGAATAGGTCACGCAGGTTGGTGCCCCAAATGTCAATATTCAAGAATCCATCTAGCCCAAAGAGCCAAAGCATCAAAAACCCGCCTGAAAAGGTCATTGCGATCCCTGTGAATACAAAGAGGGTAGTGGATACGGCTCTGAATTGAAAATAGAGCAGCAAGAAAATCAGCACCAAACAGAGAGGAACAATGAAGGCCAAGCGTTTTTCGGCACGAACTTGATTTTCATAGGTTCCTGAAAATTCAAAGCGTACCCCATCCGGAATTTGCAGTTCGCCGGAATCAATTTTCCCTTGCAAATAGTCTTTTGCTTGCTCTACTACGGTCACTTCGGAGTAGCCTTCGTTCTTATCCAAAAGGACAAATCCTACCAAGAAGCTATTTTCTCCACGAATCATGTCTGGGCCAGGTCGGTATTGGATGTCCACCAGTTGACCTAGGGGAATGTAGTTGCCAACAGGAGTAGGGATTTGGAGATTTTCAATGGCTTCCGGATCATCCCGGTATTCGCGTGCATAGCGTACGCGGATTGGAAAGCGTTCCCGTCCTTCTACGGTAGTGCTCAACTTCATGCCTCCAATGGCTGTTTCGATAAACTCCTGCACATCCACCACATTCAATCCGTAGCGGGAGATTTTTTCCCGGTCAATGGCCAATTCCAAGTAGGGTTTGCCCACAATTCGGTCGGCAAATACTGCCTCCTTTTTGACCGAAGGCACCTCTTTGAGGTAGGTTTCTAGTTTCAATCCAAAGGATTCAATGGTTTCCAAATCAGGACCATAAACTTTGATACCCATGGGTGCACGCATGCCTGTTTGCAGCATGACCAAGCGGGTTTCAATAGGCTGGAGTTTGGGCGAACTCGTCACCCCAGGCAAGTTGACTACCTTCAAGATCTCGGACCAGATGTCATCCGGGGTACGGATATGGTCTCTCCACTGCCTGAAGTATTCCCCAGACTCGTCTGCAACAAGGTCAGTTACCCTTACGCTTTGAAGTGAATCTGTTTCTGGATCGTAAAATTCTCCCGTTTTAAGGGCATATTTCCCATCTTCCACTTTGAATCGAAGTCGTTTTCCTTGGGCATCGATCACGTATTCGGACTTGTAGTTGATCGTATTTTCATACATGGTGATGGGTGCAGGGTCAATGGCTGTTTCAGCTCTGCCTGCCTTGCCTACGACCAATTCCACTTCTGGGATGGAAGCCACCAGCATATCCAATTTCTGCAATACCTCCTTGTTTTCTTGAACTCCCGCATGGGGCATGCTGGTTGGCATGAGCAGGAAGGAGCCTTCGTTGAGGGAAGGCATAAACTCCTTGCCAAGTCCAGGAAAAGTATGGGTCATTCCCGACCAGAGTGCCGTGGTGCGAATATTTACCCCTAGTCCATCGGTAGCCAGAGGGATAAAACCAAATACGCGCCCAAAGCCTAGCCAAATGATCAATCCCAAGCCGATAATCAGGGAAGGAAAGGCCAAGAAAGCGCGCTTGTGGTTGAGGCACCAGTCGAGGAGTCTTGGATAGATTTGGATGAAACCCATAAACCCGCCCAGCACGGCAAACAAAAGCAGCGCAATGAACAGAAAATTGACAAAGGTGCTGACGGAAACGCCCAAGGGCATCCATAAGGTAGTAAGCAGCCAAGAAATGGCAATCAGCGTAGCGCCTAGTAGGGCTTTTGACTTGTGCTTTTCGAAGCTATCCGGAAAATGAAAAGCCAAACTGTGAATTGCGCCGTAGCTGAATAGCAAAAGACCAGCCCAGGTCCAAGCAAAAATGCCGACCAATGGCCCTAGGAGTAGGAGTGCATAATTGCCGTATCGGCTTACTTTGTCACTGACTTTCCGCCAACTCACTACCCAATGCGTCAATGCAGGCAGCATGAATAAGGTAATCAGTACAGCAGCGATCAAGACGAAAGTTTTCGTGTAGGCGAGTGGACCAAATAGTTTGCCCTCTGCCGCTTGTAGTGTGAATACCGGAAGGAAACTGATAATGGTGGTGCTGACGGCTGTAAGGATTGCTCCAGAAACCTCTGCTGAGGCCTCGTAAATCGTTTGGAGTTTGGATTTTTCCTTGGGAGCAGACTCCAAGTGCCGAAGAATATTTTCATTGAGGATGATGCCCAAATCCACCAAGGTACCTATGGCGATCGCGATGCCTGATAATGCCATGATGTTGGCATCCACTCCAAAGTAGCGCATGAAGATAAAGCACATCAGCACCGCCAGTGGAAGGAGGGAAGAGATAAGCAAGGAGGCACGCACATTCACCACCATGACCAGGATCACCAGGATGGTGACTAGGATTTGCAAATTGATGGCTTCATACAAGGTACCCAAGGTCTCGTAGATCAAGCCAGAGCGATCGTAGAAGGGTACTAGGGTCAACTTGGAAACGGTGCCATCGGCCAAAGTTTTGGTTGGTAGCCCAGGGCTGAGTTGCTCAATTTCCTTTTTGATGCCCTCGATGACTTGCAGGGGATTGTCCCCATAGCGGGCAATGACTACTCCGCCCACGGCCTCTGCACCACCTTTATCCAGGATTCCAGCCATGTTTCGGGGCTGCGGACCAAAGTTGATCTTCGCAACGTCTTGGAGGCGAATGGGGACATTGTTGGTAACTTTCACGACGGCCTTGTCCAAATCTTCCAAGTCATCAATGTATCCCAGACCACGGATGTAGTAGTCTACCTTGTTGATCTCGATGGAATTGGCCGAAACATCCAGGTTGGATTTGCGCACCGCATCCATGACCTCCATGAGGCTGATGCCATTGGCTTTGAGTGCAGCAGGATCTACATCTACCTGGTATTCTTTGATAAATCCGCCTACGGAGGCCACTTCAGCCACTCCCTCGACCGCAGTAAGGGCATAGCGGATGTAATAGTCTTGAATAGTACGCAATTCTTCAGGATTCCATCCTCCGGTAGGATTTCCATCCGCATCGCGTCCTTCTAAGGTGTACCAAAATACCTGTCCTAATGCAGTGGCATCGGGACCTAGTTTGGGTTGCACCCCATCAGGAAGTAGTCCAGAAGGCAGGGAATTCAGTTTTTCGAGTACGCGGGAACGACTCCAGTAAAACTCGATGTCCTCCTCAAAAATGATGTAAATGCTCGAAAAACCGAAGGCCGAACTGGAACGCACGCTCTTGACTCCAGGCAGGCCTAGGAGTGATGTGGTAAGGGGATAGGTGATTTGATTCTCCACATCTTGAGGAGAGCGTCCCATCCATTCGGTGAATACGATTTGTTGGTTTTCCCCAATATCCGGAATGGCATCTACGGGCACCGGGTCACGGGGAAAACTCCCAAAGTCCCAGTTGAAAGGTGCCGTGGCCAGTCCCCAGCCCAAGATGAGCAGGAAGAAGAGGAGCGTGACTAACTTATTTTCTAAAAAGAAACGAATTATGCGATTGATCATGATTCCAAAGGATAAATGAAAATTGCCTGAGACTTAAAGCCACAGGAGATTCACGAGAAGCTTGAGACAAGCTTACCTTGGAATTAAATCAAGAAGGATTGGTAGAGCAGCTGAAAATCCCGTTTGGGTACAGTTGGACTGTGTTCGGTAGGGAAAACTACCTGTTGAATATTGAAAAAGTCACCTTCAAAAACAAAGACTTGAAGAAGGGGAAGGGTAAATGAAGGGCTGAGTTGAAATTCAACCTGGCTTACTTGAAAATCATCGTCTACTTGAAGGTGCTGGGTTTTGTTTTCGCAGCAACTGGAAGGATCCTCCGAAGAAGTGTTGGAATCCTCGTTTGGGAGTTCCATTCCGCAATCCAAATGCTTCTCACCAAAACCTATCGCGGACTCCATCTCGTGACCCATGCACCAATGCGTCGTTTTTGCCATTCCCACAGTGGAGAAAAGCAGCAACAAGGCTAGTAGGATGGATACACTCGATTTCATGACACAAACATACGGATAAATTGAACTTCTAGTTTCATCTCTATCGAATTTTGAAATCACTTAAGTTCTTGAGGATGAATCCGGTCGATGGAAGATTAGTTTTCAGTTACAATAAATCCAGCCTTTAGCACTGTCTTTCGGATGTCCTCAGGGGCTAGAGTTTCGGTTTCCACAGTCAGCGTTCGATTCGGGTCCTGCAAGTCCACCTGCCAGGTATGAATTCCAACCTGCTCGTTGAGTTTGGGACTTACTTTGGATAAGCAATTGTTACACTGAATATTGGTAGTGAAGGTATATTTTTTCATGTATACTAAATTGAAATAGAGACTATTGATTTTATTAGGGTGTATTATTAGTTTAATTAATCTTCAGATACATTACGCACTGTATCAGTCCAAACTTTGAGTTTTTAAACGCAAACTATTACCCACTACGGACAAGGAACTCAAGGCCATGGCTGCACTGGCAATCATGGGGTCGAGTAAAAATCCAAACCAGGGGTAAAGGAGTCCAGCGGCTATGGGGATACCGATTAGGTTGTAGACAAAAGCCCAAAATAGATTTTGCCGAATTCCATGAACCGTGAGCCTTGAAAGCCGAAGTGCTTGTGGAATTTTGGCTAGATCCGAGTTCATCAGTGTGATTTTGGCTACATCAAGCGCAATATCCGAGCCCATGCCCATGGCAATGCTGACATCGGCCTGTGCCAAGGCTTCCGCGTCGTTGATCCCATCGCCCACCATCGCCACTACGTGCCCTTGCTGCTGTAGGGCTTGGATGAACTTGGATTTATCGGCAGGAAGGCATTCGGCTTGGTACTGGGAGATCCCCACTTGATCCGCTACGGCCTTGGCTGGGGCATTTTGATCACCTGTCAGTAGGTAAACGCTTATTCCCATGTCTTTCAATTCCTTCACGACCTGCGGGGCATTCTGCTTGACTTCATCTTCGATCCCAAGAACAGCCAGTAATTGGGTTTCATTACTCAGCCAAATCAGCGTTTGTGCCTTTTCTTGACTTTCCTTTTCTACGGATTCTACTGCGGAAGGTAGGTGGATTTGGAGCGATTGAATCCACTTTTTGGTTCCCAGGAAATAGGTTTGCCCCTCAATCTTTCCAGTGATTCCCGCTCCTGGGCTATTTTCGAATCCTTCTACTGCATAAATGGGCAGTTTCTTATGTTCCAAGAAGGAAATGACCGCTTCGGCCAGTGGATGTGTGGAGTTGCGTTCCAAGGCTAGGAGGATGCCTTCCAGCGTTTCGCTGTCAACTCCGCTTTCCGCTGTGTTTTCCCAAAAAGTGCTGACCTTGGGTTTGCCAAGGGTCAGTGTTCCTGTTTTGTCTAGAACCAAGGCGCTGACTTTGTGTCCAAGTTCGAGGCTTTCCGCATCGCGTATGAGGATTTGTTGCTCGGCCCCCTTACCCATACCCACCATCAGGGCAGTGGGAGTAGCCAGTCCCAAGGCGCAAGGACAAGCAATGACCAATACTGATACCGCGGAAAGTAATCCGAAGGAGAGCGCATTTTCCCCTCCAAAAATCATCCAAGAAACAAAAGTAAGGATGGAAAGACCCAAGACCACGGGCACAAAAATGCTAGATACTTTATCCACGAGCCGCTGCACGGGGGCTTTGCTGCCTTGAGCCTCTTGCACGCGTTGGATGATTTGGGCGAGTAGGGTGGTGCTGCCAATTTTTTCAGCAGTAATTTCTAAGATCCCGTTCTGATTGAGCGTACCTGCAAAGACAGGGTCCCCGGGTCTTTTGGCTACGGGAAGGTATTCCCCACTGAGCATGCTCTCATCTAGGTAACTTTGTCCTAGCAGCACTTGTCCGTCTACCGGGATTTTTTCTCCGGGCTTCACCAGTATTCGATCTCCCAAGGCTACTTCTTCAAGCCCGATTTCCTGCGGGATTCCAGCAACCAATCGGGTTAGGGTTTTGGGTTGCAAGCCGATGAGTTTCTTTAAAGCCGTTCCCGTCTTGGTTTTGGCACGCTCCTCGAGCATTTTCCCCAAGGAAACAAAAACCAGGATCACCGCTGCACTCTCAAAGTACACGGGTGCATGTACACCCGTAGCATGCCAGAAATCTGGAAAGAAGGTAGAAAAAGCAGAAAATAAGAAGGCGATGGACGTACTTAGGGCTACTAGGGTATCCATATTTGCTTGCCCATGTCGCGCAAGGGCAAAGGCACGGGTAAAAAAATGCCTCCCAAAGTAGAAGAGCACGGGGATACTTAGTCCCAAACTAATCCATCTGCCAGGCTCCCAATCCATAAAAAACATCCCCAGTACGACGATGGGAAGGGAAATGATTGCTGCGCCTAGTGTTTGCTGCTTGAGTTGCTGGTAGTTTTTTGCTTGAGCGGCTGCAACAGATTCGTGAACTTCCTGGTTGCTGATAATCAGTCCATAGCCCACTTCTTGCAAGGCCTGATCGATGCCTTGTGCAGAGATGCGTTCGTCCCAAGCTACTGAAACAGTAGAACTGGCATAATTGACCGCTGCTGTGTGAATGCCATCCGTATGCATCAGGATCGTTTCCACGCTGGATGCACAGGCTGCGCAGGTCATGCCAGTAACGGGAAATGTTTGTTTGCTGATTTTGGATAGAGCGGAATTCATGGCATAGGGTACGCTTGAAAAATGCTCATAGGGAGACTAAAGTTCCAAAATGGGAAAAAAAGTAAGTGGGCCCCGGTGTTTAGGGTTCTCTTACATTTCAAGGATCCGCTGGATGTCTTTGGAGGATCCAAATAGGACGAGAATGTCTCCAGCCTCAATTTTGGTATCTCCATTGACCACACCTACCACTTTTTTGATGATGGATTTTTTACCGAGCATGTTGGTTCGCTCCATTTCATGAATGATGGTGATCACGGTGACCTTGTATTCCTTTCGGAGGTTGGTTTCTTCCAAGGTCATGCCTACGTAGCGCTCTGGCGTTTTGACTTCGATGACGTTGTAGTCATCGGAAAGGTCTAGGGAATCCAGCACGTTTTTCATTTGCAGACGCTTGGCCATTCGTTCTGCCGAATCCTCTTCCGGGTGTAAAATCTCGGTTATTCCAATCGCTTTAATGACCGTTTCGTGCACAGGGTTGATGGCTCTGCTGATCAAGCGGGTTACATTCAACTGCTTGAAAATGGCCGTCACCATGATGGAAGCCCCCACATTTTCTCCAATGGTGATGATGACAGCATCTGCATCCTTGTAGGGGAGGGTTTTGACTGTCTCCGCATCGGTCGCATCCATCAGGATGGCATGGGTGATCTTGTCTTTAACTTGTTCGATTTTGATTTCGCTGGAATCTACTCCAACTACTTCGTGACCCAATTCGGTCAATCTTGCGGCGAGAAAGCCACCAAAGCTTCCCATTCCTATGATGATGTATTTCATAATATTCTCGGATTAAGAGACGAATACTCCTTCTTGCGGAAACTTGTAGCGCAGGGAGCGGGTTTTTTTGATAAATGCAACCAATACGGTCAGGGTGCCTACCCTTCCCAAAAACATAATTAAAGCAATCACCAGCTTGGATCCTGTGGTGAGTTTGGCGGTGATACCCAAACTTAATCCTACGGTAGAGAATGCGGAGAATACCTCAAATGCAACCTCCAGAATAGGTAATTCGGGGTTGAAAAACAGGACCATAAATACACCCAATCCAATCACAATAAAGGAGAGGAGCATTACCGCAAAGGCCTTTCGAACCGTTTCTGGATCAATTTGACGATTAAATACTTCGACACGGTCTTTTCCCTTGGCGATACTAATCGCATTGAGTACGGCTACGGCAAAGGTGGTGGTTTTCAAACCACCACCAGTAGAACCCGGAGAGGCACCGATCCACATGAGAATCAGGTAAATCAAGACGGTAGGAACTGCCAGTTGGGTCATGTCTACGGTATTGAAACCGGCGGTTCGAGGGGTCACAGATCCAAAGAATGCAGTCACAATCTTTCCATAGCCCTCCAATCCCGCGAGCGTATTTTGCTCCTCAAATATCCAATAGGTAATAAATCCGACCACCAATAAAATAAGGGTGGTCACAGTAGTCAAACTGGTGTTGATGTTAAAGATTCGAGGGGTATGGTGGTACATGGAATCTTTTTTCATCCAGATATTGTACCAGTTGGTGCATACTCGCTTGACTACTTGAGCATAGGATACAATGACTGGAAAGCCTATACCGCCCACGATAATGGAAATAGCCAATAACAAATGGATATGGTATTCGGTGCGGAATCCTACCTCATAAAGCCCATTGGTTAGGGTAGAGAATCCTGCATTACAGAAAGCAGATATGGAATGGAAAAGCGAGAAAAATAAGCGATCGGAAAGCGAACTAAATAGGTTGCCATCCACAATAAAAAAGATGGCAGCAGCGATTAACAGTTCAAAACCAAAAGTAAATAGGATGATTTTGACCAGGGTGGAACCAATCTTGCTGATGTTGTCCTCGTTGATGTAATCTTTGAGAAAAAGTTGGCTTTGCAGCGATTGACTACCCTTAAAGAAAAAGCCAAAGAAACTGGTAAAGGTCATCATCCCCAAGCCACCAATCTGAAACAATATCATGATGATGGTTTTGCCCATTCCGGTAAATACTGTGGCTGTATCGACGACTATCAATCCGGTCACACATACCGCTGAGGTCGAAGTGAATAAGGCGTCAATCCAGGTGATACCGCCTACTGTGGCATTGGGCAGCATCAAAAGAAGCGTACCTACCAAGATGACCAACAAAAAACTCAAAATAAAAATCAACGCAGGATGAATGGCCAGTTTGTTAACTCCAAGACTCATTCTGCTCAATTCAATAGAAAACAACAAGCAAATCAGGATATTGGTCAAGGTTGACTCATAAGTTTGGAACCAAGTCCAACTGTCTAGCCATCCAAACTGAATGCAAGCAGAAAAATGGAGGAGCAAGGTGAGAAAGACTTCCAACCGTCTCCTTCCTTTGCTGACGTCCTTGTAAATAAAGAGGAGCCGATACAGGTAGTTTTGTCCCAGCACAAAAAGTGCTATTCCATAGAGAAGGGAATGAATGGGGAAGATTTCTTGATTTGGAAAACCCAAATCAAAAATCCAAACTAGGAAGATCAGCAAGGTGAAAATTACCCTGACGAAGCTGTTTGTTTTTCTTACCCACTGAAGGGCTAAAATTTGTTTGTCCGGATTTTTAAATAGCCCAGAGTAGCTCATTTCGTTCGATCTTGCGTCAAATGTAAAGGAGATTCACAGGATAATCCACAAAAATGTAATTTATTAATTTTTAGATTGCTAAGGCCGCTGCATTTGAATTTTTCAATTGAAGTCCAGATGCTTTGATTTTCCGCTAGGATAAATTTGGCTTTGGCCAGAAGGGATTTCTCTGGATTAAAAAAATGAGCTCTTTTTTAACTTATTTTTGATCAAATCCTTAACTTGAACCTAAACTAACCGATCAATCTATGAGAAAAGTAACTCAAACTCTAGCTACTTTGATGCTCTTGGCATTCTTCTCAACCACCTTGATGACATCCTGTGGTGGCAAGAAAGAAGAATCAGCAGAATCAAAGGATAGTGTAGAAAAAGCTGCAGAGCATCCTGAAGGTAGTGAGCACCCTGAAGGAGCCGAACATCCGGCTGGTGGAGAGCATCCAACCAAGGATGATGCTTCTGATAAGTAAAAAAGAGCCTAATGGCTCTTTTTTTTATGATTTCCGTTGAAAAGTAAAGGTAGTAGGGGCTTTGATTTCTTTGCCTTCCACTTCCAAATAGGGATAAACTAGAAAATTGATAGGGCCAGCTGTAGGCCCAGGATTCAATTCGAGGTCCCTTCCTCGGGTAAACTCAATTCTATTGGCCGGATGCCTTCCAAAGTAATAGGTAGCCAATGCCGTGTACTTGTTGGCCTCGCTGATGTCCACAGGCCACCATTTGCCGTCTGCATAAAACTCTGCCCAGCAGTGGTACCCATCCATGCCTCCTTCGTTGCGGTCTGAAGGAATGGAGGCTCCAATCGCAAAACGAGCAGGAATACCCACCGAACGGGCCAAAGAGATGAAGTAGGAGTGAAACTCCGAGCAATTTCCCGTTTTGGAGTCACAAGCATAGTTGGAATCTCCCCGTCCAAAGTCCCCAAATTTCATATAGCGCATCGTTTCGATGATGTAATCGTATAATCTGCGTGCTTGAATCAGGTGTGACTCCTTGATTTTTTCTCCTAAAGCCTCTTTCGCAATCTCTTCAAAGCGTCCTCCCACAGGCATTAGTTTGTTTCCTTTGAGGTAAACGGCTGGATTAGGCAGGGCTTCGGCATAAGGACCTTTTTCACTTCGTGTCACGGCGTAGGAAATGGAAATCTGCTGTCCACTGTGCTCCGGGCCTAGGCTCATGTAGAGCACCTCGTTTTTGTTGTCTTGGTCTTTCAAGACTTTACTGGTTACGGGCAACTTCTTTTCCAAGATTTTTACTTCTTGAAATGCATCCGATAGGGCTAGGGGAACCCAGATTTCTGCTGACTCGGTAAGCGTGGGTAGCGTAATGGTGTAGTAAAATTCGAAACTGTCTTTTCCCTCTTTGACTCCAAGGAGGGAGTTATCGGATTGCTCTAGCGGCATTTTGGACCATGTTTTGTCTGTGTTTTGTTTCCAACTGTAATAGGGTTTTCCATTCAATTTGTGGACGGAGGTTTGCGTGATGTTCATCTTCCCAGGTGTGCCTTCCATAAAAAAGTCCACATCGTACACGTCCCCACTTTCGTCTACCAAGTCCACACAGGCAAAGTGGCTGTTGGGACCCAGGTTGGATAGGTATTCGGTATGTACACGGACCAACTTCATTTTCAAGTCGTGGTTTTCATCTTTAACAGGGAAAAAGCCTCCATTCTCCTGGGTGGTGCGGGAGATGTAGTTTTTGATTTCTTGCTCGATCTCCGTGATAGCCAAGGGAGCATCTGCTTGCTTTTCGGTGGTTTCTGTTTGATTGCAAGCCTGCAAAGCCAGTAGCAGGAGCAAAACAAGGAGTATTTGGTAGGAGTAACGGGTGGTCGTCATCATGGATAGTTAAGTTGGATTACCCCAGGATTGTGGATAGTATCAGGTAAAATAAGGAAGGGCAAATCAAACAACCCAAGCCGGTGTAAAAGGTGGCAGTCACCGCCCCATAGGGAACCAAGCTGGGGTCAGTGGCTGCCAATCCTGCGGCCACCCCACTGGTAGTTCCCATGATACCCCCATAGGCCATGGCAGCAGCTGGTGAATTTAAGCCGATCCATTTGGCTAAGACGGGTGTCAGCATGGTGACAGCAATGGCTTTGACCACTCCCGTTCCTATGCTCAAGGCAATGATTTCTGAGGAGGCGCCGAGGGCACCTCCAGTGATTGGACCTACAATGTAGGTACAGGCTCCTGCTCCAATGGTACAAAGACTGACTGCATCTCGGTATCCCATCAGCCAACCTATGGCTACTCCAAACGCGAAAAATAACCCTATTCCTAAAGCCAAGGAAACCAAGCCGAGCATTCCGCTTTTGCGGATCAGGACGAAACTTGCCCCCGTAGCCGTGGCCACAATAGCGAAATCACGAAACATGGAGCCTCCCAAAGTTGATAAGCCCTTGAAATAGGAGAGATCCGCGAGTCCTTGTTCGCCTTCGCCAAAAAGCCCCCCGAAGTAGCCCAGCACCAAAGCCAAGCCAATGGCCAAGGCCGAACCAGGAATGCGTCCATTCAAGGCCTTTTTTGAAAACACATCTGTCGCCCAAGTAAGCAAGCCTACAAAGAGGAAGGCGACGATGAGTCCGTTTTTGTCCAGTATGACTTCGAGTTCCTTCATTTTTCTGGATTTACTTGCTTGAGTAAGATTTTCACCACCCCAAAGGCAAGGAGTACAGGTAAGGTGCCAGCCAGTAATGCCAATACCCCAGAAGAGACAGCTGATTTTACGTTCAAACTTGCAGACATGGCAATCACAATGGGAATGTAGAGTTTGTTCCAAAACTCCAGTCCAAATCCGAACTCCCCATTCCACCAGCCTTTGTTCGTCACGTATTCTTTGCTGAGCAGCAAAAATACCATCGCAAATCCGACACCTCCGACATTGGCATCAATTCCCAGCCAGGTGCCTAGGATTGCTCCGCACCACATGCCGAGCAGGAAGCAAGCGGCGAGTAAGGCAAGTCCTTTGATCATCTCAATTTTGGTTTAGTTTGTGGAAGAAAAGATTGATTTCAATTCATTTTTGACCACTTTTCCCATCGCATTGCGGGGAAGGTCTGTTGCTATTTGGTAGACCTTGGGTGATTTGTAAGTGGGTAAGCGTTCCTTCAACCAGTTTTTTAATGCTGGTAGATCCAATTCAGTTTCTGGGACTAGCACCGCCGCCACCAATTCTCCCCATTCCTCATTGGGAATGCCAACTACTGCGCAGTCCTTGACCAATTCATGGCTTCGGAGTACTTCTTCAATTTCCAAAGCGGAGATTTTGTAGCCTCCTGACTTGATGATGTCGATGGAATCTCGGCCCAAAATCCGGTAGTAGCCTGCTTCGACTACTGCGATATCGCCAGTTTTAAACCAGCCCGATTCTGTAAATGCTTTTGCGGTTGCCTCTGCTTTATCCCAATATTTGTCAAAGACCCCTGGCCCTTGGATTTGGATTTCCCCGGGAAGTCCAGGGGCTACCTCTAGATCTTGCTCATCGACCAAGCGAACTTGAACGCCGGGTAGTGGAGTACCGATATAGCCTGCACGGCGCTCACCCTGGTAGGGATTGCTGATGGCCATGCCGATTTCGGTCATGCCGTAGCGCTCCAGAAGTGTATGACCGGATACTTGTTTCCATTTTTCCATGACCGACACGGGAAGCGCTGCAGACCCGGACACCATAAACCGAAAAGCTTTCATGCAGGCGCTTAGTTCTGCTTTCTTGGATTCTGAATACGAGTCAAATTCGCTAATCAGTTTGAAATAGATGGTAGGCACCGCCATGAAGACATTTACCTGCCCTTCTAGGAAAATAGAAAATACGGTATCGGCTTGGAAGGAATGTAGAAACTGTAGCGTCGCTCCAGCACTCAATGCACAGGAGACCACATTCGCCAATCCATGCACATGGTGCAGGGGCAGGAGGCAGAGCGTGTGGTCGCTTGAGGTCCAGTGCCAGGCTGTAATCAAGGTGGCGATTTGCGCTTCTAGGTTGGCATGCGTAGAAAGTACCCCTTTAGGCAAACTCGTGGTGCCGGAAGTGTATAAAATCAATGCTCCGCGATTCATGTCTATCTCCGAAATTGGAGCAGTTACAGGTCCTACCTGTAGGTCTTCTACTGGGTGAAAAGGAATTCCTTTTTCCTGTGCATAATCCTGCAGCAGATCCAGGTAAGTGGGTTCCAGCACCAAGGCTGCCGCTTGAGTATCCTCAATCACGTAGGCTAGGGATGGCAGGGGGTAACTCAAACAGAGCGGTACGGCGATGCCTCCCGCTTTCCAGATGCCCCAAAGTGTGGCTACGTAATTCAGCCCTGGGGATACCATAAAGGCAATGCGCTCTTGTTCCAAATCGGATCTACCTCCGAGCAGTTGATGGGCGATTTGGGAACTTTTGTTCCAAAGACTTTCGTAAGTATGCGCTCCTTGGGCATCCAGGATCGCTACGGAATGGGGACGTTGTTGGGCTTGGGCAAAGCGAGTAAGCATGAACCTAATTTTTTGAAATATAAAAAAAACAGCGGGAGGAACTAGGCATTAATCCATTTCCGGTGTCCGAGTATACCTGATTGTAACAAAAAATCTGCTGTTGCCTCAAGTTAGCATCCGCTCTTTCTGCTAGATTTCGGTTTGATCAGTTACCGAATGCTGCCTGATCTGCCATCAACAGGGCATTGGCTTGATTCACTACTCCAGCAGGGATGCTGCCATCCTGCTTCAGCAAGCGCTGCACCATTTCTTGTTTTTCGGCACCGGTTACGATCCAGAGGATTCGCTTGGCAGAATTAAGTAGGGGGTAGGTGAGGGTCATTCGGATTCTTCCTTGGTAGAGGTGTTCTGTACAGGCCACATCCCGATGATTCACCTCCAATACCCCATCTCCAGGGACTAGGGATGCGGTATGTCCGTCGCTTCCCATGCCGAGGTGGATTAGGTCTAGACCTTCGCCTTCCGTGATCACGTGGATGAGTTGGGAATAGTCTTCTGAAGCCGCATCCAGGTCTTCGGCCGTCACTGGCATGGCGAAAATACGCAATCGAGTGACGAGGGAGCTTCCTTCGATAGCTTGAAACAATTGGGTCAGATTGCGGTCTGCATGTCCATCTGGTGCCACCCGCTCATCCACTTGAAACAAGTTGACCCGCTGCCAAGGTAGGGAGGCTTTGGATAGGATTTTCAACATTTCCCAGGGGGTGCGTCCTCCACTGATGGCCATCGAAAAGGTTTTTTTCTGGGTCAGGGTTTCCCGAATAAGTTGCTCCAAATAGGCCGCCGCCTTTTCGGCTACCTGATCAGCTGAAGGAAAGATTTCAGTTTTTAGACTCATTTTTTTGGCAGGATTGGATTGTTCCAGCCCCCTGGAGGGCAGATCAACTCATTGACTTCCTCTGGTCCCCAGGTCCCTGGAGCATAGTCAAATACGGGGGAGTCGGCGTGAAGGTACTCATCCACCAGTTTCCAGGCCTCTTCTACGTAGTCTTGTCGGGCAAAATGGGTAGGATCTCCCGCCATGGCATCGGTCAGCACGCGCTCGTAGGCATCTTTTTCATTGGGAAAAGGCGTGGGGTTTCCTTGAACTTCGGAAAGTACCGAAGCCATGTCTTCCCCGGGTGCCATGATGAGCATGCCGAAGGCCACGGTCACGTCTGGGCTAATGCGAAAACGGATGTGGTTGGGTTTGGAGGCAATGGAAGAATAGGCCGAAGTATGGTGTTTGAATCGGACTAGGATCTCCGTACAGGTGACAGGGAGGTTTTTGCCGGAACGGATAAAAAAGGGAACCCCTTCCCAGCGTGGGGAATTGATATGGAGCCGCATGGCGGCAAAGGTTTCTGTTTTGGAATTCTCCCGAACGGCTTTCTCCTGCAGGTAGCCCTGGTACTGACCTCGAACCACGTCCTGGGCTCGGAGCGGAGCAATGGCTTTCAAGACTTTTACCTTCTCATCTCGGATGGATTCACTGTCCAAGGATTGGGGTGGCTCCATGGTCAAGTTGCAGAGTATTTGGAAAAGGTGGTTTTGGATCACATCGCGGATGGCGCCAGTCACGTCGTAAAAGGCTCCTCTGCTTTGGATGCCAAAATCCTCCGCCATGGTAATCTGCATGGATTCGATGTGCTTCTTGTTCCAAACCGGCTCCAGGAGCGAGTTGACAAATCGGAAAAACACCAGGTTATTCACCGGTCTTTTGCCGAGGTAATGATCGATGCGGTAAACGGAACTTTCGGAGAATTTGGATAGCAATAACTTATTCAACCCTCGAGCAGTGGCGTAATCGGTGCCAAAGGGCTTTTCCACGATAATGCGGGCTCCTTTTGCGCAGCCCGATTGCTCGAGTTGGGCGATGATGCTGGGGAAGAGCACCGGTGGGATAGCCAAGTAGTGGGTGGGATGCTTGGAAGTGCCCAAGGCTTCACGAACGCGGAGAAAAGTTTGGGGGTCAGTGTAGTCTCCACCTACGAATTCCAGTTGCTGTAGGAATTTTGCAAAGGTTTCCTCTTCAAAGTTCCCGTAGCGCTGAATGCTTTCTTTCGCCCGCTGTTGTAATTTTTCGAGGTCGTAATCTCCACGTGCGACCCCAATGATGGGAGCCTGTAGGTGGCCTCGCTTGATCATCAGGAAGAGGGCAGGGAATATTTTTTTGAAGGCCAGATCGCCGGTAGCCCCATAAAATACCAGCGCGTCTGAGTTTACTTGAGCCATAAAGGATGTGATCGTGGAATTAGTGTGGCAGAAAGCAATTTAAAAAGAGAGGTAAAGCAAGTGCAGGTGGTTAAAATCGGTAGTTTCCTTCCCACAACTTGAATCCACCTGCAAAGGCATTTTTATTGGATCCTAGCCTGCAGTTCGGTGGAAGTTCTTCTAGGTGTTTGGAATTTCCGCCGCCGAGCACAATTTCATCCGGTTGGAAGCAGTTCTGAAAACGTTCGATGGTTTCGAGTACCAGTTCCTTCCATTGTTTTTTTCCAAGAAGGGTGAGGTTGGCATTGCCCACATGACTTTCAAAGGTACCGTTTCGGAAGGGGAGGTGTCCACCTTCAAGGGGTAATATTAGGTGCTCGTATACCATAGCCGTACCCAGTCCAGTACCAAAGCCCATAAATAAGAGTTTGCCTCCTTCGTAACTACCCAAAGCCTGCATGGCGGCATCGTTGATCACTTTTACTGGGCATCCAAATGCCTGTTCAAAGTCAAAACCCATCCAACCCTTGCCTAGGTTAACCGGGTCAGAGATGATTTTTCCTTGCTTCACTACACCAGGGAAGCCCACGGTTACCACCTCAAACTTCCAACCTGCTTCCGCAGTCGCTTTTTGAACCAAGTCTACCAATTGGCCTGGGGTGAAGTCTACACCAGATGGAATTTTGATGCGCTCAGCTTGTCCTGTAGCGAGGATTTTGATGTTGGAACCACCGATGTCTATGACTAATACGTTCATATTTGGGCTGCTGTTGGTTTAGGGCTATTGGACTAACCGAGATCCGAATCAAGGGTTTCCAAATCACTCCTTAAAGATAGTACATCATCCGGCTAAACCGAATAAAATTTTGTGGTTTACTGCTAAATTTTCACTACTCCATAGGCACCAACTTGCATGTGAGTTCCTAGAAGGGAGACAGTTTTCTTTTGCTCAATTTATTTCAAATCCTTGTAGACCACATTTCGTAGTTCGTTGCTAAAGTAAAATCCATAGGGATTGGGGCTGCCTACTGAGGCCACTTGGGTCATGAATACCACCACCAACTTCTTGGCTGGATTGATGAAAAAGTGGGTGGAGTTGGCACCGCCCCAGAAATACTCACCCCTGGCTGCTGCGGGTCGATTGGCCATTTTTGGATCTTGGACGATGGCAAAACCCAATCCAAAGCCATGGCCGGGTTCCAAGTTTAGAGTTCCCAACGCATCATTTCCTATTCCATTTACCAAGGGCCCGTAGGGATCGCTACTGTCCAACAGATCTGCATCTTTGGTTTGGTCCTGGATCATGAGGGCTACCGTTTCGGGCTTGAGTATGCGTTTTCCGTTCCATTCGCCTTGATTAAGCATCATTTCCCCAAAGCGGACGTAATCTGCTGTAGATGTAAATAGTGCATTGATCCCAGCAAATAGTGTGTTACCCGAAGCAGTGGGCTGTCCCATGGTGCGGGTAAGGGTACTGTCTGGCTTAAATGAGTACACCGTCGCAATTCGCTGTTTCTGGGCTTCGGATAGGTTGTATCCGCTGTTATTCATTTCCAGTGGTGCAAAGATTCGCTCCTGCAGGTATTGGTCTAGACTTTTCCCCGATAATACTTCTACCAGTCGGCCGACCAGGTCGGGGGAGAAGGAATAGTTCCACTTACTTCCTGGATCAAAGGCTAGTGGTATTTTGGCTAGTGCCTCTGTCCGTTGGGCCAGGGTTTTGAGGTTACCGTTGAGGATGATTCCGTTCCAGATCTCCTTGTCATAGGGCAGGGCGGAGATGCCGTGGCTCATGCCGGAAGTATGGCTAAGGATCTGTCGGATGGTGATGGGAGTGGGAGCCGGGTGGGTACCTGCGGACGATCCTTTGCTAGGATCGTTGACGACTTGAAGGTTGGCGTATTCTGGAAGATACTTGGAGACCGGATCGTCGAGTTGAAACTTGCCTTCATCGTAAAGCGTCATCAGGGCTACAGATACAATGGGTTTGGTCATCGATTGGATAAAATAGAGTTCGTCACCGCGGAGTGGATCCTTGGATTCCCGATCACGTAGGCCATAAGTTCGGTCGTAGACGAGTTTGCCCTCCTGAAAGACCATACCATGGCCGCCAACCAGTCTTCCTTCCTGTACTTCGGTGGAGAGGTACTGATCTAAGGCTGCAAAGGATTGGGCTTGGAGTTGTACCCCAAGGAGGAGGCTGAGTGCGAGGAATAAGTAGGCGAATTTTTTCAAGGGGATGGGCTTTTATGTCTTTGAAAATACGGAGCTATTAAATTGAAATCAAGTTTTTTTGTAGTTGAGTTTATTGCTTACAGAAAGAATCGCGGAAGTAGAATTAGGTTACTAGTCGTGTTCTGGTACAACTTTCATTTTTCAGATAAATGAATTAAAAGCCTGAATCGCTTAATTTTGAACTGCAAAATGAAAAAAATCGAATTTCCGGGCTTGAATGGGGTGCGCTTTATCGCGGCACTCTTGGTGATTGTCGACCATACGGAACTGTTTAAAAGTTACCTCGGCTACCCCACGCTCTGGGCCAATTCCTACAGTGCCTACTTGGGTGCCTTTGGCGTGAGTATCTTCTTTGTGTTGAGTGGATTTTTGATCACTTACCTGCTCCTCGAAGAGCAGCAGGAAGCCCCGATTCGTATCCGACACTTCTATTTGCGGCGGATTTTGCGGATATGGCCGCTCTACTACCTGATTTTGGTGCTGGGCTTTTTTGTGATTCCCCACTTGAATTTCTTTCAGGTGCCCATTTATTCCAGTGACATGGGAGATTCCCTGAACCGACTACTGTTGTTTGTGGGCCTGGCGGCCAATGTGGCTTTTGTGTATTTACCTACGGTTCCCTTTGCCAATGTACTCTGGTCCGTGGCGGTGGAAGAACAGTTTTACCTTATCTGGCCGCATGTAGTCCGGATCAAGCGATACCTGCTCTGGATCATGCTCCTTCTGCTGGCTGGGTACCTGGCCCTCAAATTTTATTCGGGAAGCCTAGATCGATCCTTTGAACTGCTCGTCATCCGCACCCGCTTCTCGGCCATGATTATTGGTGGGATAGGGGCCTACCTCGTTTTTCGCCAAAAAGCGATCATCCAATTTCTTTATCGTCGAGGGGTGCAAGTTGGTTTGTGGGTTCTCTTTGTGTGTATGGGCATGGATTGGATTCCCTACCATTCCTTGGCTTGGCTGCAGGACGAGTTGATTTCCCTGGTGGTCTGTGGGCTGATCTTGAATATTGCCACCAATCCAAGGACTTTGATTTCATTGGAGAATGGCCTGTTTGCCTATTTGGGTAAACTGTCCTATGGGTTGTATGTGTACCACTTGTTTGCGGTGGTGCTGGTCTTGAAGGGATTGCCCGCAATCGTGGACATGAAGGCTTTGCCTACTTGGATGGGCTATTCCTTGACGTTGGGGCTGATTTTAATCCTGACTACTGGTATCAGCCATTTGTCGTACCGCTATTTTGAAAGCTATTTTTTACGAAAAAAAATCAAGTTCACGACCATACTAAGTGGTGATTTGGCAAAGACAAAATAGTAGCCTTCCTTTTATAGGCAGGCTTTGTGCGTGAAGAAAAAGAAGAACACGCGCAAAACCTGCCTGCTGGCAGACAGGACGCAAAGATCCCGCTGTGGCGGGCAGGCAAGAGGCGATATTACCTTCCTTTGCGTCTTGGCGACTTTGCGAGAGAAAAAAATCCCCATAATTATACAGGGTAGGAACCCAAAATTCTACGTGACAGGTCTCCGCCGTGACGGATGGGTTGAGATAATATAAGAATTCAAGATTTTTTTCGTTGAAAGGGAAGTAGTTTAAAAAGTGTTTGTCAGCAACTCAAAAAAACAAGACAGAGCCTTAACAATTTAAATGTTGAACCTTCAAACTAGATACCTATGACTCGGATGTTATTGCTGTTCGTATTCATTACAAATTTCTCATTTGTTAGTGCCCAAACCTGGACTAGCGCTCAGCTGGAAAAGGCAAATACAGCAAGGGATATTGCTACCCTAACCCCCGTTGAAAAAGAAACGATTTTGTACATTAACCTTTGCAGGTTGTATCCAAAGGACTTTTTAAAGTATGAGGTTGTGAATTACTATGGATCAGAAAAATATGAGAATTACCTAAAGAATTCTACCTACCGTGAATCTTTAATGAAGTTATTGAGTACCATGCAACCCGTGAATGCCCTTTATTTTGATCTGGATACCTACACAGGGGCCAAATGTTTTGCAAAAGAGCAAGGAGAAGCGGGTACCATCGGGCATTCAAGAAAGACCTGCAAAGCAGATTATGATGCTGAATGCTGTTCCTATGGGATGGATACGGGTAGAGACATCGCGATGCAATTATTGATTGATGATGATGTTCCGAGTTTGGGTCATCGCCTTATCTGTTTGGATAAAGCGTACACAAAGGTTGGTGTATCTCTACAGCCTCATAAAAAATGGGATGTTGTTGCTGTACTTAATTTCAATAGGTGATTTGAAAAGGGAGGCTAGGCTTCCTTTCATTTTTATTTCTTCTATTTTAGTTTTAGGTTAGTGTGTAACTAAATAATCATGAACAGCATGTTTTTTTCTTCAATCAAAAGTGCTTTAACCCTCGTGCTATTTTTCTTCATGTTACTCACAGCTGAAGCAAGTTGTTTTTTAAGAGATCAATTGTATCGGATGCAAAGTTCGGCTTTGGTGGACATCCAAACCTTATTAAAATCGGAGGGCTGGGAGAGTTCAGTCCAAAGTTCGGTTGCCGAAACCACCTCTGACTTTGGTTTTAAAAAGTCGGTATTCACCAAGAATGGGAGCGAAAGGATAACGGTCTACAGTGCTGGAAGTTATGGCAACATCATTCACCTCGAGCTGTCGGAGGATTGCTTTCAAAACCTCTTGCTTCAGGAGTTTGGCCAGCTCAACCGGAAGTTGCTCGTTGAACAAGACAAGGTGATCAAGGAATACCGAGAGGGGAATCAAATCGTTCAACTCGTGGAGTATGCTGGTAGCGAGGTGACCAATCCAGAGATTTTGATTTTTAACGAAGATCTTAAAAGCCAAGCAAAAACAGTGGAACAATTGTTTAGTGGGACCACATCCACTAATCAGTCGAGTGCATCCAATTCAACTTCCAACGGTAGTGGCTCCTCGAATGAAGTGTACGATGTGGTAGAAGTAGCCCCAATTCCTGCTGGCGGGATGCAGGGATGGAGTAATTACCTGTCTCAAAACCTATTGTACCCGACGAATGCCCGCCGGAAGGGCATAGAAGGAACTGTCATCGTTGCCTTTGTGGTGAATACAGATGGTACGGTATCAGATTTTGAAATCTTACGATCTATTGGAGGAGGTTGCGACGAGGAAGCGATCCGGATCGTCAAAGGCTCTCCAAAATGGACACCGGGCATGCGGGAGGGTAAGGCTGTTCGTACGCGCATGCGTTTGCCGCTTACCTTCAAGTTGGGGGAACCTGTTCCTAGCGGGAATAGCAGTAATCCAGAGTTTAGGCCAGTAGCACTTCTCCCGCCTACGGAGGGGCAAGAGCCAAGCCAAGAAAATACAGCATTTTTTGATGATCAAGATACGCCACCAACTCCGATTGGCGGCTTACCGGCTTGGCAGCGCCACCTATCTGAAAACCTCACTTACCCCACGTCAGCGAGAATGAAAGGAATACAAGGCACTGTAATGGTGTCCTTTGTAGTCAATACCGACGGCACCGTTACAGAGGTGAAGTTGGTACGAGGCATCGGCGGAGGATGTGATGAGGAGGCACTTCGGGTCTTCAAGATTTCTCCTAGATGGTCTCCGGGAATGATCAAAGGAAAGGTCGTTCGCACACGCATGACGCTTCCTTTGTCTTTTAGGTTGGGGTGAGGAGGAAGTAGTAAGTAGTAAGTACAAAGTACTTTCAAAAGTATGACTGTGGCCTGCCTGCGGAAGGCAGGTTTTGAGCGAGAAAAAAATCCCTCCGATGCGGCGGCAAGGTCAACGTTATCCTGACTGACTAACCTATGTTGAATTTGTATTTTTTTAAATGTAATTTTCTAAAATACTTTTTTAAAGAAGTATAAACTCCTACCTTTTAGGGGTTTGGGGAAATATCTCAAAATTCTCTTCCTTCATTTCCTTTGGTAAATGGGCGATTTTAAGGCTCCAATAGAACAAAAAAATAAAACAGCCACTCCGGTTCAAAAACCTAAGGAAGCAAGCAGCCTTGGGGAGATGGAGTATGTAGATTCCAGAGCCAGCACTTTTCAACTTGTACAACTTCAAGCAGCAGCAGACGATCAAGGTTCAAGAAGTCGCATCACACAACTTCAATCCAAATCTGCCCAAATTTCTAGTTCTTCGCGCATCGCTCAATTGCAAGCAAGGAGTAATTCCCAAATGTCTTCTGCGCAACAGACTGTTGTCCAGCGGGAAGAAAATAAAACTGGCCTACCTGATGGCTTAAAATCAGGTATGGAATCCATTTCAGGATTGTCACTCAACGATGTTAAGGTGCATCGCAACTCCGACAAGCCAGCCCAACTCCAAGCCCATGCTTATGCCCAAGGCACGGATATTCATTTGGGACCAGGTCAAGAAAAGCACCTCCCGCACGAGCTAGGGCATGTAGTCCAACAAAAAGAAGGGCGTGTAAAGCCTACCGTGCAGCTGAAAGATAAAGTCAACATCAATGACGACAGTGGCTTAGAAAAAGAAGCGGATGTTTTGGGACAAAAAGCAAATTCAGTTGGAAAAACGACAGAAAAAGGAAGTGAAGTAGGAGTAGTACAACAGAAAGGGCAAGAGGTTTTGCAAGGAAAGTTTACACAAGGTAGTTTACTTCAATTTTCTAAAACTCAACCTGTTCAACTTTCCGATGAGGGAAAAGCAATTGCAAAAGAAAATAATGTAACCCCAGAGCATATAGCGATGGTAAGGGATTGCCAGGATGAGCCTATTGGGGAAATACAAAAAAAGACTGGATTAACCAAAGCGCAGATTACTACAGCGAAAGCTCGTTTATTTGGTGAAACTATAGTTCAAGATATGCCAGAAAAGGTTGATGGAGTCCGTACTGAAGGTCCCGCCACAAAACCAAGGGCAGCTAATCCTTGGGATAAATGGTTCATTGATAGTTTAAGTGAGGAAGATCTAGCAAAAGTAGTCGCAGCAAAAGCCAAGATCCCAAGGCCTGAGGATATTTTTACCGAAGATGCAATAGCGAAGCATTTAGGAAAATTTGCAGAAGGAGCTCATGCTTTTATTGATCCAGAAACAAGCGCGAAAATAAGAGGAGATCTTGAAGATCCAAAATTTAAAGGATGGGGGGTGGATGCTAATTTTGTAACTCCAATTGCAGAAGCAGAGGCTCTTCATCAAAAAGCTATGAATGGTGAAGGAATTATAACTTTAGAGAATGAATTGGGTATAGGGAAGTGTTATTGGTCCCGAACTCTCTGGAACCCTAATAAAGAGATGGTTAGATGGAGGATACCAAAGCCTCTCGATCTTAATTTAGAAAATAATAAACCTTTTCTTTCAATGGCTACAGGTAATGAAACTGGAGCATTAGTAAATGAATGGGTTGCAGGTGGTTTCACCTTAGGTGGAATGACTGAGGCTGTAGTTCAAGCAATCCCAAGAGAGAGTTTGATGAAATCCCTAATCCCTAAAGGGAAAATAACAAATGAAACTGTTGTCTATGCTAATACCCCAGATCAAATATTTGAAGACGGGCCGGTAAAAACCATGACAATGGACGAATTTGATAAGCCAACGAAAAAAGTATAATTCTTAAGCAGTCACTTTGTGCACAACTTTTTTAATCAAATTTTACTAAAAAAATGAGAATCAATTGTGTAGAAAATAATATAAATATAAATAATCAAGAAGAAAATTTTGAAAAACCCGAAGAATTAAGAACGGTAATAAAATTTTTGGAGCCATCTCCGGTCTTAAATATTCTTGAGGACAATACTATTGTGCTTACAATTAGGATAGAAACACTAAAGGGAAATCCGGATTTAACAAATCAATATTTACACTGTAGTATTAGAGTATTACCAAATAGCGGAGTAATGATAGATGGTATTATTTCCAAAAGTTCGACCGAATTTCCAGATTGGAAAGATAAAGACTATGAGGCTGTAAGAATTCAACCTTTTTTCCTGTCTAATAAAAAAGAATTTAATAAAGCTTTAGAGGGTAAGGGCTTATTCGAAAGGGGACTCCATTTTAGTGGTACAGTTACTCCAAGTGGAGTAAGAACCATATGTATTTGTGATACTTGTCAACGTAGTTTTACCATTCAACACTTTCATGCAGGTTTTGCTAAGGTCCAATATTTTTACTCAAGTGATAGTAGCGAGACTTTGGTTGTACGCTACGAATCAATCGAAAATTTACCTAATCAATTATCAAGTCCTGACAATGATATTGTATTGAGAGAATTAGAATCTAAATTACCAAAACCATCAAATAATCAAGGTGAATTTAAATACTACAATCCCTTGAGATGCCCATTTTGTTACCAACCTTATATTGATTTTGAAAAACATAAGGAAATCCGACCAAATGAATATTATGGGAATACCTACATTAATCAAGAGGTTCTTGCTTGGGACACTTAATAAAAGGACTCTACTTCCCGATACAGAACTTACTGAAAATATTGGCCAGCAAATCGTCTGTGGTTACTTCCCCGGTGATCTCACCCAGGTAGTGCAGTGCACGGCGAATATCCATCGCTAAAAAATCGTTGGTCACCAATTGATCCAAGCCTCCCAGTACTTCCAATAAGGACTCACGAGTCTTGATCAAACTGTCGTAGTGACGCACGTTGGTCACGACGGTATTTCCGGTGCGGAACTTATCCAAATTGACTAGCTCTAGGATGCGCACCTTCAGCAATTCCAAGTTCTCCTTATTCCCCGCCGAAATAAACAACATGTCGGGATGTTTATGCTGTAATTCCTTAACAATATTCTTTTTAGCTGCATCCAGCTTATTTCCCACTTTAAGGTAAGGGACCCCCAGGTTATCTAATTTATTTAGATCCTGATGTACTTCCACCAGGTCGGTAGCGCTCAAGTCAAATAGGTACAGAATTAGGGAGGCGGTCCGCATCTTTTCCTGTGTGCGGCTTACCCCAATGGCCTCGATGGTGTCGCTGGTTTCCCGAAGGCCAGCGGTATCGATAAATCGGAAGATCACTCCACCCAAACTAAGTTCGTCTTCAATAAAGTCTCGCGTCGTGCCCGCAATATCGGAGACGATGGCCTTTTCTTCATTGAGTAGCGCATTCAATAGGGTAGACTTGCCTGCATTGGGCTTTCCTGCAATTACCGTGGGTACGCCATTTTTGATGACATTGCCCAGGTCAAAACTTAGAATCAATTCTTCCACGAGCCGCAGAATACGTTCCACGAGTTGGCGAAGTCCCTCTCGGCTGACAAACTCTACATCTTCTTCAGAGAAGTCGAGTTCCAATTCAATCATCGAAGCAAAGTGAATGAGCTGGTTGCGGAGCTCCTGAATCTCGGAACTGAAGCCACCGCGCATCTGATTGAGTGCGGCTTGGTGGCTGCTCTCGGAGTCGGAGTGGATCAAGTCGGCAACAGCCTCTGCTTGAGCCAAGTCAAACTGCCCATTCAGGAAGGCACGCTGCGTAAATTCTCCAGGCTTGGCCAGTCGAATACCCTTGCGCACAAATAGCTTCAGCACCTGATTGACAATGTAGGAAGAGCCATGTGTGGAGATCTCCACTACATTTTCCTTGGTAAAGGATCGAGGTCCTTTGAATAGGGATACGAGTACTTCGTCGATGATCTTTTCCCCATCGCGGATCGTGCCCAAGTGAATCGTATGGGAGGGTTGCTCCTCCAGATTTTTTCCGAAAAACACCTCATTGCATACACGAATGGCATCTTTGCCTGAAATGCGAATCACGGCTATAGCACCTACGCCCTGTGGGGTGGCTAAGGCAATAATGGTATCGTCTCGCTCCGAAAGGGTGAAACTCATGGGGTCTTTTTAAATGCTTTATCAATCAAATCTGCTAATCCAGCTAGGAAAGCTGCTGGATCCCTGTAGCCTGGAAGCTGGGCGATATTTTGCAAACTTGGCTCGATCACTACAAAATTGGGGTAAGAATTGACCCGCATGGCAGCGGCCATCTGGGCTTCGGTAAAGGTTTTGCCCATAAATTGAAAGCTCCGATTCGTATTTTCTGCATTAAGCTTCACTGCATAAAAATTCTTCTGAAAATGTGCTATCACGTTGGGATCGGTAAAGGTCTCCTTATCCATCTTTTTGCACCAGCCACACCAGTCGGTATAGACGTCTACCAAGATCATTTTTGGATTCTTTTCATTGGCAGCGATGGCCTCCTCAAACTTCATCCATTGGATTTGGTCTTGGGCTTGCAGGTTCAGATGCAGCAGAACCAGGAGAAAAACGAGTGAAAATGCTTTCATAGGGATGTGTTCAAGATTCAAACGCAGGAGCAGAGCGGGAGGTTCCGCGCAAACCCATTGGCCAATTGCCTCTAATTAAGGCACTGCCAAAGAAGAAGGCGCCGGCTACGGCTACCATCATGCCTGCGATGGAACTGTCGATCCAGTAGGCAAGATAGTATCCCAAAATGGCAATTAAAATTCCTAAGGCTGCAGTGAGGCGAAGTAGGGGGATCAAACTCTTGGTCCAGAGGTAAGCGGTGGATGGTGGAACCACCAACAAAGCCACCACCAAAATGGCTCCTACAGATTCAAAACTGGAGACCGTGGTGTAGGACACCATGCTCATCAGCGCCAGATTTACGCCTTTGGCAGGAATGCCGATGGCGGAACTAAAATGCTCGTCAAAACTGGTCAGGGACAATTCTTTAAACAGTAAGTAGACAAATCCAGTGACTAAAAAGAAGTTAAGCCCAGCCAACCAAGTGATCCGGGGGCCTAGATTGATCCCACTTGGGGTGATCCAGAGGTCGATGGGCAGGTAGGCTATTTCACCATAAAGTACACATTCCTGGTCCAGGTCTACCTTGTAGGCAAAAAGATTGATCAGGATGATGCCGATGGCAAAAAGGAGCGTGAAGGTGATACCTATGGAAGCATCGAGCTGCACTTTGGCTTTTTTGCGTAGCGCATCAATCATCAATGTAGAGAGGATGCCGAGTAGGCCTGCTCCGATGATGACTTCCAAACTGCGCTGACTTCCGGATACAAAGAAGCCGATCACAATGCCTGGAAGTACGGCATGGGAGATGGCATCACCGGTCATGGACATTTTACGGAGCAAGAGAAATACGCCCAAAAACCCACAAGAGATTGCAATCAAGGCTCCTGTGAGGATAATCAGAAAGGCATTGGTGTCAAGCGTCATGGGATTCTCTGGGGATAGTTTCTTGGTGTGGATCGAGGGTAGGATAGTTGAGGCGCTGCTCCAGCAGAGCTTCCAATTCCGGAGTCAGGAGGTGCTCCATCTGCTCTGCAGACTCGTGCACGTGGTCAGGAGCAATGTTCATGGACTCGTTGAGGTACACTTCCCACAAACGATGGAGACGAACAATTCGCATCGCATCCGAAGTACCTTGTGGACTGAGTCGTACTCCTTGAGGTTCTTGAAGGACTAGGCCTTGCTTAGTCAATACCTGAAGGGAATGTTCAATTTCTTTTTTGTGAAAAGGGTATAAAGCACGAATTTCTTCCAAGGTCAGTAGCTCCCGTTTGGCTTCTTTGGCTTTGAATAGCGCTTTCATCAGGTGATCCCGATGGGTTTTGTTGAGGTAGCTGCGTCGGGCAAGGAAACGTCGAATAATCCCGCTTTTTGGGGAAAAGATAAAGGAAAGCAGCGCAATCAAGGACAAGAAAACCACCACCCAGGGGCCTGTGGGCATCTGAGGCAGCACAAAAGAAACGTAGGTACCTAGGATCCCAGATAGAATGGAGAAGAAGGCGGCAAGCAGGAGCAAGGGTTGCAAGCGGTCAGTCCAAAACCGCGCTGCAGCGCCCGGAGTGATCAGTAGGGCTGCCATCAAGACCACGCCGATGGCTTGGATGCCGATGACCACGGCTAAAATCAAGAGTACATTGAAGACAAAGCGGATGCCCTTCATCGGGAATCCGATTGCCTTGCCAAATCCAGGATCAAAAACCATCAAGCGAAACTCCTTCAAAAACAGAGTCAGCACAAGTAAAATGGCCATGGACAAGCCTCCATATAGGAAAAGATCGGCTTCCGCGATGCCGATGGCATTTCCGAAAATGAAGGAATTGAGCCCAGCAACTTCGGGATTTCCAGATTTTTGAATTGCGGTCAAAGCGACAATCCCAATCCCAAAAAATACGGAAAGGATGCTGGCGATGATGCTGTCCTCACTCAGCTTCGTGTTTTGCTTGAGCCAGGAAGACAAAAAGGTAGCCAAGGCACCTGACAGGAAGGCGCCAGCAACGATGTAGCGCGGGTCTTTTTCTCCTGCCAAGACAAAACCCAAGCATATCCCAGGAAGTACCGCGTGGGAGATGGCATCACCGAGAAGTGCTTTCTTGTCCAAAAAAGAAAAGGTACCCACGTAGGCTGATCCAATCCCCAGCAGCGTGATGCCCAGCACCACCCAGGTGATGGAAGGATCTTGAAAGGTGAAGAAGTACAGAAAGTCTTCCATATCAGCTTTTCAATGGGTTGAAGTCTTGTTGACGAATCAAATCGGTTACTTGGGTGAGCAAGTTGAGTTTCCCACCGTAGGTCTTGCGGAGTAGCTCTTCCGTCATCACTTGGTCCTTGGGGCCGGAAGCCACCAGGTGCAAGTTGAGCATGATCACCCATTCAAAGAAGTTCATGGCGCTATGGATGTCGTGATGGACCACCAGCACAGTTTTGCCAGCACGAGCCATGTCCTGGAGCAACTGGAAAATGGCGGTTTCTGTGGACATATCCACCCCTGCAAAGGGTTCGTCCATCAAGTACAAATCTGCTTGCTGAGCCAGTGCACGTGCAATAAACACCCGCTGCTGCTGCCCGCCAGAGAGTTCAGAGATCTGTCGGTTGGCAAAGGCAGTCATGCCCACTTGTTCCAAAGCTTCTTGGGCGATTTGCACCTCCTTTTTGCCGGGACGGCGAAATAGTCCCAACTTTCCATAGGTACCCATCACGACCACATCCAAGACGGATGCGGGGAAGTTCCAATCCACAGATTCCCGCTGGGGAACGTAGCTGATTCGCGAGCGCACTTCGGGCAGTGCCTTATCAAAAATTTTGATGTAGCCCGAGGTAGGCGGGATCAATCCCATGATGGATTTGATGAGTGTGGATTTGCCGGCTCCATTGGGGCCAAGGATGCCAATCAATTGGCCTGCTGGAAGGCTCAAGTCCACATTCCAAAGCACGGGCTGCTGGTCGTAGCTGACCGTGAGGTCATGCACTTCTAAGACGGGGTGGGGTACCTGTGTGATCATGGGAGAAGTTGGCTGTAAATAAGTTGAAGATTGGTTTCAAACATGCCGATGTAGGTTCCAGCAGGGGTATTCGGCGCGTCGAGGCTATCCGTATACAAGGGGCCGGCCAGTTTGACCACTTGATTTTTTTCTGCTGCCCCTCGGGCTACGGCTTGAAGCGCCTTGGGAGAGATGGTTTGCTCGGCAAAAATAGCTTTCACTTGGTAGGTTTGAATGATCGCGATCAATTCGGTGAGGTCCCGTAATCCCGGTTCACTCAGTGTCGAGAGCCCTTGGAGGGAATAGACCGGAAGTCCGTAAGCCTTACCAAAATAAGCGAAAGCATCGTGTGCTGTCACTAGGACTTGTTTGCGCTGGACCAATTCCTGTACCTGGGCCTTGGTGCGTTGATCGAGCGAATCTAGTTGCTGCAAGTACGCTTGGGTATTTGCTTGGAGTTGTGGCTGCCAGGAAGGCTGCCAGATTTGAAGTTCCTGGCTGGCATAGGCTAGGGCAGCTGACCAGAGGGATATGTCAAACCAGACATGGGGATCGACACTGTGTGACTCTGGACCGGATCGAATGAGTCGATCGGTCGGAATGCCCTTGGACACATCAATTAGGGCCTGTTGCTTGGCGAGTTTCTCAAAAATCTCGGTCATTTTCCCCTCGAGATACAGCCCATGATAGACCACCAGGTCGGCCTGCGTCAGCAGGTCCAAATCTCTAACAGAAGCCTTGTACAGGTGGGGATCGACGCCAGCTGGCATCAGGGCTACGACTTCTGCTTGATCACCTACTAGGGCTTGAATGCCATCGGCCAAGATGCTGGTCGTGGCTACAATCAAGGGTTTAGTGCGGGTAGACTTGGAAGCTGAGGTACAGCTCCAAAAAAGAAGGGTAATCAAAAAAATGTGGGCTACACGTATCATGATTGAAGAACGAGAATATTGCTGGCTACATCCTTGGACATGAAGAGGGTCTTTTTTTGATCGACTAGGATCTCTACCGAACCATCAAATTCTACCTTGTCGAGGACCTTGATGCGGGCACCGATGTATGCACCGACCTTGTCCAAGTAGCGGAGAAATGCTGCCGAACTGTCTTTGACCGCCACGATTTGTCCGCCTTGGTCGATGTTCATCTCGTTCAATGCGATACGAGGTCGGGAGCGCACGTCTCCATATTCGTCAGGAATAGGGTCACCATGGGGATCAAACTTGGGGTAGTTGAGGTAAGCGTCCAGACGCTCGATGAGTAGGGTAGACTGGATGTGTTCCAATTGCTCAGCTACTTCATGTACCTCATCCCAAGCAAAATGCAATTTGTCTACCAAGAAGACTTCCCACAGTCGGTGCTTGCGGATGGTTTGGAGAGCGAGGCGCTTTCCAAGCTCCGTGATTTGGAGCCCGTAGTATTTACGGTATTGGATCACTTCTTTTTCTCCCAGCTTGCGGAGCATGTCGCTAACCGAGGCAGGCTTGGTTTGGATAGAGGCGGCGATGTCGTTGGTGGACACACTTTTTTTTCCCTCTTCCGAGAGGTGGTAGATGGCTTTGAGGTAGTTCTCTTCTGCGGTTGTTAATTCCATGGTGCAAGGTAATAATAAGGCAAATATAAAATTAAAATTAGATTAATCTAAAAATAAAGTTTTATACAACTAAATCGATTGTGGAAAACTCCAATTTGATTGGGGATTAGGATTTAGAATACTCTGAAATAAAATATAGTCATGTCTAAATAAACGGCTATTTACTTGAATAATAATTATTTAGTGACTTAAATAACCTAGTGCTAATCCGGGCTTGATTGGAACTCCTGCCTGCAGACTTTTCCACTGTCAACTCTAGGTACTGAGGAGAATTCGTGCTGGGTGTTTAAAAAAAAGTGAGGGAATCTGGAAATAATGACCTCCTTTTGGGAGAGGATTTTGGGAAATCTTTCTTGAAAAAATGATTCAATGGAGAGGCTATGAAGATCTGTTTTGGAGGGTGAATGATCCAAAATTTTAGCACCTTGGATTTTCCTTAATTCGGCATGCAAACAAAAAAATACTCTCCTAGTTTGAAGTAATGAAAAACCTTGTGGGCGCGATTTGACTGGTTTGAAATCTGCCCTATTTCAACTCTTTCTATTAAATCCCTATGAACTTCCATTGGGATTTGTTTGATTCGCGTTCTCAAATCTAAACCTAACGCTTCCGGTAAGACCTGGAAGTTCTTATAAATTCAAAACCCATGGATCTAAAATCTACCATTGAACTCGCTTGGGAAAATCGTGAACTCCTGCAAGAGGCAGCGACCCAAGATGCCATCCGAAGTATTATTGCAGACTTAGATACTGGAAAACTCCGCGTAGCGACGCCTACAGAAGCTGGAGAATGGATCGTCAATGACTGGATCAAAAAGGCAGTTATCTTGTATTTCCCCATCCAAAAAATGCAGACTATCGAGGTAGGGCCTTTTGAATTTCACGACAAGATGGCCTTGAAAACCAACTATGCCGCACAGGGCGTACGCGTGGTACCGCATGCAGTCGCTCGCTACGGGGCAT
The DNA here is from genome assembly GCA_947458585.1 of Cyclobacteriaceae bacterium. Lineage (GTDB taxonomy): Bacteria > Bacteroidota > Bacteroidia > Cytophagales > Cyclobacteriaceae > Algoriphagus. The sequence goes on along the minus strand of CANGYY010000005.1, from coordinate 13,799 downwards.
ACTTGGCTTCAGGAGTGGTGATGATGCCTAGCTACGTGAATATTGGCGCTTATGTGGATTCAGGCACCATGGTAGATACCTGGGCTACCGTCGGATCCTGTGCCCAAATCGGCAAAAACGTGCATTTAAGTGGCGGTGTAGGGATAGGCGGCGTACTCGAGCCGGTGCAAGCAGCGCCGGTAATTGTGGAGGATGGTGCCTTTATCGGAAGCCGAGTGATCGTAGTAGAAGGGGTTCGAATTGGCAAAGAGGCCGTAATTGGAGCTGGGGTAACCTTGACTGCAAGCTCAAAAATTATTGATGTAACCGGCCCTTCTCCTGTAGAATACAAGGGCTACGTGCCGCCACGATCTGTAGTGATTCCGGGTACAATTCCGAAGGACTTCCCTTCTGGTACCTATCAGGTTCCTTGTGCCTTGATCATCGGACAGCGAAAAGCATCCACTGACTTGAAGACTTCCTTGAATGACGCGCTTCGCGAAAACAACGTGGCTGTTTAATTCTCCCCATGAATAAAATAGCTATTTACTTCTTGACCTTGCTGATAGGATCTAGTCTTTCTGCGTGTTCAGGGTCCCCTAATGTAAGTCCAGGGGATGCTGCGTTTAACAAAGGAGATTTTTCCGCGGCCGTTACTGGTTATACGGAAGCCCTGGAAACCAATCCTACAGATTTAGACCTACTTTACGGTAGGGGTAGAGCCTACCAAGAATTAGGGAAAATGCTTGAAGCGCAAGCAGACTTCGAGCAAGCGCTCAACCTCGATCCAAAGAATTTTCAGGTGCTCCTGAGCCTTTCTACTATACAACTTGAGCAAAAAAGCTATGCAAGCGCCTTGCTTTATGCCACTAAAGCCGAGGAGATTCCGGGTGCTCCAGCCATGGCTTCATTCTTAAAAGGTAGGGCTTTACACCAATTGGGCATGCCGGAAGATGCGCTCAAAGCCTATGGCAATGCCATCCAGTTAGACAAGGAATTTGGACAAGCTTATTTGAATCGCGGATTGCTAAAGATAGCTTTGGAACGAACCAAAGAGGCTTGTGAGGACTTCAAATTGGCCGCTGCATTGGATTACCCAGGTGCTGCTGAGAATTTGGAAAAATACTGCAACTAAAACCTATCCTTACTTTTTTACTTCCTCGCTGTGCACGTGTGGTTCATGGTTGCAAAGAACAGTAGATGGGGTTTTTCCGCTACCCTCACAGGTTTTGCAGGCACTTATTTCCTTCCCACTACCAGAGCAGGAGGGACAGGTTAATCGGCCTTTGCCCCCACAGCGTTCGCATTCGTAAAAATCCACGAGGTTAAAAACGTTCACCTTTTTAATCATGCCGGATGCACCACAGCGGCTACAGCCCACCACACCCTTTGCTTTGCAGTAGGAGCAGGCCTGTTCGGTTTGTTTTTTACCCAAGCAGGTCGTGCAATTTTCGTAACGATAGCCACGTCGATCGCACAGTTCACAGGCTAAAATCTGTGCCAAAGGAGCCTTAAGTTTCTCCTGGAGACGTGTCGCAGACTCGTAGTTTTGACCTGTAAATCCAGTTAATTCCAGGTATTTATTGACAAAATTTTGACTATTGTCGTATTGCCCAAGATAAAAAAGAGTCTCTGAAAAATAGTAAGGCATCTCCTCAGGTAGCGGAAGGCCTGAATCAATCAGATTTCGAAAGATGGAGTTGGCAGTTTGGTAGTCACTCCGCTCCATGGCGGCCAAGGCTCCTTTCATCCAGCGATCCGTTTGCCCTAGGTTAACTTGTGCATAACCATTGCTAGCAAAGAAACCTTGCAGACCAAGAAGAAGGAAAAAAGTACAGATAAAAGCTTTCAAGGGGAGTTATTTTTTGGCAAGTAAGCAACTGAAAATCGTTCCTTCAAGAAAAATGACAGACTTCTTGAAAATATTTCTCCATTTCCACTTTCAACAAGTCAAAAAGGGTCGCAGAATTCCATAAAAAATAGGAGCGAACCCTTTCGCTTCCACGAAAAGATGCTGATTTTTGGTCTTGAATTAATCCTTTCTACGTGATCATTGCTGTAATTGGAGGAGGCGCTGCGGGTTTTTTTGCGGCCATCCACTCCAGTGGACCTGGAATACGGGTACTTCTTTTTGAAAAATCCCCCAAGCTACTCTCCAAGGTGAAGATCTCAGGAGGGGGAAGATGCAATGTGACCCATCGACCGATTGAAATCTCCAAACTGGTGAAAAATTACCCTAGAGGAGAAAAGTTTTTGAAGAAAGCCTTCGCTCATTTTTCAATCCCCGATACCTTCTCTTGGTTTGAATCTAGGGGCGTATCCTTGAAAATTGAGGAGGATGGACGGGTTTTTCCCAAATCCAATAGCTCCCAGACCATCGTCAACTGCTTGGAAGATGAAGCCAGAAAGCTTGGAGTTCAGATTCAGGTCTCCAATGGAATAAAATCCATACAGCGGAAGGATCAAGGTTATATCCTAATTACAGATCGAGGAGAAGTTGCCGTTTCCAAGGTTATTGTGGCCTCTGGCGGGCATCCAAATTTGGGAGCTTACGATTACCTTAACCTATTGAAGCATAAATTAATAAAACCCATACCTTCACTATTTACTTTTAATACTCCCCAAGAACCCATCCGTGAATTGATGGGGGTATCGATGGGAGATGCGGTGGTGAAGTTGGAGGGAACCAAACTCAGTTACCGAGGTCCTATCCTCATTACCCATTGGGGTATCAGTGGTCCTGCAGTGCTCAAACTTTCGGCTTTTGGTGCCGATTGGCTGCATGAACAGCAGTACCGCGCTCGGGCAATTATTCAATGGAATGCAGACTTGAGTGAGCAGGCCTACTCAGAGCAGCTGACCGGCTATGCATTACTTCATCCTAACCGAAAAGTTTATTCCCATCCACTTTTTGGGATACCTGCACGACTTTGGGAGCATTTCTGCATGCAAGCCGATATTTCAGAGGCGCAGCTTTTCGGTCAACTTGCCAAGAAATTGCAGAACAAGTTAGTGCAGTGTTTATTCTGCTACCCTGTCGCCATGCAGGGGAAGACTACCTTCAAAGAGGAATTTGTTACTGCTGGAGGAGTGGCCTTGGATGAAATCCATCCAGAAACCATGGAAAGCCGACTTCATCCAGGGGTTTATTTTGCTGGGGAGGTTCTAAATCTAGATGGGATCACGGGTGGGTTCAACTTTCAGGCGGCCTGGACCACAGGATACTTGGCGGGCAAGTCTGCGCAGCGAAGTTGAGGCGTGTAATGGGATCCCCAAGAGCTAAAAGGGCAAAAAAAAAGGCAATACGCATTGCCTTCTTTTTCAAATTTAATCCCCTTTAACTCTATGAGTACATTAATGAATTGAAAATTAGTAGTTTACCACTACTTGTAGGTTACCTAAAAATGAAGTTGAGTTGAAGTTTTCACACCGTTTTCCATGCCAATCCTTTCTTCTTCTTACACCCAAGTCCCGCTTCTTTACCTGAATGGTCACTTCGAAACCATTATTCCCAGTATTTGGAGAAAGATTGAAGGCGTCAACTATGAACGAGAAAAAATCGATACCCCAGATGGGGATTTTTTGAACTTGGATTGGTCAAAAGTTGGCGGAGAGCGGCTTTTAATTGTTTCTCATGGGCTAGAGGGGGATTCTCAGCGTCATTATGCCCGAGCTTTGGTCAAATTGTTTAATCAACAGGGCATCGATGTGTTGGTGTGGAACAATCGTTCCTGTGGGGCTGAGGGTGAGCTAAACCTGCAACCGGTGCTGTATCATCATGGTTCCAGTCAGGATTTGGATACGGTCGTTCAGCATGTACTTTCTTCAACCCGCTATTCCGAACTTTTCTTGGCAGGTATCAGCATGGGTGGGGCGCAAACACTCAATTACTTGGGAAAGAAAGGGGGGGATGTTCCCTCCAACCTGAAAAAAGCTGCAGTATATTCTACGCCAGTGCATTTGCCCTCCAGTGCAGCCACCCTACGGCGTCCAGTCAATCGATTCTACAACCAGAAGTTTCTAGGGAAGTTGAAAAAGAAAATGGAGGCAAAAGGAAAGCAGTATCCAGGTTTGATCGATTTGGAACGGCTGCCACATGTACGGGATTTTGATGAATTTGATACTCATTACACGGCCAAACTACATGGATTTGAGAATGCAGCTGACTTTTACGAGCAGGCAAGTCCACATACGCACTTGAAGAGGATAACTGTCCCTACCTTGATTTTGAATGCAGCCAACGATCCCTTACTGGGTCAGGAATGTTACCCAATTGAATTTGCCCAAGGAAGTCCAGATCTATTTTTGGAGATGCCCAAGCGAGGAGGGCATACTGGATTTACGATATCGGGTTCTGAATTTAACTATGCGGAGTACCGCTTGCTTGAATTTTTGACTCAACCCTAATTGATTTACTGGGAAGGAAAATTCTATAGCATTAGCGAATTAGAATCGCTTGAGCACCATTTCTGCAACCGTACCTCCAATAGCTAGGGAACTGGTAGCGGCTGGTGAGGGTGCATTAAGTACATTAATTGCAAACTCCGATTCTCGGATCACAAAGTCATCTAGAAGACCACCAGTTCGGTCACATGCTTGAGCACGTACACCCGCACCTCCCTCTACCAAGTCAGATTCTTGGATTTCGGGAATTAGTTCCTGAAGGGCCTTGGTAAAGGCGGATTTGGAAAAAGAGCGGTACAATTCACCAAAACCAGTTTTCCAATACTTTCCAGCCACTTTCTGAAATCCAGGCCAGGCCAATATTTCAGCCAACTCTGCAAAGTTTACCTGTGATTTTTTATAGCCTTCCCGCATAAAAGCCAGCACCGCATTGGGGCCAGCTTCTATACCCCCCATTATTTTTCGCGTAAAGTGAACTCCTAAAAATGGGAAGTTAGGGTCTGGAACAGGGTAGATTAGGTTCTTGACTAAGTACTCCCGTTCTTTTTTAATTTTGTAGTATTCACCACGGAAAGGAATGATCTTGACATCGTTGATAGATTCATCATTCATCCGAGCTACTTTATCTGAGTACAATCCGGCGCAATTAACCACCAACTTGGCTTGGTAAGTACCTTTTGATGTTTCAATGTAATTGATAGAATCTTTATGGTTGATATTCAATACCTTATGATCTAAAAAAATGCTTCCTCCTTGTTGCATAAATTTCCGCCCCAAGGCCATGGCTACCTTCAGGTAATCTACGATTCCTGTTTGAGGAACATGGATAGCTCCAATACCAGAGCAATAGGGTTCGTGTTCCTTTAATTCTTCTAAGCTGATATTTCGGGTACCTTTTAAGCCATTTTGCAAGGCTCTTTCCAAAAGCATAGTTAAGATTGGCCGCTGAGATTCTCGAGTAGCTACGACTACTTTTCCCGTGATCTCGAAGGGGATTTTTTCTTCTTCGCAGAAGTTGACCAATTCTTGGTATCCTTTGATACAGTTGATGGCTTTCAAGGAACCTGGGCTGTAGTTTAAGCCAGAATGGATTACTCCCGAGTTATTACCCGTCTGGTGCTGGGCCAATTGGCTCTCTTTCTCTAAAATGGCAATTTTCAAATCAGGACGGTCACTGATCAATTTGTATCCGGATGCCAGTCCGACAATACCACCACCTACAAATACAACATCGTAAAGCATGTGCGAAAAACTAGGATGCAAATATACGTTCTGAAGGAATAGATGATACTATTCAGTTTGTTTTTGAACTTTTCAACTTGAAAATCAGTCATAAAAAAATGAGAGGGCATGTTTTGAAGTAAAAAAAAACGGCTCGAAAATATCTCCTAACTTTGTGTCCTCAAATTTTGGATTCGTGTATCGACTCATGCTTCGATTTTTATTTCTAGGACTATTTCTTCTGATCACTTCGGTTTCTTTTGGGCAGTACACCCTCAAAGGAAAGGTAACAGATGCGGAAACAGGCGATCCAATTGCATTTGCGAGTGTCTATTTAAAGGGTAAGACATCAGGAACTACTACAGATTTTGAAGGGAACTACCAGTTTAATGCAAATTCAATCGGAGATAGCCTTAGCGTCAGCTATCTTGGTTATACGACACAATCCAAGATTTTGACTAAAACTCCAGAACAAACCCTCAATTTTCAACTTTGGCCGGTAGCTTTTGAGTTGGGAACTTTCGTGTTTGAAGCAGGCGAAAATCCGGCTTTTGAAGTGATTCGGAAGGCGGTATCCAAAAGAGATGAATACGACAAGCGAAAGCTTGGTGCCTACCAAACAAAAAACTACACCAAAATCGAACTGGACATCGATAACCTTTCAGAAGAGTTTAACCAACGGAAGTCTGTACGTTCGGTCACTGCCGTATTGGATAGCATCCGACAATTGACCAACGAAGAAGGAGAGAAGATCTTGCCTGTATTTTTTTCGGAAACCGTTTCTTCTTTTTACTACCGCAACAATCCCGAATTGCGGAAAGAGGTCATTGAAAAGACCAAGGTAACAGGAGTAGGGATCACAGACGGGTCCACAACTTCACAAATTACGGGGTCTGTTTTTCAGGAGTATAACTTTTACAGTAATTGGCTACAAATCCTCAACAAGGACTTTATTTCACCCATTGCAGATGGATGGAAGACCTATTACGACTACGATTTATTGGAAGATGTGTTGGTAGGACAGGATAGCTGCTACAAACTCCAGGTATATCCCCGCCGTGAGCAAGATTTAGCCTTCACGGGTACGATTTGGATCAAGAAAGATGATTATTCCCTCAAGCAGGTCGATTTGACCATCCCAAAAGCGGCCAATTTGAACTTTGTGGAGCGAATCAAAATCCAACAAGAGCTGGTCCCAACAACTGCGGGTGCCTTGATGCCTTCCAAAACACGTGTATTGCTTAAAATTGGCCAACTGACCGGTAATTCTGCGGGTTTATTGGCCAAGTTTTATACCGCTACAGATAGCATTGTGGTCAATCAGCCCTTGGAAACCTCCTTTTTTGACCAGGCGGTGGTCTTGAAACCTGATTTTGGGCAAGTCTCCACTGATTACTGGAAAAACAGGCGGCCTGATCCTTTGAGCGAGGAGGAGTTGGCAGTTTTGCAGATGGTGGATACGCTGAAAAAAATTCCAATCATCCGCTTTTATTCGGAATCACTGAAGTTTTTTGCTACAGGTTACCTACCGGTAAAGAAACTAGATTTGGGCCCCTGGACCGAGTTTGGCAATTACAACAATGTAGAGGGGCTACGTTTTGGATTTGGGATGCGTACCAATTACTCCTTTTCCAATCGTTTTCTAGTGGAAGGCTACGGGGCCTATGGGACCAAGGACCAACGATGGAAATACAAATTTGCATCCACTTGGATCCTTTCCAGAAGGCATTGGACTACATTGGGTGTCCGAGTCGGACGTGAACTGGATCAGGTGGGCTTGGAGATGGAAAATCTGGAAGGGAATTCCATTTTCTTGGCAGCAAGCCGGTTTGGTACCCTTCGTCGACCTTTCGTTTCGACAAACCAACGGATTACCTTTCAGCGTGAATTCTTTAAAGGTTTCTTGGTAACCTCGAGTTTGAACAAGAGTCAATTTGATCCCCTTTTTGATTTTTACTATTATGAACAGGGCTCTAAGGTTTTAAAATCCAGTTTCCAAGCCACAGAAATCCGAGCAGGAATTCGTTATGGCCGTGATGAAATCATTTTGATTAACGACAATACACGTGCATCCCTAGGTTCAATCAAATGGCCTATAGTAGAATTAAATTATGCTCAAGGAATTCCTAACCTAGGTTCATCCTTAGATTACGCCAAACTCAATTTCTACGTCTATCACCGCATCAATTTGGGACTGTTGGGAGTAGGGCGCTACGAAATAGATGCTGGAAAAATATGGGGTGAGGTACCTTATCCTTTATTGAAGAACCATTTGGGGAATGAAACTTTGTTTTACACCACGGCAGCATTCAATACGATGAATTTCAACGAGTTTGCTTCCGATCGATTTGTGAGTCTTCGCTACCGACAATCTTTTGAAGGTTTTCTGTTCAACTCTATTCCAGTTGTGAAGAAATTGAAGTGGAGAATGGTGGGCAATGCGAACGTATTGATGGGGTCAGTGCGAGACCAAAATCTCTTCAATTTACCACAAACCGCACCAGATGGTAGGATCTTAGATTCCTTTGGTCGTTTGGATCCCAAGGTTCCTTACGTAGAGTTGGGCTATGGGATTGAGAATATATTTCGTTTTTTCCGGGTAGATTTCTTTCACCGCATGACTTATTTGGATTTGCCAGAAGCTAGACCTTTCCATATTAAAGTCAGTGCTCAGGTAATTTTATAAGATTCTTTCCTCCTTTACACCTCAATTTTTTCCGTAGGGAATCGCTTTTGTGCATATTTGCAGCTTAATCCACAGCCTGTTTGTATAGGCAGTAAAAAAAACACGATGACCAAACAAATTCAGATTACCCTTCCCGATGGATCGGTGAGGAACTACGATCAAGGCATTACCGGACTACAGATTGCTGCAAGTATCAGCGAGGGTTTGGCTCGGAATGTTCTTGCAGCCAAAATAAACGGACAAGTTTGGGATGCCACGCGTCCCATTACCGAAGATTCTAGTTTGCAGTTGCTTACCTGGAACGATACTGATGGCAAGAGTACCTTTTGGCATTCCTCCGCGCACTTGATGGCAGAGGCTTTGGAAGCCTTGTATCCAGGGGTAAAGTTGGGCATTGGACCATCCATTGAAACCGGATTTTACTACGATGTAGACTTTGGGGACCACAAGTTAGACGGGGAGGAGCTAGAGAAAATTGAAAACAAAATGCTTGAGTTGGGAAGACTCAAGTCAGACTATATCCGCAAGGAAATTTCCAAGAAAGATGCTGTCGGCTATTTCCAACAGAAAGGCGATGAGTACAAATTGGACCTTTTGGAGGGCTTGGAAGACGGCACGATTACCTTTTACGAGCAGGGCAATTTTACAGACCTCTGCCGTGGACCACACATTCCGAATACCGGTTTTATCAAAGCGGTGAAGCTCACCAACATCGCAGGTGCCTATTGGAGAGGGGATGAGAAGCGCAAGATGCTTACCCGTATCTATGGGGTGACCTTCCCGAAGGCTCAGGAGTTGAAAGATTACTTGACGCTCTTGGAAGAGGCTAAAAAACGCGATCACCGTAAGTTAGGCCGTGAATTGGAATTGTTTACCTTCTCTGAAAAGGTAGGTATGGGGCTTCCATTGTGGTTACCTAAGGGCACTTTATTGCGTGAGCGCTTGGTGGGATTTATGAAAAAAGCCCAAGATAAATCGGGCTACCAGCAGGTCACCACCCCACATATCGGACACAAGGCATTGTATGAAACCTCTGGACACTACGAAAAGTACGGCAAAGATTCCTTTCAACCCATTACGACTCCACACGAGGGCGAGTCCTTTTTGTTGAAGCCGATGAATTGCCCGCACCACTGCGAGATCTACAAATACAAGCCGCGTTCTTACAAGGATTTGCCAATTCGCTATGCGGAGTTTGGCACCGTGTACCGCTACGAACAAAGCGGGGAGTTGCATGGATTAACACGTGTTCGAGGATTTACTCAGGACGATGCACACATCTTCTGCCGTCCAGATCAGGTGAAGGAGGAATTTATCAAGGTAATTGACTTGGTCTTATACGTATTCAAGGCATTGGGATTCAGTGAGTATACCGCGCAGATTTCCTTGCGTGACCCAGAAAACAAGCAGAAGTACATCGGTTCGGATGAGGCCTGGGACAAAGCAGAAGCTGCTATTATTGAAGCTTCCGCAGAAAAAGGCTTGGAAACCGTCACTGAGTTGGGCGAAGCCGCGTTTTATGGCCCAAAACTCGACTTTATGGTGAAAGATGCATTGGGTAGAAAATGGCAGTTGGGTACCATACAGGTCGATTACCAACTACCAGATCGATTCCAATTGGAATACATCGGTTCGGACAATCAAAAACACCGTCCTGTGATGATTCACAGAGCACCATTTGGTTCTCTGGAGCGCTTTGTGGCAGTACTTATTGAGCACTGTGCTGGAGATTTCCCGTTGTGGCTTGCTCCTGAGCAAATCAACATTCTACCTATTTCTGAAAAATTTATTTCCTATGCGGAAGAATTGAAGGGTATTTTGGATGAGGCTGGAATTACGGGGACAATTGACAACCGGGATGAGAAGATTGGGCGGAAGATTCGTGATTCCGAAGTGAAAAAAGTGCCTTTCATGCTGATAGTGGGGGAGAAAGAGCAGGAAGAAGGAAAGGTGGCTGTTCGAAAACATGGGGAAGGAGACCTGGGAGTATTCAGTCCAGCCGAGTTTATTAGTTATTTTCAAGGGATTATTTCTCAATCATTGGCCAAAGAATAGGCTAGAAATGGGATTCTATTTTTAGAATTCGAAATAATTCCGATATTTGCAGGCAATTTTATTTAAAACAAACGTAGCTAACTTGAATCAAAGACCACAGCAGCCAAGAGGTAGACAGGAAGAACCTTACAAGATCAATCAAAAGATCAGAGTCCGTGAGGTTCGTGTAGTGGGTGATTTTGTGGAGGGCGGTAATGCCGTACTTCTGACAGAAAAAGCCATTCAACTCGCTCAGGAGAATGATTTAGACTTGGTCGAAATCTCCCCAAATGCGGATCCTCCGGTATGTAAGATCATTGATTATGCGAAGTTTAAGTACGAGCAAAAGAAGAAGCAGAAGGAGATCAAAGCCAATGCGGCGAAAGTTGTTTTAAAAGAAATTCGGTTTGGACCCAACACAGATGACCACGATTTCAATTTTAAATTGAAGCATGCCATCAGTTTCCTTAAAGAAGGAGCCAAAGTAAAAGCATACGTACACTTTGTAGGACGAAGCATTGTTTTCAAGGAGCGCGGAGAAATGTTGCTTTTAAAATTTGCTCAGGCTTTGGAAGATGTAGGTGTGGTGGAGCAGATGCCAAGATTGGAGGGCAAGCGAATGAATATCTTCATTGCTCCTAAGCCGGGAAAAAAGTGATTTCAACCAAAATAAATACAGCAAAATGCCAAAAGTAAAAACCAAATCCAGTGCAAAAAAGCGGTTTACCCTCACCGGTACCGGTAAAATCAAAAGGAAGCACGCTTTCAAAAGCCACATCCTAACGAAGAAATCTACCAAGCGTAAGCACAACCTAACCAAAGCTGGTTTGGTACATGAGTCTGATGAGGGTAGAGTACGAGACATGTTGAGAATCTGATTTTCAGAATTGTCTTAGATTACACAGGTTTATTTATTCACCAGATGCGTTGGTCACTAAGCTCCTAAGAAGGGACACCACGAGTCAAAAAACAAAACACTATGCCTAGATCGGTAAACGCGGTAGCGTCAAGAGCAAGAAGAAAAAAGGTTTTAAAGGCCACAAGAGGTTACTTCGGAAGAGGTAAGAACGTGTGGACTGTAGCCAAAAACAAGTATGAGAAAGGTCTTCAGTATGCGTACAGAGATCGTAAAGCGAAGAAGAGAGAATTCAGAGCTTTGTGGATTCAGCGTATCAATGCAGGAGCAAGAGCTTATGGAGTATCCTATTCTCAGTTGATGGGATTGTTGAAGAAAGCAGAAATCGAACTAAATAGAAAGGTTTTGGCTGACTTGGCAATGAATCATCCAGAAGCATTCAAAGCTGTAGTTGAAAGAGTAAAATAAGGTCGGCACTGCCTTATTTTGCGAAAGCCTCCCGAATAGGGAGGCTTTTTTTATGTTCTATCCGCCTAGTGGCTTCCTTATTCTTTGCTCAGTATTTTTCGAATAAACTCACGGCCCACACCTATTTTCAATTCTTTTTCTCGTTTTAGTGCGCTTGATTTAGATCCATAACTTTCTGTATACACCAGATTCCAAGGCCTATACCGCTTTGTCCAATCCTTGGTTCCTAATACATTATGAGAAAATAGTCTTGATTCCAGATTTGAGGTGTAGCCAACATAAAATTTTTCAGCAGATGGGCTGTATAGCACGTAAACGAAAAACATAGTTAAAAAAACATAAAGTGAAAAAATAAGGCTCCCCATTTGGGAAGCCTTTGTATCGAGAGGGAGATTTGAACCTGCCTGCGGCAGGCAGGCTCTCGACCTCAGGGTTATGAAGATTTTTTGAGAAAATGAAAGTGTTGATTTGTAATGGGTTATGTTTTCATAAAACCGAAATCAACCGATTTGAGGGGGTATTTTCCTCACACAGATTGAAAATACAAAGTCTTATTCAATTTGGCTCATCTCACAGGCTAAAGATGCAGCTATAATGCAATGATTTAGAATGTAACTACCTGGAAATTTAAAGATTGATTTAAGAGTTTGTTTTATTAATTATGATAAAAAAGTAGATTTAAAGACTATTAAAAACTTTATGCCGTAATTAGATTTAAGAATACGCTAGTTTACAGCGCCAATCTACCTAAATTTGGGGTGATAGGCGAATGTTTATAGCACCTTACCATGGTGGCAAGCGTAAAGTGACATACTCTAACAATTCAAAGCCTGACAAAATTCACTTCTAAAATTCGTAGATAATTAACTTTATTTGTAGAGCCTGCTGACGCTGAAATAATTGAACAAGTAAGGCAAGAATTTAACCCAATACAATTTGAGTTAATATAATCACACGTTACTTTATGCATAGAAAACGAAATTCAAAATTTTGAGCAAGTAATATCAAACTTACATTCTTTGACACAGGAAGAAATTGTCTTTGAATTTGGAAAAGCTATAAGGTTTGACAATGTCAAAGGACTTGTCCTTACTGCAAAAACGGACAATGCAGGTTTTCAAGAGTTACGAAGACAAGTTTTACTTTGGATTGTAATTGGATTACTTTGCTATACTTTCTTTCTTTTCTTGCCGCTTGATTTATACAAATTATTAAAACCAATATTCAAAAAATGAATGACACATATTTAGTTGGAAAACTTTCGCTATTGATTATGGCGTTAATTATCATTGTAATTTTTTCCTATATAAGCTATAGAAAGGAAAAGAAAAAAACTAAAGGGACATTTTTGGTTCAAAAAAACAATAACGATTTAAACTCCAATAGTAGCCACAATAATACTAAGTCCAATACTGTTATTACGGATTTAAATAAATTACCATATTTGTATTTTAGGGCAATCAAATACGCTCTCTGGGGTTATTTGTTGGCTGCAATAATTGTGGGTCTAATTGTAATGGCATTACATTTTTTTGTAGGCCTAGGGGTTTTGATATTATTAGTTCTTGTTCAATTTTTTGCACATAAACAATATGTTAAAAGCTTGATATATAAAGGACTGACTATCGAAGAGCAAAAAATCATCATCAATAAATATCCCCCTAATCCAGATCAAATCATCTTATTAAATGATGTTCATAAAATTACTTTTGAGGATATTTATCAAAAAGATAGGAAAGGTTTTGATCAAAAAGTAGGTTGTGAAATGGTCTTTTGGAGTAAAGAGGATAAAAAGATAGACACTTTCGACGTTGAAAAATTTAAAAAAAGCGAACAACTTAAAGCCTCCATATTCGATAGAATAAGTATTTCATAGAATTTCTTATATCCAAAAAAACATACTGTATTTGAACCAGGTAGCTAAGGGATATGATCTCTGATGAGTTATATTTTGACAGAACGGAACCCAATCGATATTTAATAAAACCAATTAGCAATAAAAAAGCCTCTCGCTTTTTGATGTGCCCCCAAAAAGTTAGACACTTATTGGGGGCATTTCTATGAGCAGAAAAATCAAGTATGATGTCGACTTCAAGCTTAAAGTCGTTCAACAAATCCTTAAAGGGAAGGAGTCAGCAGATTCCATTAGTT
>CANGYY010000004.1 GCA_947458585.1 Cyclobacteriaceae bacterium | reverse complement strand
GCTCAAATGGAAAAAGGAAGAAGAGATTCCCTAAATAAAAATTCACGAGAAGATGTGATTTTTTACCTGCAAGTTTGGGCTAACTTATTGAGAGAAAAGTGGATTGCTTCTCAGCCGAATTTAGAAGTATTAGAAATTGAAAAAAAATTAAAGTCACCCCTATTGGTGTAATTAATTTTTTGGTTTATTTCGTATCGTTGAATCATAAAAACCCTTTTAAAGAAAGTTATGGAGGATTTTGAAGAAGAATTCGAAGAAATGGATGAGTTTGAGGAGGAAGAGGATGAGTTTGAAGACGATTTTGAGGACGGCTATGACCTCGATGAAGACAACGAATTTTTGGATGACAACATTGTCGACTTCGATGAAGAAGAGTCTGACGATGATTTCGATGACTTCGAGGATGACGAAGAAGAATCGTTTGACGACGACCTGGATTAAAAGGTATGTCAGGTTTCACCTACTCTCTTGTAATTCTGTAGGCTCTAGTCTATCTTTACGACCTATTCACTGAGAAATTAAACTTATATGATCCTAGTAGATATCTTTAGTTCTCCTATTATGCCTGGAGCACAGTTGTTTTTATTGATTGTTTGCTCCCTAATTGGGCTTGGTGCAGGAATTTCCTTGATGGATGCACGAAGTACCTTTGCCAAAAAGAAGAAAAGCGAACATTAATAAGTCATACCAAAGGAGGCCTCAAGCCTCCTTTTTTTATCCCTAACCATGAACAATCAAAACTACGGGAACCATACTCGGTACTACCCTTTTCACCATTTCTTCCTCACTCCGCTCACTACAATTTTTTTTGGTTGGACTATCGCTAAAATGGATTTCTCTTCCCAAGAAACTTCCTTAGAAAGTGGCTACTTCTTTATTGGAGCATTTGTGTTGGTTTTACTGCCTTTGCTCGCTCGCATGTATGCACTCAAACTTCAAAACCGGATCATTATCAATGAAATGCGAAACCGCTACTTCCACTTGACTGGAAAAACCTTTGATGAGAAAGAACAAAACTTGAAGTTGGGTCAAATCATTGCCCTTCGTTTTGCAGGGAATGATGAACTCCTTGGATTGATGGACCGCGCTATCGCAGAGAAACTAACGGCAAAAGAAATTAAGCAGCAAATCAAAAACTGGAAAGGCGACTACATACGTGTGTAATTAGTCGAAAAGACCAGTTGAAATTGCTTCCCTCAAGAGCCCTTGAAATTGTTCAAGGGCTTTCTTTTTGTAATTAGGATCAGAAAAATCAAGCGGAGGCAATTCCAGGACTGCATCAAAACCAGTAGCGTACCCTTCTTTTCCTGAAGCAATCAATGCAATTTTTTTACCTTGTTTGTGGACAAGTTGCTTCAATTCAAAGCAAGCCTTACCCTCCTCACTTTGGGTATCGTATTGCCCCTCACCTGTCAGAATCCAATCTGCTTGCCTCACTTTCTCCTCGAGGTTCACCTGCTCAAAAAAGTAAGGCGCTCCAAACTCGAGTTGGCAAGGGAAAAATTGGGCTAACCCGAATGCAATCCCTCCTGCCGCTCCAAAGCCAGGCTGATCTAAAATTCGATTGAAAGATTTCCGCTCGAGCAAGCCCGCAAAATCTGCAGTACTAATCTCTGTGGCTTCTATTTCTGCTTCCATCAACCCTTTTTGAGGGCCAAAAACAGGAACAGCACCCTTAGGTCCAAAAAAAAGGTTTCGCACGTCACAAAGACAAGTGAAGGATACCTCAGGAAGCCGCAACGGCCGTTGGATATGCCGGCATCGTTTCAAAAACTCAGGAGAAAAAGCCGGGATCTCTCTTCCATTATCATCCAAAAACAAAAAGCCCAAGGCTTGCAAGATACCCGCACCTAAATCGATGGTCGCAGAACCACCCAAACCTAAAATTAAGTGCTTGGCTCCTTTTTGGATTGCATGCTGAATGAGAATTCCCGTTCCATAGGTAGAAGTCAAACTTGGTTCTCTTGTATAAGTCGGCAAAACCCCCAATCCTGAGCAGGTAGACACATCTAAAAAAGCCGTTTTTGAAGATTCCTCCCAAGCATAAAATCCAGGTATGGGTTGCCCAATCGCATTCAAGGAAAGGCAATTTATCCGCTCCAAACCCAAGGAATCTGCCAGCAAGGCACAGGTTCCATCCCCCCCATCCGCCAAGGCTTGGCTAGTGAATTGGGAAGATGGATACCCTTGAACTAAAACTTCTTCAATCAAAGCAACTGCTTCTAACGCGGTAAACGTTCCTTTGTAGGCGTTGGGAGCAATCAAAAATTTCATGCAGGGTTTTGCTTCATCCGGGCAAAGTAATCCTTTGCAGCGGCTTTTACTTTAGGTGCCAAATACAGTGCTGCAATCATGTTGGGAAAGGCCATCACCGCATACATCCCATCTACCAAACTCACAACCAAATCCAAGGAAGCAACAGCACCTATTACGATCGTAATCAAGTAAATGTAGTTGTAGTACCCTGCCAACTTTGCCCCGAAGAGGTAACTGGCACATTTTTGACCGTAATAGGAGTAGGTAAACATGGTGGAAAGCGCAAATACCAACGCCGAAAACATCAAAAGATATTTGCCAATCACCGGTATCCCCAGTTCAAAGGCTTCTAGCGTCAATTTCACCCCGTCGTTTTCAGAGTTTTGCCAGACTCCAGTGAGCAATATGGCAAAAGCAGTGAGTGAACAAACCACCACTGTGTCGATGAAAGGACCCAACATGGCGATTAGACCCTCTCTTATTGGCTCTTTGGTCTTGGATTGACCATGAACCATCGGAGCAGTGCCAAGCCCTGCCTCATTAGAAAATAAGGATCTTCTAGCGCCAATAATGATAACCGAACCCACGGCCCCACCCATGACTGCATTACCCGTAAAGGCGTCCACAAAGATGAGTTGAAATACCTCCGGGATATTTCCAAAATACTGAATGATAATGATCAATACGGAAACAAAATAGATCCCCACCATAAACGGGACCATTTTGGATGCAGCGGCTGCTATCCGCTGAATACCACCCAAAATCACCACTGCCGTCATCAACATCATGATGGTCCCGATGATCCAATTATTCCGGGTGGTTTCCGCTGCAGTTTCAGGTTCCAATAGCACTGCCTGAACCACAGCCGCTAATTGGTTGGAAGTAAACACAGACAACAGACCGATGATACCCGCAATACAAAAGATATAGGATAGAAATTTCCATTTCTTCCCCATTCCGTGCTCAATGATGTACATGGGTCCCCCTTGGATTACCCCTGCCGTATCCTTACCCCTGTACATGATGGACAGGCTACAGGTGTAGAACTTGGTGGCCATGCCCACAAACGCAGCTACCCACATCCAAAAAAGTGCTCCCGGTCCTCCCATGTTGATGGCAATTGCAACGCCTGAAATATTTCCCAATCCCACCGTAGAGGCAATCGCTGACATCAATGCCTGTTTGGAAGTGATTTCACCTGGAGCCAATTTATCCTCGTATTTTCCTTTCAAAAGTTCGATCGCATGCCCCATTTTGGTGAGCGGAACGAAGCCAGAATGGATAAAAAAAAAGGTACCGCCTCCCAAAAGCAAAATCAAAATAGGTGGACCCCAAATCCAATTGCTAAAAGTGATGATGAGTTCTTCGAAAGCACTCTTTTTCTTGGTTTCCCAGGTGACTTTGGGTGATTTGTAAAAATCTACCCCTTGAATAGTCCAGCGATCCCCTTGAATCGGAATCCGTGATGCAAACCCTTCCCAGCTCCTTTGCTCTTTTTTAGTCCAAGCTACCTCTGCCAAAGCAGCCAAGCGTGGAAATGCCAGGTAATTGATGTCTTCTCGGTTGGTCACAGTTTCGGACCAGAGCGGTGCCTCAACACCTAAAATATCCTCTTTGGACAGCCCTTTTACATAAGTAGACGGATCCCATAGGTAAGCCGAATCCAATTCAATGTAAGCAGCCCAGTGCAATCCAATTCGAGAAATGCTATCGTATTGCATGTCTAGATAGGCCTTTTTTGCAGGAGAAAGTAGGACCTTATTTCCTTGATTTTTGGCTAGAATTGCATTCTCCTCTTTGGCCCAAAACTGGGCTACGTTTCCGGGAAGCAATTTTGCAGTGGCTACCTCATCCCAGCCCATGCTGGTTTTGCCATATTTGGAGACAATATCTTGCACCCGCTCCACGAAATAGATATAGTCGTCCTTCTCGGTCACATGCGATTCATCTCCCCCAATGTGGAAATACGGGCCTGGCGACAGTTCCGAAATCTCACGAACCACACTATCTACAAAAGCATAGGTAACCTCCAGTTGCGGCGCAAAAGTACTCCAACCCACTTCGATGCCCGTATACATTTGAGAGGCTTGAGGTGCCGTCAATGGCAATTGGTAATCCAAGGTTTTCTTATTTAACGAATCTAATCCTTGCCCTACTGGTAAGTTGACTCCAGGATTTAACTCAGCATAGGAAGCCAAAGCCGAATTGGTGTGGCCTGGCATGTCAATCTCCGGTACGATAGTGATGTAGCGCTCCGCTGCATAGGCCACCAATTCTTTGTATTCTTCTTGGGTATAAAATCCGCCTTTACCCCCACCTACTTCTGAACTCCCCCCTATTTCTGTCAATTTGGGCCAAGACTTGATCTCAATTCGCCAGCCTTGATCATCTGTCAAGTGGAGATGGAGGTAATTCAACTTCATGCTGGCCATCTGGTCGATGTAAAACTTGACATCTTCCTTGGAAATAAAATGTCTGGCTACATCCAACATGGAACCACGATAAGCAAAATCAGGTGCATCAGTTACCTTTCCTTGAGGAAGGACCCAATCCCTGCTCTGCACAGTTGTTTGTGTGATTTCAGCGGGAAAAAGTTGAATAAGCGTTTGCACTCCATAAAAAAGACCTGCCTCCCCTGCAGCAGTAATTCGGATTCCTGCATCAGTAATTTCAAGTTCATACGCTTCCGAAGGCCCAGATCCAGTCAATTCCAAGGTAATTTCTCCAGAATCTTTAGAAACAGGTACAGCAAACCCTGTGGCTGGACGAAGGCTATTGGCTAAAAAATCACCGATTGAAGTCAATTTTTCTGAGGTACCAATCAGCCGGATACCTGTTTCAGCAGTAACTTCAAAAGTTCCACTTCCATTGCTTACCTCCTGAGGCAAGGGAATAAGACCGGCTTCTGAGAGTGGTGCAGGCTTTTGACAAGCCCCTAAAACCAAGAGCGTTCCAATAATGAAGGTCCAGTGTAAATTTTTCATAGGATTGATTTTAACCAAACTTACTTTAAAATATCAAAAATCTATTTTTCGTGAATCAAATAAATAGAGATTTTCTAAGTCAAAAGGTGCTATTTCCATAGGGATGGAATCCACTGAAAGAATTTTTTTGAAGCGCTCCAGACTTTTTCAAGTTTTTCGACTTAATTGAACCTTTGAAAGTAGACGATTCCTTATCCCATGAAAAATAAAAAACAACCTCAATTAGAAACCTCAAGAAGAGATTTTATCAAAAGTTCAGCACTCGCCTTTGCTGGAATCACGCTAATCCCTCGCCATGTACTGGGTGGGCCAGGATTCGTTGCTCCAAGTGATCGACTTCGCGTCGCTTCCATTGGAATTGGAGGCATGGGATACAGTGACTTGAGCGGTGTACACAGAAGCGGCAAGGTTGACATCATCGCTTTATGCGATGTAGACGACACCCGCGCTGAAAAAGGAAGAAAAGACCATGCAAAGGCCAACTACTACAAGGATTACCGAATCATGCTCGAAAAAGAGGAGAAAAATATTGATGCGGTAACCGTTTCCACGCCAGATCACATGCATGCGGTACAGGCCATGATGGCCATGAAAATGGGCAAACATGTGTACGTACAAAAACCGCTCTCCCATGACATCTACGAGGCTCGCATGCTAACTGAAGCAGCAGAAAAGTATAAGGTGGTCACCCAAATGGGAAACCAGGGTTCTTCTGGAGATGGAGTTCGGAAAATGGTAGAATGGTATGACGCAGGATTGATTGGGGAAGCCACTAAAGTATGGTCTTGGACCAACCGCCCCGTTTGGCCTCAAGGCATCCCTTGGCCAAGCACGCCGGTCACTCCTCCTGCAGATCTAGATTGGGACCTTTGGTTGGGAACCGCCCCATACAAGGATTACGTGGGCAATCTGGTGCCCTTCAATTGGAGAGGCTGGTGGGATTACGGTACAGGAGCCTTAGGAGATATGGCTTGTCACATCATGGAGCCTCCTTTCCGAGTTTTGGACTTAGGATACCCTAAATCCGCTGAGTGTTCTGTGGGCTCTGTCTATGTAGGCGAATTCAAAAGAGGACATTTTCCTGAAAGTTGCCCACCCTCCTCACACATTACCTTACGATTTGACCGTCCTGGAAAGGATGATTTGGAATTCCATTGGATGGATGGCGGTATTCAGCCCACCCGCCCAGAAGAATTGGGTCCAAATGAGATGATGGGTGACGGTGGCAATGGGGTGATTATTGAGGGTACTAAAGGGAAAATGATGTGCTCCACCTACGGGGTAAACCCACTTCTTTTGCCCACCTCCAAGACCAAAGACATTAAGGTAGAAGAAACCCTCTACCGCGTACCAGGAGGAGATCGAGGTCACTACGACAACTGGGTCAATGCTTGCATTGCTGGCCATGGATCCACCGAATTCAAACAACTCAGTTCTCCTTTCTCCATTGCAGGGCCCTTGACCGAATCTGTATTGATGGGAAATCTAGCCATCAGAAGTTACGACTATCAAGCTCCAAAAGGACTCCTCTCCAATCAAGTCGAGTACCCTGGCCGAGGCATCAAACTCCTATGGGATGGGCCGAATATGAAAATTACTAATTTCGAACCCGCCAACCAGTTTGTCACTAGAACCTATAGACCAGGATATGCGCTTTAACTTATTTAAAAATAGATAGTTAAGACTTGATTTTCTGGCTCAAAATCGAAAACTAGGAAACAAAAAAGCAAGCATTTTTCAATGCTTGCTTTTTTGTTTTTATAGGCTTTGGTGTCTTATTGATCCAAGACTATTGCAAAAATCAAAGGAGCCACAATCGTAGCATCCGATTCCACAATGAACTTCGGAGTATCCATCCCCAACTTACCCCAGGTGATTTTTTCGTTTGGAACAGCTCCCGAGTAGGAACCATAAGAAGTAGTAGAATCAGAAACCTGGCAGAAATAACCCCAAAGAGGCACATTGGTTCGCTGCAAATCCTGATGAAGCATAGGAACCACACAGATTGGGAAATCTCCTGCAATACCCCCACCGATTTGGAAGAAGCCAACAGTACTTTCTTCAGTAGCATTTTGAGTATACCATTCAGCCAAGAACATCATGTATTCGATGCCGGTTCTTACTGTATGCACGTTTTTCACATCACCTGAGATAACGTGACCTGCAAACATGTTTCCTAAGGTAGAATCTTCCCATCCTGGAACAATGATGGGCAGGTTTTTCTTGGCGGCTTCCAATAGCCAACTATTTTTTGGATCAATCTGGAAAGACGCATCCAACTTGCCCGAAAGCAATATTTTATAGAAAAATTCATGTGGAAAATAGGCTTCTCCGCTTTGATCGGCTTTTACCCATTCCTCAAGAATTACGTTTTCAATTCTTCGCATCGCTTCCATTTCTGGAATACAAGTATCAGTCACGCGATTCATGTGACGCTCCAAAAGGCCTTGTTCTTGCTCTGGAGTAAGTTCTCTATAGTTTGGTACACGTTCGTAGTAGTCGTGTGCCACTAGATTAAACACATCTTCTTCCAAATTGGCTCCAGTACAGGAGATGATTTGAACTTTGTCTTGGCGAATCATTTCAGCCAAGGAAATTCCCAATTCTGCGGTAGACATGGCTCCTGCAAGGGTTACCATCATTTTTCCTCCTTCATTGAGATGGGTTTTATACCCTTCTGCAGCATCTATTAAAGCAGCAGCATTGAAGTGTCGGTAGTTGTGTTTTAAAAACTCAGTGATTTTCATGTGAATCGATTTTTCTAAGGTTCTGCAAAATTACCCTTTTTTACCCACAAAAAAACCCGGAGGATATCCGGGCTTTAAATTGTCAGGCGATATTCCCCTTAATTCTTAGGTATCGAATCTGTAGCAGTGGCTTTAGCCTCGGCTGCTGCTGGATTTGCATTGTACTTTTTGTTCAATCCCTCGGTTACCGATTTGGTCACATCAATGGCATCGGTTGCATACCAAATCGCTCCACCTCGTGTATGGCTTAGGATAAGGTCAATACCTTTTTCCTTGGCATATTCTTTCATGTATTCCTGAACTTGCTCGTATACATCGTTCAATAATTTGGATTCGTCTGTAGAAAGTTCCTGCATCAAGTTATTTCTGTAACTGATTAGGTTCTGCTCCTTCTGCATCAATTCATCCTGCTTGGCACGAATTTGGTTTTGAGTCAAGCTACCACCTGTTTGTTGAAACATGGCTACTTCTTGTTCGAAACCCTTGGCTCTAGCCTGTAGATCCAAATCCAACTTTTTTCCTTTTTCAGTAATCTCTTCAGATTTCTTTTTGAAAAAATCGTATTTGTTGATCACAGAATCTGTGTGTACAAATGCAATCTTCAGGTCACTTGAAGCCTCACCACCTGTTGAAGAGGCATCCGCTCCACTTGCATCTGATTTTTTATCACAGGAATAAACTACTACCGCTACGAGAGCCAGTACTACGAAACGTGTAAAAATTTTTCTCACTTGAATAAAATTAGGGTTGATAGGTCGCAAATATAGATAAAGTATTCATTTTGCAAGAATCACAGAAAATTTCCTGTGTTAAATTCGGTTAAAGCCTTAAAAAAAGAGATCCTGAGCCAAACGAAAAACCTGGGCATGTGCCTCTACAATATCTTTTATCCGTTTGGAATAACCTCCCCCCATGCAGCACATGATGGGTATTCCCTGAGATTTGGCCGTGCTGAGCACCAGTCGATCTCGAGCATGTACTCCCGCCAAACTCATCGAAAGCCGCCCCAGTTGATCTGAAGCCAATACATCTACCCCACTTTGGTAAAGCATAAAGTCAGGCTGAACCTCATCTACCAGTTTTTTTAAGTTCCGATCCAAAATGGCCAAATACGCCTCATCACCCGTTCCGTCCGCCAATCCAATATCCAAGTTAGATCTTTCCTTCCGGTGGGGATAGTTTTTTTCTCCATGCATACTAAAAGTAAAGACGAATGGATTTTCTTGAAAAAGTGCCGCGGTCCCATTTCCTTGATGCACATCAAGGTCCACAATCAGCACCTTTTGGGCCAATTTGGACCTCAATAAGTAATTGGCTGTAATCGCCAAATCATTGAGAATACAAAAGCCCTCACCACGATTCGCAAAAGCATGGTGGGTCCCTCCTGCAATATTCATCCCAATGCCAAAATCCTTGGCAAAACAGGCTGCTTGAACCGATCCACCCGCAATGCATATTTCACGTTGAATCAAGGCCTCACTCAGTGGGAAACCAATGGCTCGGATTTCTGATTTGGTGAGTTCTAGGTTTCGCAACCGTTCCAAATACCTGTCCTCATGGGTGGATAAAATCCACTCATCTGCAAGTAGTTGAGGAACAAAAAAATTTGAACCAGCCACCGTGCCTTCAAAAAGCAATTGCTCAGGAAGCAAACTGTACTTTTCCATGGGGAAACGATGCCCTTCAGGTAGGGAATGTTCAAATACTGGAGATAGGGCAATTTTCAGCATAAAAAAAAGCGTTAGTGGATTACTAACGCCAGATACTAGTTGATTTCAATGGGTTAATCTTCGTCTTCAAAGTCCTCGTCTTCAGTCATGAAGGAATAGAGTGTCTCATCCAAATTCAGGGTGTCGTCATTGAATTCTTGAATGAATTTGGCAATGACTGCTTCATCGATTTCTTCCACATTCAAAGACACATCCAATCCTATTCCATAATCGTGATGGGTGTCGATGTCTAAAAATTCTTGAACTTTTACTGTTTCCTCTTCTTCCATCTCCATAATCAGTTCAGTGATGAACCAACCAATTTCCTCTTCTTCTGGGGTCAGCGGCTTCATGTTGCCATTTTCGTCTTCTTCGTAATTGATGGCTTTGAAATTTGGAAATTTTTTGGCCGCCTCATGCTCCGCCAATTCGTATACCTCACTGGCATGATGTAGACGGAGGGTATAGAGTGCGGTATCGTAAATCACTTCCTTGCCCTCGTAATTGCCAATAAAATAAAAGTTGACATACTCCTCTGAATTGTCTTCATCGGGAATAATTTTAAAGTACAATCCGCTTTCCTTCAACTCTGCTTTGAGTTGGGCTATGGTTTCTGGGTCAAATCCTGGGTTGGTAAAGTTCATTAGTGGTAGATTTAGGAAATACAAATTTGGGCTAGGCCCATAGACGAATATGGAGGAATTCCATTAGTTAAAGAAAAATTAGGTGGAAAATGTTTCTAAAAAAAATAGATCAAGAATTTGTGAATGAATTGCTTCTTAAAGTTGAAGGAGAACAACTTGAATTCAAGCAGCAAATCAGTTCACAGGAAAAAATAGCAAAAACCCTATCGGCGATGGCAAATTCAGCGGGGGGGCTTATCTTGGTTGGGATTTCTGATCAGCGCAAAATCATTGGCATTGACCCAGACGAGGAGCACTACATGATTGAAGGAGCCAATCAAAACTTTTGTTCTCCAAATGCAGATTTGGAACTCCAGGTAGTGACCATAAAGCCAGAGACTATTTATGAGGAAGAAAAATACATCCTGCTGGTGATCGTCCATCCGAGCAAGGGTGAAACGATCTATGCGAGACAGCAGGATGGTACCCCGAAAGCGTACCGAAGGGTCGGAGACAAGAATTTAATTGCCTGAATCGAGACTTACCCCCAAAATACTGTTGATGATGCTAAGAATGAGGGCAAAAGCCAAGGCCCACCAAAACCCATCTACAGAAAACCCAGGAGTTAATTCGGCGGCCAGTAAAACTAGGACCGCATTGATGACCAATAAGAACAGTCCAAAAGTGATTAAACTGATTGGGAGCGTTAAAAGGACGAGTAAGGGCTTGATCGTGAAATTGATCAAGATGATTACCACCACTAGGATAATCCCTGACAGTAGGCTACTGATCTGAACGCCACTCAGCAGAAAGTCTGCTAAAAATACAGAAATCCCTCCGACAAGGACTTTGGAGAGAAAGGATGTGGTTGACGATGAGTTTTTCATGTGTGGAAGGTTTAGGGGAAAAGATGAAAAGAAAAATACTTGATGGACTAACTGCAAAAATGAAATGCACATTTTGTAAAAATTAATAGATAAAATATAGTCATTTTTATTCATTTTTTATTTTTTAGACCTTTTATTTTATTGATTTTGTTAATAAATTGACTTAAAAGTAGCCCAAAAACTCACTTCACTGACAAAAATCAGTGTAAAGGGATCGAAACCATTGGTGGAATTTTTCTTTTTAGTCGGCCCCTTCTCCTATCTTTGTTTAGCATTAAAAATCCATCCAAGTGATCATTATTATCTTCTTTCTACTGCATTGGTATTTCTCACTCTTCTGCCAGAGTTTTTTTCTCCACCGCTATGCAGCACACCAAATGTTCGTGATGAACAAGTACTGGGAAAAGTTTTTCTACTTTTTCACTTGGTTGTGGCAAGGAAGTTCTTACCTATCTCCTCGTGCTTACGCGATCTTGCACCGCATGCACCATGCCTATTCGGACACCCCACAGGATCCGCATAGCCCACACCACACCGAAAATCTATTTTCGATGATGTGGAAAACCAAAAATATTTACAACGATTACTTCGGATTCAAACTAAAGCCTGAGGAACGCTTTTCGAAGGATATTCCGGATTGGAATAGATTTGACCGTTTTGCAGATAACATGACCGTTCGAATTGCATGGGGAGTACTCTACGTAGCGATCTACATTGCCTGTATCTCTTACTTTGAACTCGCTGGCACCCATTGGTGGATGTATTTTCTACTTCCCATTCACTTTTTGATGGGCCCTGTCCATGGTGCAATCGTGAATTGGAGCGGTCACAAGTATGGCTATGCCAACTTTGACAACAATGACGAGTCCAAAAACTCCTTGTTATTGGATGTATTGATGTTGGGTGAATTGTTCCAGAACAACCACCACAAGTTGCCAAACCGTGCGAATTTCGCGGTAAAATGGTATGAATTTGACCCAACGTATCCCATCGTCAAACTCCTGCATGCGACTAAAATCATCAAATTGAGAACAGCCTAAGGGCTTGGTGCCTTAAGAAAGGTGTTTCTGAAAGGAAGCACCTTTTTTTGTTTCCTAAGCCTAGCCGATTTTGAGGCTTAACGCTCCATTTTTTTTCTATCACTACCGCTGAGTTAAAGTTAAAAGTGCTCTTCTTCTGCAGTGGAATTGCTCCAATAATTTCCTTCCTACTTTCAAGCCTTTATATTTGTAGCCTAATCCCCATCACCCTACCATGAATTCATTTATTCAAGAACTGAAATGGAGAGGAATGCTCCAAGACATGACGCCAGATTTAGAAGAGCACCTTTCCAAAGGAATGGCCTCTGCCTATCTGGGTTTTGATCCCACAGCGGATTCCCTACACATTGGTCACTTGGTAGGGGTAATGACGCTCCTGCATTTCCAACGTTCCGGACACCAGCCCGTAGCCTTAGTAGGTGGAGCCACAGGGATGATTGGAGACCCTTCTTTCAAGTCGGCAGAGCGAAACTTATTGGACAAAGCCACCCTGGACCACAATGTGGCTTGCATCCAAAATCAGCTTGCCAAATTCCTAGATTTTTCTGGGAATCAGGCGAATAAAGCAGCAATGGTGAATAATTACGATTGGATGTCCCAGTTTACTTTTTTGGACTTCATCCGCGATGTAGGTAAGCACATCACTGTGAATTACATGATGTCCAAAGATTCGGTAAAAAGACGTTTGGAGGATGGAAATGGGCTTTCATTTACCGAGTTCAGTTACCAACTAATTCAGGGATATGATTTCTACCATCTTTGGAAAAATCAAAACTGCAGCATCCAACTGGGAGGCTCTGACCAGTGGGGAAATATTGTTACCGGTACTGAATTGATTCGTCGAATGGGTGGTGGTAGTGCTTTTGCGCTCACGGTACCTTTGATCACCAAAGCGGATGGCACCAAGTTTGGTAAAACAGAAGGTGGGTCCGTATGGCTCGATCCTGAAAAAACCTCCCCATATGCTTTCTACCAGTTTTGGTTGAACGTATCAGATGAGGATGCTTCAAAGTATATTCGGATTTTCACTGTACTGGATCAGGCGACCATTGAAAGATTGGAGAAGGAACATGCGGAAGCTCCTCACCTACGCCTCTTGCAAAAAGAAATCGCCAAAGAAGTGACCGCCATGGTTCATAGCAAAGAAGAATACGAGATGGCCCTGAAAGCCTCTGAGATTCTTTTTGGCAAATCTTCTACGGAGGACTTGGCTTCTCTGGATGAGCGTACCTTTTTATCCGTTTTCGAGGGTGTGCCTCAAGTTCAACTGAGTCAGGCAGTCTATTTAAACCTTGAAAATGTGCTGGATTTGGTGTCTGAAAAAACAGATTTCAAACTATTCCCTTCCAAAGGTGAGGCACGAAAAATGATCCTTGGCGGAGGTGTCAGTATCAACAAAGAAAAGGTGGAAGATCCACAAGGCCCAGTGACCTATTCCCTCCTTCAAGGAAAGTATTTACTGGTTCAAAAAGGAAAGAAAAACTACGTAATCGTAGAAGTTTTGGCTTAACTAAAAACGAAGAATACGTCCTAACCAAAAAATTTAGTGACGATTTAATAACATTTGACTATGAGTCAAATGTTATTTTTTTTGACTAGTATTTAATACATTTGAATTCAGATCATTTTCCAATCCACAAGCAATGGCAGGCGAGAAAAATAAAGAAAAACTCATTTTAGATGCTGCAGTAGCCCTATTTACTGCCCAAGGTTTTGCAGCTACCCGTATGGAAGATGTAGCCAAAAAAGCGGGAATCAGTAAAGGCCTCACCTATTTTTACTACAAAAATAAGGAAGATCTATTTATGGCACTGACCAAGAAAGCCTTTGAGCAACTGAAAGATGAGTTTAGAGAGTCCTTACGCGCCAAAGGTAAGAATGGATTGGAGATGGTAACTGACTTGGTTCAACGTATCTGGTCTTTTTCTAAGGAGCGCCCAGTGTACTACCAATCCATCATTCATTTTTTGGATTTGATGAAAAAGTACACAACTCCAGAATTAAAATCGCAAATCAATCCTTTGATCCTAGATTCAATTCATTTCCATAAGCTGTTGGAATTGCAACTAGAGCCCACCCGATTGGGAATACAAATGGTCTCCCAAGGAATAAAGGATGGAAGCATCCGACCTGAATTGCAACCAGAAATTACTTTTTATACCATTTGGAGTATGGTCTTGGGTTTTGAAAAAATGGAAGGACCTATATCCTTTGAAGGCAAAGAAACAAAAATCAGTCCTGAAGCTTGGCAGCGAGGATTTCTCAAATTGATGCAAGACATGCTGAAAGGAACCATCCAAGCCACGAAGCCACAGGCTGTGCAGGCTAGTTTATTCTAAAAAAAAAGGGGCTTTCGCCCCTTTTTCTTTACCTACTTTTCCACAATTCTTTCAATTGCTTGCCGTTGACCAGCAATACAAATCGAACTGGGTTTGGGATAAGTACAATTCGCATATCCACTTTTCCGAGTTGATCCGATTCAATGGGCACCCCTTGCTCCCCACTTACCTCATAGGTTATACTTCCTTTTGCATCTGGAAGCATTTCCTGGTAGGTATTGGCCAAATAGGCTGTAGGTAGAAGGACATCCGTATCTGATTTCAACTTGGTATAAATTTTTTCCAATTCAGGAGCCAAAACATCCTCGTAATGCTCATTGAAGTCATCTTCGAGGTCGTGTAATTGCTCCTCTAAATCGTCGTAATTTT
Source organism: Cyclobacteriaceae bacterium (assembly GCA_947458585.1). GTDB lineage: Bacteria > Bacteroidota > Bacteroidia > Cytophagales > Cyclobacteriaceae > Algoriphagus. The sequence goes on along the minus strand of CANGYY010000004.1, from coordinate 63,592 downwards.
CATCACTATATTCCAAAGCGCTTAACTGAATTCGCTGTTGCACAATTTCAGTGAGTTCCTGGTCAATTTTTTCCCAATTCATGGTAACTGTCTTAATTATTCGGTTGCAAATATGGCGATAATCCTAAAAATAGCCGTTCCATTGGACCAACTATTCACTCACAAGCAGGATTTTTCCATTTCTTCCCGCTTTTTCGTAAGCATCTAAAGCGGCTTTAAATTCGGACAAGGGATAAGTTGCGGCCACATCCACCTTCGATTCATCCTGCATAAAAAATCCAAATACCCGTTGGAAAGCCTTCATCCGTTGTTCGGCAGAAAGTTCCTCAATCCAGGTACTCAACCAGAATCCCTCGATGCGTAGATTTTTAAAGATCAGCAAGCCACTGTTAATGGACAGGTTTTCCAAAGCAAGTGCACCAAATACGAGCATCCGCCCTTTTTGCTTTAGACAAGACAAGGCTTTTACACCCAACTCCCCTCCGACTGCATCAAAGACCACATCTACGCCTACCTCAGTTTTCTCAAAAATCACCTTCGCCAATTTCTCGGTACTGGTATTGATGACTAGTTCTGCCCCTAAATCCATCAACAATTGTTTCTGAGATTCATGGCGAACAGTGGCAGCCACTCGAATGCCCTTCGCTTTAGCCATCTGAATAGCGAATTTGCCAAACGCAGATGCTCCTGCTGTAATCAAAAGCCATTGCCCAGCCTGTAGACCTGCCTCTTCAATCATCCCATAGGCCGTCATTGGATTGACAAATGCCTGACAGGCCACCTCGTCTGACATCTGCCCAGGAATAGGAATGACTAGAGCCGCTGGCACACAAACATATTCTTTCCAGGTGCCGATAGCCGTAAACATCACCCGGGTACCTGCGGCTACTTTTCCTGATTCATCTCCTTTTTCTACTACCCCACTCGCCTCAAATCCTGCACTACTCGGGAGTTTGGGGGTGATGCCATACATTCCACGCACAAACATGATGTCTGAAGGGTTGATATTTCTGGCTTTCACTCGGATCAGCACTTCATGTGCCTTAGGTTGAGGCATTTCACTTTCCTTGAGATACAAGACCTCTTGTGGTGTGCCAGTTTGATCAAAAATTAATTCTTTCATGGGGATAGAAAAAAGAGATAATGAGGGATAATTAATGAATTTGCTTGGCCCACAAGTTACAGCATGGCCATATTTTTCCTATCTTTTGGAAGAAAAATAACCCAAAAACAAATGGATTTATCTTCAGTTTTTTCATTGGATGGAAAAGTAGCCCTGATTACAGGGGCTAGCAAAGGCATTGGATTTGGCATTGCAGAAATGTTTGCTGCAGCAGGTGCCAAAGTAGTCATTAGTAGCAGAAAGCAAGAGGTATTGGATGAGCAAGCACAGCAACTCAACGCTAAAGGCTATGAGGTCTCCGGAATTGCCTGCAATGTGGGAAACATGGAAGAACTCAAGGTTCTGGTAGAAAAGACGGTTGAGAAATATGGTGGCATCGACATCTTAGTGAATAATGCTGCCAGCAATCCGGTTTTTGGCCCTGTTCATGAAACAACCCTTGAAGCCTTTGACAAGATCATGAACGTGAATGTGAAGGCGGCTTTTGAACTCAGTAGATTGTGCTATCCTCACCTCAGAAAATCGGCTGGTGCCTCGGTTATCAATATTTCCAGCATCGGAGGAATTTCCCCGGAACAAGGTTTGGGAATTTACTCGGTATCCAAAGCGGCCTTGATTTCCTTAACCAAGGTTTTTGCCAAGGAATGGGGTGATTCCAAGATTCGTGTCAATGCCATTTGCCCCGGACTTATCCAAACCAAATTCTCAGAAGCACTTTGGTCCAATGAAAAAATCATGTCCATGATCTTGAAGCAGTTGGCCATAAAAAGAGCGGGAACCTCAGAGGAAATTGGTGCCATGGCCTTGTTTCTTGCCTCTCCCGCTTCTACCTATACGACTGGAGCCATTTTGACCGCAGACGGAGGCTTTACCATTTGATTTTACAATGAACCCAACCCAAGAAATCTCGGCAGCACAACTGCAGCAACTGCTGGTTGCCTATCGTCAGTTTGTAGAACAGGAACTATTCCCCATAGACTTGGATGTGGTCAAAGGACCATTTAAGTCTTATTTACCAGCACTAAAGGCCCTCCGGGAAAAGGCAAAGTCTTTAGGTCTATTTGCTCCACATTTAGCCAAGAATGAAGGTGGCCTGGGTTTGAACCTCGTGCAATTTGCCCAGGTGTCTGAAATTTTGGGCCAAAGCCCGATCGGACATTACGTATTCAACTGCAATGCTCCAGATATAGGCAACATGGAATTGCTCCACCAGTTTGGTTCGGAGGAACAGAAAGAAAAGTGGCTTGGACCCCTGCAACGCGGAGAAATCCGCTCCTGCTTTGCCATGACCGAACCTCAACTTCCAGGTAGCAATCCAGTCCATATGGCTACCACAGCCACCCGGGATGGGGAAGATTATGTGATTCAAGGCCACAAATGGTTTACCACAGCCGCTGATGGGGCTCAATTCACCATCGTCATGGCCGTTACCAATCCCGATGCGCCTTCTCCCTACCAGAAAGCAAGCATGATCTTGCTCCCCTTGGATACGCCAGGCTACACCTTGGTTCGCAACATTTCCATTATGGGTGAAGCGGGAGAAGATTACCTCTCCCATGCTGAAGTCAAATTTGAGCAGTGCCGAGTACCCGTGTCCAACCGAATTGGTATGGAAGGTCAGGGATTTGCCTTGGCGCAAGAACGACTGGGACCTGGACGAATTCACCACTGCATGCGTTGGATTGGCATCTGCGAACGGGCATTTGATATGCTGTGCAGACGTGCGCTATCTCGAGAACTAGAAGTAGGCAAGCACTTGGCAGACAAGCAAACCATCCAAAACTGGATTGCAGAAAGTCGAGCAGAAATCAAAGCCAGCCGACTCATGGTGCTCGATACCGCCCAGAAAATGCAAGAAAATGGCGCGAAAGCAGTCAAAGAAGACATTTCAACGATCAAATTTTTTGTGGCCGATGTACTCATGAAAGTGATTGACCGAGCCATCCAGGTCCATGGAGCACTAGGCATCACCGATGATACGCTGCTATCCTATTGGTACCGACACGAACGAGGAGCACGTATTTACGATGGCCCTGACGAGGTACACAAGTCTGCCCTTGCCCGAAGTATTCTTAAAAATTACGTCAGTAAATGAATAGTGAATTAACTTTTGATTTGCTTAAGGATTATTTGGACCCAGTACTCCACTGTGCTGCTGACAAGATACAGGTAACCCAACTCCCAGGTGGCTATTCCAATTTGAGCTTTCTTGTAGAAAGTGTTACTGAAAAATTCATCTTGAGACGTCCTCCCTTTGGTGAAAAAATAGCCAAGGCACACGACATGGGTAGGGAATTTAGGATCCTTGAGGGATTGAAAAAGGCAGGCTACACCAAGAGTCCACAGCCAATTCACTTTTGTGACGAAGAATCCATTCTTGGTGCTCCCTTCTTTATCATGGAGTATCTGGAAGGAGCAATTTTGAGAAATCGAGTTCCTCAAGGAATGACCCTAGAAAAGGAAGGCTTTGCTGCCTTATCCCGTTCGGCGGTAGACTGCCTTCTCGAACTACATCAACTCGAACTTCAGGAATCGGGCCTTATTCACTTGGGAAAGCCAGAAGGCTACACCCAACGCCAAGTGGAAGGATGGGTAGACCGGTATTTTCGAGCAAAAACGAATGAGCTTCCAGAGTTGGAACAAGCAGCAACTTGGCTCCAGGGAAATATTCCTTCCACCGAATACCTTGCCTTCATTCACAACGACTTCAAATACGATAACTTGGTTTTGGACCCCCAGAATCCCACCCTTATCAAAGGAGTATTGGATTGGGAGATGGCCACGGTAGGCAATCCGCTGATGGATCTAGGCACTAGCCTGGCCTATTGGGCGGAGGAAAACGATCCACAGATTTTAAAACTATTCAATTTAAGTCACTTGCCCGGCAATCTCAGCCGGGAAGAAATCATGGCCTATTATTTTACCAAAGGAAAGGGCTCCAAACAAGAAATGGTCTTTTACTATGTCTTTGGATTAGTGAAAGTAGCCGTGATCGCCCAACAAATTTTCAAACGTTATTCCCAAGGCTTTTCAACAGATCCTAGATTTGCTCAACTCATCCATGTGGTGGATGCCGCTGGCAAAAAAGCCATTCAAACTCTTCAAACTGATAAAATCTAACCCATGACCCTTCATAAAATTTGCATCCTTGGAGCAGGCACGCTTGGCTCCCGAGTAGCCCTCCAATCTGCTATCTCTGGATTTACCGTTTCCATTTTTGATCTGAAACAGGCATCCTTGGATTCGGCCATCCTCACCATGCAAAAAATCCTCCGTCAACTGGTACGTGGTGGAACACTTACGGAATCACAAGTTCCCGAGATCCTCCAACGAATCCAGCCTACCTTGGACTTAGCTGAAGCCTTGAAAGGCGCTGATTTGGTCAATGAAAGCGTTACGGAAAATGTAGATATCAAAAAATCACTTTGGACCGAAGTAGGCAAACTCGCGGAATCCCACACTTGGTTGACCACAAATACCTCTTACCTACTCCCCTCTCTGTTTGCAGAAGAAACTGGTAGCCCTTCCCGGTTTTGTGCCTTCCATTTTCACGATGTGTTCTATTCTAGGGTGGTAGATATCATGCCCCATCCTGGTACCGATCCTGCATTGATTGGGATCCTAGAAGAATTGGGAAGGAAATTAAATCAAGTTCCTGTAATCGTACGAAAAGAGAACCCTGGATACCTATTCAACACAATGCTGATGGCCCTTTTGGGTGCGGCGGGCAAACTAATCACACGTGAGGTGGGTAGCATTGAAGATATTGACAAGTCTTGGATGGTGAACTTCCACATGCCCATGGGGCCTTTTGGGATATTGGATTCCATTGGATTGGATACCGCTTGGCACGTTACCCACAAAATGCCGGATTCAGCTTCACAGGCCTTTGCTGCCCATTTGAAAACCTACATTGATCAAGGAAAACTAGGAGAGAAAACCGGCGAAGGATTTTATTCCTATCCCAATCCACGCTACCGAGAACCGGATTTTATTCGATAAAGGAAAATTGAATGTATTTGATTTTTTCCCCCTTGTCGGAAAAAATCTTCTCGTAGCGAGTTTTGATTCCGTGGTGGGCATCCCGCAGTTCGCTTGCATAAAAATCAGTCGTAACGAACAAAACTTTGCAATCCGATCGGGAAGCCAAAACCTCCTCGGTATACTCGAATAGGCCTGTATTGTCTGTTTTGAAGTGGATGGTTCCCCCCGCTTTCACGAGTTGCTTGTACATCTCCAAAAATCTGGCTGAGGTCAAGCGTCGTTTTTCATCCCCATCACGTGGAAAAGGATCTGGGAAAGTAATCCACAGTTCAGAAATCTCACTTGGCGCGAAAAAAGTATCCAGTTGTTGAATTTGGGTTCGCAAGAAGGCCACATTAGGAATGCCTTCGGCCGTAGCAGTTGAACTTCCTTTCCAGATTCTACTTCCTTTGATATCTACTCCAATAAAGTTTTGTGTGGGATATTGTCTTCCTAGACCCAAGGTAAACTCCCCTCTTCCACAGGCAAGTTCCACGACTAAGGGTTGCTCATTTTGGAACTGAAGCGCATTCCACTGCCCTTTAATCTGTTCAAAAATAGGCTTGCCTGCCTGGACTACATTGGGATTGACTTCGTTTTGGGCAAAGCGAACCAGTTTTTTTCTACTCATTAGAGGTCTTCAATTTCTGCGACCACAAAAGTACTACCTCCAATAAATATCAGGTCATCTGCTCCTGCATTTTTTCGAGCAAATTCAATCGCATCCGTCACTTTGGGAATTACCTGTCCCATTAAACCCTTTTCCAATGCCTTGCTTGCCAATATATCTGCATCCATTGCGCGTGGGATGCTTGCTTGGCAAAAAATATAGGTCGCATCTTTTGGAAGTAAGTCCAAAACTTTGGAGATATCCTTGTCATTTACCATCCCGATCACCATCCAAAGTTGGGAAAAGGGGTATTTTTTCAGTTGATTCACCACCTCTATTATCCCCGCTTCGTTATGACCTGTATCGGCAATAGTGAGTGGCTGGGTTTGCAAAATCTGCCACCTGCCTTTTAGTCCTGTTTGCTCTGAAACACGCGCCAATCCCAAATGAAGGGCTTCTTTACTCAGTTTCCAACCCTGTTTCCTTAGTTGCTCTACGGCTTCTAAAATTCCCGGCAGGTTGTATCGCTGGTAATCTCCTCTCAACCCAAATTCCAATTCAAAAGCATCAGCTCTTCCCTTTACCTGAAATCTAGCGAGTTGGGATGCATCCGAATTTTGGATTCGAGTTACCTCCCATTGCTGATCTGCAAAAACAAGGCTGGCTTGCATTTCAGTAGCCTTTTGGAGAAATACCGCCTGAATTTCTTTTTGGGTATGGCTAACTATTACAGGTACACTCGCCTTGATGATGCCTGCTTTTTCCCCAGCAATCAAGGGAAGTGTATCTCCAAGAAACTGGGTATGGTCAAAGCCTATATTGGTAATGACGCAAAGTTCGGGCGAAATCACATTGGTGCTATCCAATCTCCCACCCATACCCACTTCAATGATTGCAATGTCAACTTCCTCCTTGGCAAAATACCAAAAGGCCAAGCCTACGGTCATTTCAAAGAAACTGGGCTTCAGTTGATCCAAAAAATCCTTGTGGGTAGCCACAAATTCTACGACATCGTCTTTGTTTATTTCTTCGCCATTCACTCGAATTCGTTCGGTAAACGCCTTCAGGTGTGGTGAGGTATAGAGGCCCGTTTTGTAGCCTGCAGCTTGAAATATGGATGCCAAGGAATGGGAAGTACTGCCCTTACCATTGGTACCTGCCACATGAATGGATTTAAATTGCTCTTGAGGATTACCCAAATGGGTACAAAGTGCAATCGTGTTGGTTAAATCGGCTTTGTATGCAGACGCTCCTACCCGTTGAAACATGGGTAATGCATTAAAAAGGTAATCCAGCGTCTCTTGGTAATTCATGCTTTATTCTACCTTGATCACAAAGGTGATTTTGCCCTTGGAGAATTCTGCGGCTGAGCCTCCAGATTTTTTAAAATCCAGTTGATTGACTACCTGACGGTAGTAAGCCAATACTTCGTTGGAAACATTGTATTCATGAACTATTGCTTGAACCACTTTTCCTGATCCATCCACGGTGATATTAAATACAATCCGACCATTACGAGTGGAAACCCGATCATTGATACTTGGCCGAGAGGCAAAATCCCATCCAGCTAAGTCAAGGCTATATCCTGCGCCTCCAGCTTCACCTTTACCCGATCCGGAACCTTGTAAAGCTCTTCCATCTATAGTTCCAGTAGGTTTTCCTTGATCACCAGAGGTATTGGAGTTTCCTTGACTAGATCCATTACTTGCATTAGCGCCACTTCCTCTTTTCCCGCCTGCACCAAAAACTGCACGCTGGTCCAACTTGGGCTGTTCGGCCACCTTTTGATTGCTCGGAACTTCTTTGGCTTCTTCCTTCAGTGGTGTTGGGCTTGCCACAGTCTCTCCTTTGATGGGAGAAGGTTGCGTACTGACGGCTTGGGAGGCACTTGGCTTGGGATTCGAAGCCGTGGCGTTACTTGTAGCAACAGCTGTTTGGGTTGGGGGAACGATTTCACCCGGAGCCGGAGCTTCAGTGATAGGAATTTCGGAGGAATTGGGCATTACTTCGGATGGATCTCCAGAACCAAAATCCGAAAATCCCAAATTCAATTCCAAACCATAAGTTGGGGTGGGTGGATTGGGTTGCTCCCACACGACCATGAAGTAAAAAGCCAAAAACAACAGCAGTTGGATCACGAATGTGACCACTGCGGATTGAATCCGACTTTTCCGTTCCAGTGAATTTGAATTCACATCGAGCATCAGTTGTAGGGTTTGGTAGCAATGGATACATTGGCACCGAGACCAGCTGCGATGCCCCCAATTTCTACTAGGTACTCCACAGGTACTTCTTTGTCCAAATGCAGGACTACCTGACCTTTTTTGCCCTCCAATAATGGAGTAAGTACCGCCTTCAATTGCTCACGAGAAGTGAGTTGATCGTTGACTGAAAATTGCAAGTCCTTCGTCACTGAAACAGTCACCTCCTGCATCACAATATCAGAAGTTTCACTGGATGGCAAATTCACCGAAAGTCCTGATGGGGTAATGAAAGAAGAGGTGAGCATGAAAAAAATAAGCAAAAGAAAGATGATATCCGTCATGGAGGACATGCTGAAGGAAGCATCTACTTTATTTTTTTGCTGGAGTCCCATGCTTATTTATCCTGAAGAAGGTCAATAAATTCGATGGAAGTATACTCCATGTGGTGGACCAATTTAGAAACCTGAGTCACCAAATAGTTGTATCCCAAATAGGCTACGATTCCCACTACCAAGCCGGCTGCTGTGGTAATCATGGCTTCGTAAATCCCAGAAGAAAGCAGTTTGGGTGATACCATGCCGTCTTCTTGAGCAATAGAAATAAAGGCTTGGATCATCCCCGTTACTGTCCCTAGAAACCCAATCATGGGTGCAGCACCGGAAACTGTGGCTAGGACACCTAGATTCTTTTCCAATTTGTAGATTTCCAGTTTACCAACATTCTCAATGGCCACTTCAATGTTTTTCAAAGGAGATCCGATTCGATCAATTCCCTTGGAAATCATGTTGGCCACGGGGGTATTGTCCCCTGCGCAAATCATTTTTGCTTTTTCTACTTGACCACTTTGTACCAATAGTTTGACCTGATCCATCAAATGACCAGGTGTTTTGGATGCTTTTTTGATCACCAATAACTTCTGTACAAAGATGAAAATCGCCAACACAAACAAAACGTACAGCGGAATCATCATGTATCCACCTTTAATCAGAAGGTCCAGCAAACCAATGGATTGAGTGGTAGCTTCGTCAGCGGCTGGCACTGTGGCCACAGAATCAATTGCAAGTGTTTGTAATAATGTCATCATCAATAGTTCAAGATCCATAAATCAGCTGCGTATTGGGCTTTCACTTTGACCAATTCCTCAGAAGCTGCATTCCAACTATCAAACTTACCTATAGCGAGTCGGTAATTGGGACTGTCGGCATAAGGGGTAATCAAGTACATGGTAGCAGGTTTTATACTCATTTTTGCTGCAAAATCTTTGATCAGCGATTCTTTCGGCAAACTTGCAATCACTAGGAAAAATCGCTTTTTCTCACCTTTGGAATTGATTGGGGTTAGACTCACTGGATTAGTAGACGCAAGATTTGTACCAGAATTAGCAGCTGCAGGCAAATTTGTAGCGGCAGTCGAGCTTGCCAAAGAATCTTCCTTGGCCAAAGAGTCTATGGCAGGTGCTGTAGTCACTTCTGCTGTCGCCTTCTTCTCTTCAGGTAAATTCTGAGCGAGTTCTTTAGTGTCTTGATCCCCAAGGTCTGAACTCAAGAGTGAACCAGACTGTAGTTGCCATACAATCACCGATACTGCGCCAACAAAGGCAAAAACAACCACCCAAATCCAGGTTTTTGACCCCTGCTTTTTAGCAGACGTAGCCTGCGGTGAGGTCATCGGTCTAGTTTGCTTGGTTTCCTTTTTCTTTTCCTGCTTCGGTGCTGCAGCTACTTTTGGAGGTTCAGCAACAGGAATTACAGGTTCAGGTTGAATTTCCTTTGCCTTAGCTTTAGCCTTTTTGCTAGTTAGCGGTGTGATTTCTACAAAAGGAAGACCAAAATCCTTGGGATCTGACCATTGTTTGGAACTGGATTCTTTTTCTGCCATGGTGCTAGTGAGAAGACACGAAACTAACTTAAAACTAGGTAATGCCCAACCCTTTACCCTTGAGTAAATTAAAATTTAAAACTAAGTCCACCTACACCTTGAATTCCCCTGACTGGATAGTTCATCCATCGTGTATTGCTTCGATTCAGGAGGTTACTCCCAGAGACAAATACAGAAAGCCGTGAAGAAACCGCATAATCCAGGTTGAATTGAAGATCTACAATTGCCGGAAGTTTGACTACTTCGGCTTGTACGGGTTTAGTTTCAATTACTCCGAATCCTCTTGCCTGCAATCCACCCATTACCTGAAGGTTAGCCTGCAGGGATAATTTTTTAAAAGGTGAATACCGCTGATTCATCTGAAGTGTCCAGGTTGGACGATGCCAGGCCACCTGTTGGTTTGACAAGTTGTAATGGAAGAAATCAACCTGAGTAGCAAGGGTATATTTTTCGGTTAAAGACAGTTCGACACTAGAATTAAACTGAAACACAGTAGCCTCCTGGTCGTAAACCAATTCAAATCGAGAAGTATCGGCATATGAATTCACGAAGAAATGGAGGTTGGCTTGGCGACGCAGATCAATCCCTGCCCGATAAACTAACTTATCCGAAACAAGCCCTTCTACTCCTGCTGAAAAAGAAAGTTTAGTTACTGTATTCAACAATTTTTCACTTGGTCCAAGGAAAGGATTTTCCTGAACAAAGCTTCGGTAGGTATTCCGCTGGACATCTCCAGTGATCGCTGCATTTACGCTTAAGTTCTCCCCAATTTGATAGGTAGATTTAATTAATGGAAACAAGCGAATTCCGGGTTTTGATGCTTCTAATGAATCATTTTCTGAAACCAGTACGAATCCGGCAGTAAAGTTGAAATCACCCCATTGGTAATTGCCTTCTGGTCGTAGCGACAAATAATTTCGGTTTAAATCGTAGCCACGATCCTGAGTATCTGTAGTAAAATAGGTAAGTGCCACAGTTCCCGATAAGTCTTTGGATGGTCTGTAAATACCCTTTCCTTCAAAGCCTAACTCCTGCTCTCTTGCAGCAAAACTATCTTTGAAACCATTCAAAAGTAAGGCTCCCTCGTATCCGATGAGACCTACTTTTTCACTATCTCGAATTCCTAGTTTAAAATTTCCCTGAATTTGCGTGTTTGGATCAAAAACTGGGCCTCCAAAATCGACATTTGGAGGGACTACAAAACCCAGATCTTCACCATAGTACCTGTAAGCATCTCTTCTCAAACTCAAAGAAGAATACAACTCGCTAGTCGAAAAAAAGTAACTCCCTTGCCCTGCGAGTTCGGTATGAGATTCTTTACTCTCTTCTTCCATCCAAGTCACCGGACCTTTTCCAAAACTCTGGTGAAAAACTCTGGTCGCATACTGCCAATCTTCAGATTGAGTGGATTGATACCTTCCTTCAATCAAGGGAGATAAAAAATTACCATATCCAACTCGAACCAACCCTGGATAGGTTTCCAAATTAGGTACCTCCCATTCCTTTTCAGCTGGTTCTGAAGTAATCTCCGCAGCAGGAATTGTAAGAAAAAAGGGAGCCACTGGAAAACTAAGTGGGCCTAAAGCTTTAGGCTGAGGTAAAGAAGGTGCTTTTTCTAAGCTCCGCAGTTTCTTTGGCAAGCGGATCACTCGATCCTTTTGAATGATAAACTCCTGATCTTGAACAGCTCCATTTTGGGAAGTTTGCGCTTGAAGTGTACCAATGCCTACACAAAACAGCCCAAGAAAAGTAAGTAGTTTGACTATCCTTTGCATGATCTAGTTGAGGCTTTTAAGGGTAGATGCTGCTTTTTCCTTAACCGTTGCATCCGTGGACTGATCTAGGATCGATTGAAGGGTTGCTTTTGCTTGAAATACCTCTCCAAGCTGAATGTAGTTTTCTGCTAATAGTAAAAACATGCTGCCATACCAATAGTCATAGGCTGAAAAGCTTTCAGAATAATCAAAAATCAGTTCATTAGAACCCACATAATCCCCCTTTTCCTGATAGCGGAGGGCTAAGAGTAGCAGTGCCTCTGCCGCTTCCACAGTGGTGTATTCTTGAAGCAACAATCCAAAACTATCCTCTGCTTCTGAATTTTGATTGAGTGCTCTTTGTGATTTTCCCTTAATCAGAAGCGCTTTGGGGGTAGTTCCAGGAAGGATATCTCCCAGTGCAATCAATTTTTCAGCAGCACCAATTGCCTGGCTGTAATTTCCCAACCCAAAATGAGCATCTAGAATCCCCAGCATCACTTCAACTTCTTCTACCTGCGTTCTTGTTTGTTGCGCTATGGGTTCCAAATAGCGCAAGGCCTCAGCAAAGTTTTTACCTTCTAATTCGATTTTTCCTAATTGTTGAAGCGCCTTTACCCGGTAAGGAGATGGGGCTTGCTGCTCAAGCAACTTAAATAATTCCCTAGCTTTTGAAACCTCTCCTATTTGCTTGTAGGAATCTCCAGCAAAATACAGTGCTTCACTTTTTTGTCCAGATTCAGGATAAGCGCGCAAGTAATTTTCCAGAGCTTTTGCTGCTTGCACATATTTCTGATCAAGATACAGGTTTTTGGCTGCTTCATACTCCAAGGATTGAACCGAGCCGGCATCAGGATTTGCCTTTTTGTAGGATTGCAAGTACTCCCCAAACTCCTCCGACTTTTCTTGCACCGCCAAGGTCTCTTGTAGCCCTTTCAAGGCAGCTTCTGAGTTTTCCGCTAGAGGGTGATCTTCAAGAATCACTTTATAGTCTGCAATAGTTTGGCTATAGCGCTGTAACGAATAATTGGCAACTGCTCTTCCCTCCAAGGCAAAAGGCATAAAAGGTGAATTTGATCTTGTACTGATCAATTCAGAAAAAGCGGTGATCGCTTCCTCATACCTCATCTCTTCCAGGTAAAGTTGGCCTTTTTGGTAAAATGCATCTTCTACGTAAGCACTTGATGGAAAATTGGAAATCAACAGGTTGAGCTGCTCTATTGCCTGTTGATTCTTTCCTTGGTAATTGGTTACCACCGCCAATTGCAAATGGGCATAATCCTGGCCTTCAATTTCTGCCTCAATGGCTTGACTAAACGTCTTTTCCGCTTCGGGAAATTTCTTTTGAACAAAATAGCAATCCCCCAAACGAAGCAAGGCATCTTGATAGGAAGGCTCTCGCTTGTTTCGCTGAGTGGTACGGTAGGCTTCAAATTGCACTTCAGCCGATCCATATTCTTGGGCATTAAAGTAGGCGTATCCCAATCCATAGCTAGCCTTCAATGCATACTCAGAGGTGGAAGAGATTTGCTTCAGCGCATTTTGGTAGGCAGGGATCGCTTGGCCTAGTTCATCCTGTGCACTGTAAATCTCCCCTTTCCAAAAGTAGGTTTCTCCTAGGAGGTTTTTATCCGATGGAAAAACCTGAGACTTGGTCAGATAAGCGATAGCTTGCTCCAGTTTCTGATCCCGGTAATAAATCATGGCCTGGTAAAAAGCCACCTTTTGATAAGCTTCTTGAATGCGAGGAGATTTGCTTTTTAACCTATCCAATTGGTCTAAAACCCGCAAATAGTCAGATGAATTCAGCAAGGCATCGGACAATAAGGTTTCCACCTCTGTAGCCCTTGTTCCACGAGGATAGTTGGTCAAATACTCATCCAAGGAATTGACTGCTACTTGAAAGTTTCCACGCTGCAAATTGATCTTGGCCAGATTAAACAAGGCTTCTTCCTGTATACCCAAATCAACCGAACTCGCTGCTGCCACTTGAAAACTAGTGAGTGCAAATGGGAAATTACCCTGCTGCACATACGCATGTCCTAAGTAGTAACTTGCTGCTTGAGCCACATCAGGTTCTCCCAAGGCGGCCAATTTTAGGTATTCACTGGCTTTGGGATAAGTTTTGGTTTCAAAAAAGGAAATCCCAGCCTTGTAATTTTCTTTAGTCGAAAGCTCACCTTTTTGAAAGGAACTAAATGCTTCGTATTGCTGAGCAGCGTTTGCAAAGTCCTTGGAAGCATAATAGGCCTCCGCCAAATACAAATGAATGCTTTCCTTTTGATCTAAAGCGGTTTTAGAGGCTAGTAATGGGGCCGCATAAGCGATAGCATCTGCATACTTCCCTTCTTGGTAATAAAGTGAAGTCAAAAGAAAAGGCACCTTAGTGGCGTAAAATGGACTTTTCGAGGCAAGCTGTAGTTCTTGAATGGCTTGTGGGGTATTCCCCTGTTCCATCGCAATGTAACCACTGTAATACAGGGCATCAGATTCCACCGGAGTACTTCCATTTTTAACTTGATCCAAATAAATTGCAGCCTTGGCATATTCTTTTTGCTGAAAGAAGCTGTATCCCAATTTAAAGGTGACATCGGCTCGCAATTCTCGATTGACTAATCCAAGTGGAGCCAAAACATAGCCAGCTATGGCTTCAGCATATCTCTTTTTATAAAAGTAATAATCACCCAATGCAATTGCTGCATGGGCTACACTCGGTTCGCCTGCATAATCTTGAACAAACTGTTTCACCAAACCTAACCCATCAGGTCGGTCCATCTGCAATGCAGAAAGCGCTTGTTGCAGGGCTGCTTGCTTTTTTTGAGAACCAGTAAGATCTTTTGCTAAAAGCTGGGTATTATCGTAAAAACTTGCTGCAAAGGCCTGTTGATCGTACAAAATAGCAGCACGGTCTAGTACTGGCTGGGGACTAGTTTGGTAAAGCGAAGATTGTGAAAAGGACTCCAAAGTGAAGCCCAGTCCTGCAAGCAGAACCAAGTAGTATTTCATGGCAAATAGCTTAATCAGTGCAAAATTTTGTAGACCAGTTCCCGAAGGATTTCCCCTTCAGTCATGCTTCCAGAATCTACTCCCTTAAAACGAAGATCTGCCTCTTTTAGGTATCCAAATACATCAATTACCTTGCCTAACTTGTAATTTTTTGAAGCAACCACGTATTCTTTGAGGCCATAAGGGTTCACCCCTATCGCCGCCGCAAGTTGGCTTTCCGGCAAGGACCCCGCACGATGTAGCAAAGCAATCCGAGAAAAGTAAGAAAACAACAAGGAGAAAATCGGAATGACGGGATGGTTTTTAGGATTTTGGATAAAGTAATGCACAATAAGATTCGCCTTGTTTACATCTCTGAATCCAATCGCTTTCGTCAACTCGAAATTGTTGTATTCCTTGTGAATCCCAATGTACTTGGAAATATGATCTACGTTAAAGCGTGTAGGTTCAGGAAAATTGATTAACATTTTTCCCACCTCATTGGTCATTACCTCAAGGTTATTGCCAATGGAATCGGCTAAAAGTTGTCCAGCTTTGGCATCTATTTGATGCCCTAATTCCTTGAAATAGGATTCAATCCACTCATTTAATTTCCAATCCTTTATTTTCTCGGCTTCAACAAAAACCGCCTTTTTCTCGATCTCCTTCTTTAAACTGCTTCGCCCATCTAATTTTTTATGCTTATATGCAAAAACCAAAATTGTACTCGGTAACGGATTGCTGAGGTAGCTTACCAATAATTTTTGAGCATCTTCTTTTCCCAAGTCAGGAATATTCTGCGCCTCTTTGACCAAGACCAACTGCCTTTCGGCCATCATGGGAAATTTGCGTGCGTGGGAAAGAATGGTGCTTACAGAAGCTTCTTTTCCATACAACACCAGCTGATTGAAACCACGTTCGAACTCAGGAATGGCATTCTTCTCGATGTAGTTACTTACCAAGTCAATAAAATAGGGTTCTTCTCCCTGCAAAAAGTAAATGGGAGCAAACTTCTGCGCTTTTAAATCTTTTAAAACTACTTCAGGAAGGAGGGCCATAAGGGAAACTTCACGTGCTCCTAAAGATAATAGATGCCAATCGAAAGGTGAGAATTTCGAAGCAAATAAACTTTAATCGGAGATTCTGGGTTTATTTTGCAAGCCAATTGAGATGCTATGAATTTTGAAAAAGGGGTAGCCCAGTACAAAGAAGGAAATTTTGAAGCCGCATTAACCATTTTTCATGAACTGATCCTTCAGGATCGTGAAAATCCTACTTTTTACCTCTACCGTGGCCGAATTTTAACTCGTCTTGGAAAAGGATTGGAAGCCTTGGCGGATTTTGATGTGTTGATCCAACTCGAACCCTACAATACGGATTACATCAGTGATCGGGCGGTGGTCTTGCATCTTTTGGGGAGAAATGAAGAGGCTATCGAAGAATTGGATCGTGCTGCCAATTTGGATCCGAACAATCCCTACCGCTACAGCAGCAGAGCTTACCTAAAAGATCGAATTGGGGATTTGGCAGGCGCCATTGCTGATTATGAAAAGGCTATCGAATTAGATCCTGAAGATGCTGTGGCTTACAATAATCTGGGTTTGGTAGAAGAAAAAATGGGGCGCAAAGAAAAAGCGCAACAGAACTTTACTAAAGCGGATGCTTTGTCAGGATATCCTCCCAAAAAGGAGCCGGAACAGGTTCTTCAGGCCAGCGGTACAACTTCATCAGAAAAGAGGGAGGAAAAAACGACCCCACAAAAGTCAAAAACACCTGGATTGACTGCAAGTCATTTTATTTCTGTATTGAAAGGTATTTTCACGGAACCTGCCACTCGTAAAGAATTTGCCGCATTTTTAACCGGGATTTTCGTTAAAAAGAGCTCTAAAAACTCTTAATCACCCAAAGTGGTTTGGTGATGAAGTAGGACATTTTGCGAGAAAGGTTCTTTGAAAAAAGTTGATCAAAAAAGTCTTTCTTTTTGCTGAGTGTGACCAACATATCCCCTTTGGCCAATTGCAGGTAATTTTCGAGTCCAAGCGCAATATCATCTCGAAATGATTTCAAGACATAATTGACCAAATCGTACTTGACAAAGGGTTGAAGTTCTTCCAACATGCTCTTGTGCAAGGCCTTATCAATAATTCGGTTTCGTGACGATACGTGCACGATATCTATTTCCGATTTGAAAAAGGAAGCAAACTCCACTACTTTTTGAATCGCCAACTTGTCCTCTTCGACATAATCCGATGCATAGACCAATTTTCGAGGTCTCTTGAAAAATACTTTGCGCGGAACCACCAAAATATCTCGGTCAGCTTGCAACACCAAGCGACTAGAGCGACTTCCAAAAACCTGCTCTTTGAAATCATTCATTCCCTCGGTTCCAACCACAATTAAGTTCGCATTGATTTTCTGTGAAAATTCAATGGTCTTTTGCACGATTGGTCCCTCTGAAAGCATCACCTCACAACTATGGAGTCCTTTCGGAATGCTTTCTTGAATAACTGCATTTTGCAAACTAGCTAACTTGTTTTTTACGAACTCTTCCTGATAGATCCCATCCATATCCAAGGGGGCCAATTTTTGATAGTCCTCCTTATTTAGGACGTGAAACACAATCAATTTGGCTTTGTACTTCTCTCCTATTTTTGAGGCATACTCCAACGCATTCAACGCACAATCTGAAAAGTCAATCGGACAAAGGATAGTGAATGGAGATGCCATAGTTGATAGTTAGTAACCTCTAGTTCGATTTACGAGATTAAGTAAAGTAAGGTCGGCTTTTAACCGGTTATAATTCTCAATAATTTGAGGAGCGGCAGCTTTTGGATTCGTAACAGAAGCAATATGAGGAGTCAATTGAATTCGCTTTTCCTCCCAAAATGGATGGACCGATGGCAAAGGCTCTACTTGATACACATCCAATAGCGCCCCAGAAAGCATTCCTTCATTTAAAGCCATCAACAGATCCGTTTCCTTTAAATGCTTTCCTCTCGCTACATTGATCAAATAGGTGCCTTTTGTACACTTTTTGAAAAGGGAAAGATTTAAAATCCCCTCGGTTTCTGGGGTAAGTGGAAGTAAGCAAACCAGAACATTGACCTGTGAAAGGAATTCTTCCAGTTGATCTTTTTGAAAGTAAGGATAGGGAAAGTCTTTTTTCTCTGAAAAGCCAAAACCAACCACCTCAAATCCTAAGCCGTCTAACTTGTTCAATACATCTCCTCCCAAAGCCCCTACGCCCATCACTCCTACTTTGACAGGTATTTCAGGATTAGTCATGTCCCAAACCTTGTCGTGTTGGTCATGGTAGTAACGAAGGAACTGCCTATGATAGTTCAATACACCCATGATTACATAATTGGTCATGGACCAAGTCAATTTCTCGTCGACAATCCGAACGATTGGAAGTTCATCCCCAACAGCAGGATCTGAAAGAATATGGTCCACACCTGCCCCTAAAGAGCTGATTAATTTTAAGTTGGGAAAAGTTTTGAGGTATCCAGGAGGATGCTGCCATAGCAAGGCCATCTCCACAGCTTCCGGACGATCAATTTCTGGATAAACTTGAAGATCAATATCGGGTTGGTGGTAGCGAAGTGCCTCAATCCAAACTTTAGGATCTCTTCCTGGACTAATTATTGCAAGACTCATGTAATTGTGGCTTAGTTACATCTAAAATAGACCTTTCAAACAGGGCAAAAAATTCATTCATCAAATTCTCTTCCTTTTTTAAGAAAAAAGAGAATATTCTAAGAACTTGCAGGTTCAAAATGAGACCAGAGCAAATGGCCTGGCAAGCAAACAAAACTCCTTCATTTACCCTCTACAGATATGAAAACAAAAATCAACCTACTAATTCTGGCTTTACTCTTCGTTAGCATTTCGAGTATGGCCCAACAAATTCAAATGCCACAGGCGAGCCCAAGTTCAAAAATTATTCAAAAAGTGGGCCTCACAGATGTGACTGTGGATTTTAGCCGGCCAAGCACAAAAGGTAGAAAAATCTTCGGCGAGCTTGTTCCTTTCGGTGAAGTTTGGAGAACTGGTGCCAATGGAGCCACCATACTTACCTTCTCTACAGAAGTAAGTATCAGCGGCACTAAGATTCCTGCCGGCTCCTATGCCCTTTATTCCATTCCAGATAAGTCTTCCTGGACGATGATCCTGAGTAAAAACACAAAACTTTGGGGAGCTATTGGCTATGATTCCAAGGACGACATGCTTCGCTTCACAGCTACACCAGCCAAAACAAGTAGAATGTACGATTCTTTCGAAATTAGCTTCGCTAAGCTAACCGATTCTAGCGCTGACCTTTCAATCAAATGGGAACAAACTCGTGTGGAATTCACTATTCAAACCGAAGTAGATCCCATCGTCATGGCAGATATCAAGAAGCAGGTAATCGATGCGCAAAGCACCAACCCAGCCTTACTCTACCAAGCTGCCAATTATTATTTCACTAGCAATAAGGATCTAAACCAAGCCTATACTTGGATCAAGCAGTCTACAAGCTCTGATCCAAAATACTGGACCTTGCACCTACAGGCAAAAATTGAATTGAGCCTTGGCAAAAAGACTGAAGCGCTGGAGTCTGCCACCAAGTCGAAGAAACTAGCCGAAGAAGGCAAAAATTTGGATTATGTGGGTCTCAATGACCGCTTGATCAAATCGATCAAATAAGCAAAAAGAAGCCTTCGATTATTCGAAGGCTTCTTTTTTTGTTCCCTTTTCAATTAATCCTAAAGCGATTTTTTGTTTCCGAAAGTTCCTATTCCGCCCTGCAAGATTAGCCCAAACAAGACTACAGAAAGGCAGCCAATTGCATTGTACCAGAGGAAACCAATGTCCCAATGCATACCGAATAGTCCCTTGCCATTAAAGAAATGGACCACCAAAATCAAGGCCTGTGATAGCAGGGCTGCGAGGAAAACAGCTTGCCCCTTGATCCATTTGATAAAGAATCCTACCACAAATATTCCCAAGATCGTTCCGTAAAATAAAGAGCCAAGTAAGTTCACCGCTTGAATCAGGTTTTCAAACAGCGAGGCATAGGTAGCAAACAGAATGGCCCCCAATCCCCAGAAGGCAGTGAATAATTTGGAGGAATTGACATAATGGACATCAGAGGCTTCCTTACGAATCGATCGCTTGTACAAATCCACCGTAGTGGTGCTGCCCAAGGCATTCAGCTCAGAAGAAGAAGAGGACATGGCTGCAGCAAAAATGGCTGCAAACAATAAGCCTACCACACCTGTGGGCAAATAATCCATCACAAACCGCATAAAGACATAGTCCGTATCCCGTGTTTCAGCCTCTGGATCATGGGTCACTAGCAAAGTCTTTACTTCTTCTCGAATTTCCTGCTGCTCACTCTTCAAACTTTTCAGGGTACTGGTCAATTGTTCCGTGGTTTCAGCTTTCTCCTGATCGATAGAGGACAAGAGTTGCGTATATACCTGCTTCGAAGAATCAAAATTAGCTTGATAGGATTGCTCCAAACGACCAAATTCAGAAGCATATTCACTTTGACGAAGGGCCTCGGTTTGCACCTGATTGAAATGGACTGGAGGAGTGATGAATTGGTAAAACACAAAAACCAAAACCCCAATAAATAGAATCAAAAACTGCATGGGAATCTTCAAAAATCCATTCATGAGTAATCCCATACGGCTTTGGGTCAAGGTTTGTCCAGAGAGGTAGCGTTGAACCTGGCTTTGATCTGTACCGAAATAACTCAAAAACAAAAATACCGCAGCAGTCATTCCTGACCAGAAGGAATAGCGGTCGGCTAAGTCAAACTCAAAGTTGACCACGTTCAGCTTTTCCATCTTACCCGCCACCTGCAGCGCTTCTTTCATGGAAATGGGAAGCAATTGAATGACCATGATTCCCGCCAAAACCATTCCTCCCATCATCACCGCCATTTGCTGCTTTTGGGTAATGGAAACTGCTTCCGTACCTCCCGAAACGGTATATGCAATTACCAAGACCCCAATAAAGATATTGGTCAAGGTCAAGTTCCAGCCAAGCAGGGTGGAAAGAATAATGGCCGGTGCATAAATGGTAATTCCCGCAGCCAACCCTCTTTGTACAATAAATAGCAAGGCAGTTAGGGTCCTTGTTTTAAGGTCAAATCGATTTTCTAAATACTCATAGGCCGTATACACCTTCAACTTGTAATAGATAGGCACGAAGGCAATCGAGATGATAATCATGGCCAAAGGCAAGCCAAAATAAAACTGAATAAAACGCATCCCGTCTTCATAAGCCTGACCTGGGGTACTCAAAAAGGTGATCGCAGAGGCTTGCGTAGCCATGATGGATAGCCCGATTGTCCACCAATTATCCTTATTACCTTTGAGGTAGGTTTCTAAACTTTGCTTGCCACGAGTTTTGTACACTCCGTACACGGCAATGGAAACCAGGGTTAAAAATAGAACTGCCCAATCTAAAGTACTCATGAATAAGCAAGGGTTAAGGCATACATTAGAGAGATCATCAGGACCAAACTAGCCATCAAACCAAGGTAGATTTTAGTCCAGGGAATTTGTTTTTCTTCCATGTTATTGCTCAATCAAGTTGATGAATAATTTGATCGCTCCAGGAACTCCCGCAGGCAATTGCCTAAAAAAGGAAATACCGGTATACACATAGGTTCCAGTTCCAAACTGCGTAGTGATCAAAGCACCTTTGTTTGCTGCTTCTCCTGGATCCTGTAAAGTCAAAGGAGTTTGGTATCGTTCGTCCACTTTAGAAGCAAAATAAAGCCCACGTTCCTGAACCCATCCCTCAAAATCCTTTCCTTCCAATCGATTGGGTGTACGAAGTAGGCTATGCTCCCAATCTGCTTGTACCGGAGAGCCTTCCACGGTCACACGATCTCGACCGATGGCAAAAGGATACGGGCCTAAATTAGGAGTCACCAATGGGCTACTTGTATTGTATTGCAGAATCAAATTGCCTCCAGCCTTCACGTAATCGAGCAGGATCTGCTGCTTACTTGCTAAGAATTCCTGGGTATTGTAGGCTCGTATTCCGACCACTATCGCTTGAAATTCGTTCAATTGGTCAACCTCCAAGTTTTCCGCTGTCAAGAACTCCACTTGATAGCCCAAGGAAGACAAGACATCCGAAACTTCATCCCCTGCACCTTCGAGATAGCCTATTTTTCCACCAGAAACTTTCCAATCTTCTTGGATCAGTTGAATCTGTGCTGGACTGAAATAGGTTAAATTTGGAATATGGGGATAGGATATCCGGTGTATCACTTGGTCAAATACTTGGCCTGATGTAGTCTTAAAGCGAGCCCTAAGTTCCTGCTTTCCATTTTCTCCTCGAAGAAAAGTCACGCTATACTTTCGCTGTTTTTGGGCGGGGAATTCTTCAACCTTTAGTACTTTAAATTGACTGGCGTTTAAGCCTTCAAATTCTAAAGCACCTTCCAGCAACTCATTCCTAAAGTTGACCATTACTGTTACCGTAGGGTCTGCCCCAGGGACAAGAAAAACCAAATCTTTAGAAAGAGAAAGGTCTACTTCAGGTACGATGGTAAATGGTTGATTCACCTCTCCATCAATGGGATCATTGAATTTGTAAACCAAGGGAACTGCTACCTTAAATTTTTGCTCCCCCAAAACAAAACTTAAGTCACCTCCAACTTTTTCTTTGTAGGGAAGCCCGATGTCACGTTGACTTTTGATCGAAAAAAGTGCTCCATCCAAGGGTTCATTTAGCCAATAAGGCTGGGAATAGGCTTCATTAGCTGCAAGTTCAAAAGTAATGGGAAGCTTGGTGTCTTCATCCCCTTTGGTGTCCTTGCTCGGGTAGTAGGTATCTTTAAGCTGGAAGGAAATCTCAGAAATTGGAACTTGCGAAGGATTGACAAAAATAAGTTGGGCCGCTATTTTTTCACCAGGATAACCCAATTCTTGGTTCGTAACAAATTCCATCCCTAATCCTAGGCAAGAAAAAATAAGTTGATCCAACTTGGCTAACTTACTAGCAATCCAAGGGCTACTTGTATCTAACTTAAACATGTCCGAACGGATAGCCAGTAATGCAGGAAGGTTTTTTGGAGTTTCAACTAGATTGAAATTTGCCAACAGTTGATCCAATTGGGATTGAATAGCTAGGCCATCCTTGTCAGATGACCAGCGGCTTTCCACTCCATCAAATGGAGAATTCACATAGGACTCTCCCCCTACTTGTTCCAAAAAGTCCTTGGCTTTTCCTGTACCAGCCGTAGATCCAAAGCCCTGAGATTTGTGCATGGTTCGGCTGTCGGCGGCAAACTCATGGTAAGATTTGCCCAGCAAGGAATTGTAGCCCCCTACTTCCATAGCGTGGTAGCGCTTTCCCGCTTCAGGCTCAAACTCCCCTCTGAAATTGTAGGCATTGAAAAAGATGCGTTTTGCATTCCAAGGCTTCACATAACTCAATTGTTCTGGAAACGCCTTTGGGTCACCTGAAATTGCAAATGCTTCCTCAGCTAAGATGGCCGAAGTGGTATGGTGGCCATGGGTAATTCCAGGAGTGGTATTGAATCGGGTGATAATGATGTCTGGTTGGAAGCTTCGTATCGCCCAAACCACATCGGATAGCACCTTTTCTTTGTCCCAATTTTGTAGCGTTTCGCTTGGGTCCTTACTGTATCCAAAATCAAGGGCTCGGGTAAAATACTGTTTGCCCCCATCAATTTCCCTTGCCTTGATCAATTCCTGGGTACGGATTTGACCCAATTCTATACCCAATTCCTTACCGATGAGGTTTTGTCCTCCATCCCCACGCGTAAGGCTCAAGTATGCCACCTCTGCGTGTTCTCCATTGGCCAAATAGGCGATCAGTCGTGTATTTTCATCGTCCGGATGCGCCGCCACATACAATACCCGCTTCGTCTCTCGCAATTGCAACAGCAGATGGTACCGCTCTGAGGAAGTTAAAGATTGCCCAAAACTTGAAGTAGCAAAAATGAAAAGGGCACCGAAGAAATGTAGAAATGGTAAAATTCGTGGACTCATGGGTGTTTGATCAACTAGACGCAAACTAATTCAAATCATCGCCAAATAAAATTGAATTTTGATGAATACGATAAAAAAAATGGATCAACTATCATTGTACAATTGAGAAGCAACGTAAAGACCTGAAGAAAAAAAAAGGCCGGAAAAATCCGGCCTTTCATGTTAGGAATCAGGGATTAATTCTCCTGCCAATTAGCTCCAAGAATGGCTGAAATTTTTGCATTCATGGCATTTACCTCTGCTGTATTTTTCAAGCGAGTATGCACCTGAAACAAGATGATCATGATGTCTGTATTGTCCGGCTTAATTTCCAAAGCTTTGGTGAAATAAGGAACAGCCTGCTTGTACAAACCATCTGCTTGTGTACCCATCTCTTTAGATCTTTTCTCCCATTCTGCATCAGAAAGTGAGTTAAGCTCGGCAAGAATGCTTCTAGATTTCTCAAGCATCAAGGCGCCAGTGTAGTAATTGCCTTCGAAGAAGTTCGGATCCACTTCGACTGATTTTTTGTAATCTACCATTGCAGCTTCCAAATCTCCTCCTTGCTCTTTCAAGTATCCAGAACGCAACAACAAGCCTGGATTGTTTGGATCATTTGCAAGAGCATCATTGATTTGCTTCATTGCCTCATCCATTTTGTTCAACTGCAGAAGCAACTGGATTTCGTATTCAGCCAAAACCTTATCACTTGGGTACTCCTTACGAGCTTTAGTAACCAAATCAAATGCAGCCTCTGGATTCTTCTCTTCCGTGCTTAGGATTTGAACCATGAAGTAATAAGCATTGGTCTTGTTGTAAGTAGGCAACTCAAACAGGTAGTTAAAGTGCTTTTTGGCATCTTCAAATCTACCCAAATCGTTTGCAAGGAAACCTGCATTGTAATGAATAGTAGAGTCAGTCTTGTCAATTTCACCAGCAAGATTGAAGAATTCGTAAGACATCTCCATATCCTCCTCATTGTAACGCTCTAAAGCCTTATCAAAAGAAAGGTTCTTCAGGGTTACCATGGAATAAGGTCTCAAGTTGTCTGGAAGACCTGGTACTTCTTCAGCGTAAACTTCTTTTCCAACAGGAGAAGTTTTGCTACTTCCTGCCATTTCAAAGGTTTTATTGAAGGTAGCCAAAGCTTGGTTTCCTGCTTCAAGTGTTTCTTTGGTATTGGCAGAATCGGTTGCAAAAATCTTGGTATGAATCTTTGCTTTCACCAAGAAAGTAGCTGGATCTGCGCTAGTTTCAGGGTTAGTTGTGGCAGCATCAATGGCTGTAAGTGCAGTCTGTAAGTTTCCTGACTTAAATCCTTTTTCTGCCTCTTTTACTACTTTCTTTTGTCCAAAAGCAAAGGTGACGGTCGCAACCAGTGCTAGTGATAGAACGAGCTTTTTCATTCGTGTTTTCGTTAGGAATTGGTTATTCAGTTGTTTCTAAGGGTGATTCGGGTAATTCCGGAGAATCGGGCACAATATCGGAAGATTCTGAAAGTTCTTCTTCTTCTCTAGAAATTTTTTCCACGGAAGAAATTTCATCCCCTTCTCCTACTTTAATCAAGCGTACGCCTTGAGTAGCTCTTCCCATGACACGTAATTCGTCCATGGAGATACGGATGGTGATGCCTGACTTGTTGATAATCATCAAATCATCGGTATCCACTACTTCTTTAATTGCCACCAATGCACCTGTCTTTTCAGTCACATTCATAGCTTTTACTCCTTTGCCCCCTCTATTTGTGATTCGGTATTCGTCAAGGTCGGAACGTTTTCCATATCCCTTTTCAGATACCACCAATAAGGTTGCATTAGGTTCGGATGCACAAACCATGCCAATCACAAAATCTGATTTATCGGTTAGTGTAATCGCCTTCACACCTGTTGCTGTTCTACCCATTGGACGTACTGCAGACTCATGGAAGTGGATGGCTCTACCCGATTTGGCTGCAATCACAATGTGCTGATCGCCATTGGTTTTGGCCACATGAACCAATTGATCATCCTCTCGGAAATTCAAGGCAATAATTCCATTGGTTCTAGGTCTAGAATATTGCTCCAAGGTAGTCTTCTTGATTACCCCTTGCTTAGTGACCATCACCAAGAAGTGATTGTTGATGTAATCTTGATCGTCTAGGCTTTCTACCTGAATGATGGATCTGATCTTATCATCCTGGGTAATGTTGATCAAGTTTTGAATAGGTCTTCCTTTCGCAGTCTTGGAACCTTCTGGAATTGCATAAGTTTTCAGCCAGAACAATTTACCCTTATCCGTAAAGATTAGGAGGTAATTGTGTGTGGAAGCAGTAAACAAGTATTCAGTCCAATCGTCTTCCTTGGTACTTACCCCTTTGGATCCGATTCCACCTCTGCCTTGGGTACGGTATTCAGTCAAAGCAGTACGCTTTACATAGCCTTGATGGGAAACGGTAATGACCACTTCTTCATTCGGGATCATGTCCTCGTAGCTGAAGTCTTCTGCATTGTGCTCGATCTCCGTACGACGGTCATCCGCATAGCGGTCTTTCATCTCGTGGAGCTCTGTTTTGATGATTTTCATTCGCTTGCCTTCGTCAGCCAAGATGAATTTCAACTCCTCAATAAGCGCCATGATTTCTTTGTATTCCTCAATGATTTTTTCACGCTCCATGCCGGTAAGGCGCTGAAGACGCATGTCGAGGATGGCTCTTGCCTGGATTTCACTCAATTCAAAGCGCTCCATCAATCCATTCCGGGCAGTTTCAGGATCTGCTGAACTTCTAATCAATGAGATTACCTCATCCAAATGATCCAAGGCGATCAAATACCCTTGTAGGATGTGCGCTCTCTTCTCCGCTTCCTTCAGTTCAAATTCTGTCCGACGAACAACTACCTCGTGGCGGTGAGCCACGTAATGAACAATAAGGTCCTTGAGGTTCAGTGTTTGTGGACGCCCTTTTACCAAGGCCACATTATTTACCGAGAAAGAAGTTTGTAAGGCTGTTTGCTTGTAAAGGTTATTCAATACCACACTCGAAACAGCATCACGCTTTAATTCATATACTACCCGCATTCCAGATCGATCTGACTCGTCTCGAATGGCAGAAATACCTTCAATCTTCTTTTCGTTGATCAATTGGGCAGTCTTTTCGACCATGTTTGCCTTATTGACCATGTAGGGGATTTCGGTGATGACAATCATCTCCTTATTTCCCCCTTCTTTAGTTTCAATATTGGCCTTACCACGAACGACAATACGGCCTCTGCCTGTTTCAAAGGCAGCTTTCACTCCATTGTAACCATAGATTATCCCACCTGTTGGGAAATCCGGGGCAATGATGAAATTCATCAATTCCGCCACAGTGATTTCCTTATTGTCGATGTAAGCGATGATTCCATCGATGACCTCACCCAAATTGTGTGGAGCCATGTTGGTAGCCATACCCACCGCAATCCCTGAAGCTCCATTCAATAAGAGCGCAGGAACCTTCGCAGGAAGCACGGTAGGCTCCTTTAAAGAGTCATCAAAGTTGAATTGGAAGTCAACGGTCTCCTTGTTGATATCCACCAGCAATTCTTCAGCAATTCGCTTCAGTCTTGCTTCGGTGTAACGCATTGCTGCGGCATTATCACCATCCACGGAACCAAAGTTACCCTGGCCATCGACCAAAGTATAGCGTAAGGACCAGTCTTGAGCCATACGAACCATTGTTTCGTATACGGCAGAGTCACCATGTGGGTGATACTTTCCCAAAACCTCCCCTACGATTCTGGCAGATTTTTTATGTGGTTTGTTGTGTAAGACACCAAGTTCCTGCATCCCGTAAAGGATACGTCTGTGAACTGGCTTGAGTCCGTCTCGGACATCTGGAAGTGCTCTGGAAACAATTACCGACATCGAATAATCGATGTAGGCACCACGCATTTCCTCTTCAATGTTAATTGGAATGATATGCTCGTTTTCTCCTTGGGCCATAAAATGCGTACTGTAACGTAAATTAAGGTTGCAAGATAGTAAAAAGCAGGCGGTAATAAAACCAAGTTTTTATTCCTTGTTCTGCTTTTATTTTGTCAGTACCACTGTCCGATTTTTCGATTTTGAAGGTTAAAAATTGAACTACCTCGGTATTCTATTCCATTGTGACTGTGCTTCATGACTACGCCACAGCCAGTTATCTTGCATCGTTTGGTTCCAGGAACCTTCATCGCTAGCCCAACTTGTACCGAATACACTTCTTGATTCATGGGAAAAGGCGTGAAATCGGGCGAATTATTTACAAATGACCGTTGCATGTATTTTCCTTTTGCAAATACAGACGCGTATTCGGAAAGGTCATAGCCAATCCGAAGCCCGGCAGCATAGGTAAACTGATCCTCTACAGCGGCAAGACGAGCTTGATACACTTTGGGAACTAGTGGCTCGCCTTGATTGACTTTCACTTTCCCTACCTCAGCTTCCACACTGATATTCCAAGGATAATTTTGTTTGATCCGCTGTTCGTATTCCCGCTTCATCCGCATTTTAAGTTCTGGATTAGCCCCATCGAATTTCTTGTATTTCATTTTCAATAAAAATCTCCGTCTGCTGGCATCATACAAGATTAAGCCTGCAGAGGCGTAGTAATTCGTGGCCTGGTAATCGGATCCCTGTAGCGAAAACTGGTAGCCATTTCCTTCCAACGGTTCTAAGCGTCCGTTTTCCCAACCATAGCCTCCACCCAGCGTGAGAATATTGAATAAATTCAATCGCAATCCTGCCTCAACGGTAGGTAGAATCAAGTTTCTAGCAGTCAAGGAAAGAGTATCAGGCAGAGGGAAGTAGCCATACTCCTGATTTTGGTACTGCGTGATGGGATACACTTGGCCATCGCCCTTGTAAAAATTAGTGCTCAGTGTGGAATAAGCTGCCCCTGAAGAAAGTTGAAATGAAAATTGTTCCTTTACATTTCGAAAAATATTTCCAATTCGAGACTCACTTTTTGGTTTTCTTGCCTTCCGTGTAATTCCAAAAATATCGTCATCCTGCCCAAAAGCAGAAGCAACTGCCACTAAGAAAAATGTAACCAACAGGAAAATCCCTCTTCTATGCATATTGAACAAACGAAAGGATTGGGTTTTTGGTGTGTAAGGGGACAAAGAAATCATTTTTAGAAAAGTTACTTCGATTTCTTTTTTAAGCGAGCCACTTCTTGAACCAATTTTTCTTTTTGGGAAGGATCATCACGGATAATTTTTGATAGCTGCTCGAAAAGCGCCAAACCCAAAACCTTCTCATCTCGAATCAATCCTGCTTGGTAGGTTACCACCATTTTTTGTAAGGAATCTTGAACGCTTAAATATTCCTGATAGGCAGCACGCTCCTTCTCAGTTAATTCAATACCGGTTTCTTTTTTTGCATTGCCCCAAACCCTCTTGATTTGATTAAATCGGGCTCCTCCACCAAGTTCTTCTTTTGCTTTGACCCAAGTTTTGAGTTCATCCTCTTTTTGAGTTAGAAAGGCAGCTGTCATCACTTCTACTTGAGCATACTTGGTCCAATCTGCATCTGTGAGTATGATTTCAGGTTTGACCTCTTGAGAAAATAGAAGTTGGCTGGAGCAAAGAAATAGGAGAAGGGCTACAGAAAGGGGATTTCGCATCGTTTGGAGAGGTTTAATTGCTAAGCATTGAAACAGACATCATCACCTACCCTTGAATTGCTTTTAGTGAAGCAATGGTAGCAATGGGGTCAGGAGCATTAAAAACAAAGCTCCCCGCTACCAATACATCTGCACCCGCTTCGACCAAGCCTTTGGCATTTTGATCCGTAACACCCCCATCGACTTCAATTTGGGTACTACATCCTTTTTTCAGGATCATTTCCTTCAAGTTGGCAACTTTTAAATAACTGTGCTCAATGAATTTTTGGCCTCCAAAACCTGGATTAACCGACATGACACAGACCAAGTCCACCTCTTCCAATACTTCACTCAGTAATTCAATGGGTGTATGTGGATTCAAGGCTACCCCCGCACGAACTCCCAAGCGTTTGATTTCCTGCAAAGTGCGGTGCAAATGGGTACAAGCTTCCACATGCACAGTTAAAATTGATGCTCCCGCCTTCACAAAGGGTTCCAAATACAACTCAGGATTCACAATCATCAGGTGTACATCCAAAGGCTTGGTAGCATGGCGATGAATGGCCTCGGTGACAGGAATGCCAAAAGAAATATTGGGAACAAAAATCCCGTCCATCACATCCACATGGATGTAATCCGCATCGGAGGAATTGAGCATTTCTACCTCTTTTTGAAGGTTGGCAAAATCAGCTGCAAGAATGGACGGGGCTAGTTGAGGGCTCATCTACGATAGAATAAGTTACAAATCAAGGAATAACTCCTGTTTGGACGAAAGTTACTGCTTACTAAGTTTTCGGTACACAATTTCTTTGCCATTTATCAATTGGAGAAAATACAATCCGGATGGCAGCAAATCTAAAGTAAGGAAATACGGGTCTTTGGTAGTATTACGCTGTAACAATTTTTCCAAAACGGGCCTTCCTGAACGATCCAACACCTGGATTTGGATGCTTAATTCTTGCCCAAAGCGAATGAATACTTGGTCATCCATTACGGGATTTGGGTAAATATTCCCTTCGATTTCCTTCGCTTCGTTAATCCCCAATAGTGCTCCAAAATAGGCTCCTCGGAAATTGGGAATACCATATCCCAGGTTCTGGTCAGGTGTGGCATATTGGGTCCCACTTTTGATAAGATTAGTCAACAATTCATCTTTGGTCCAGGTTGGCTTTGCTTCCCACAAACCTGCTGCCAGGGCAGCAATTTGAGGAGCAGAAAAAGAAGTACCCGCTGCCGCTGAAACCTGCCCTGATGCTCGGATTAGTACTGGGCTTTGTCCAAATGCCACTACCTCTGGCTTGATTCGACCATCCGCAGTTGGGCCACGGGAACTAAAGGAGGAAACTGTAGAACTGGCATTTACCGATCCTACAGCAAGAATTCCAGCTGCGTCTGCAGGTGCCACCAAACTACTGATCCCTGCCGAACCATAATTGCCCACACTGTTCACTATCAAAATTCCTCGTTTCGCAGCGATACTTGCGCCTCTGGACACATAGGTGGTTTTCCCATCCAATTGGGCGGTGGTATAAGTCAATTTGGGATCATCAAAATCCAGATACCCCAAAGAACTATTGATGATATCTACCCCCAAACTATCGGCATATTCAGCAGCCCGAACCCAGTTGAGTTCTTCCACTGGGTACTCCGTAGCTACATCCTCAGTGATGGCAAAGATCACCTGCGCTTGATGCGCGCCTGAAACCAAAGTTTCCGTTTGATTGGCTACAATCAAGGAGGCCACTTGAGTCCCATGCTCATTGTCTCGAAATACTTCTTTGATCCAAGGGCGGACGACATTCAGTTGACCAAGCACTTGTTTATTGGTGAATAGATGCGAAAAAGCAGGGGCTTTATCTAAACCTGGAAACCCAGAATCAAAGATCGCTACGGTCACCCCTTTCCCGGTAAATCCTGCTTGGTGCATGTCAGGGATTCCTAGCAATTGATTTTGAAAGTCATAGGCCGCTGCCTCCCGGTAGCTTTCTTCGATTGCCCATTTTTTTGATTTAGGAAGACCCTCTTGACTTTCTTGATTGAGCCGATTTCCTGTTCTAGAAAGAAAACCCTTGGCTACCCATTGCACCTTTTGCACATAAGGCAAGGCTTCCATTCCCTTTTTTCCAGTGGAATCAGCCACCACTACGGCAGCATTGAGCCATTTACTTACATACAAGATTTCTTGGGCATGAGGGCGCAATCCCTGCACATAGGCACTAGAAACAGGCAAATCCAAACTATCAACACCTATTTTTTCCCGATCCCTTCGTTGAATGGCTTTACTCGTCAAAAACTTGCTTGGATTGGCTAAGGAAAATTCCTGCTGAGGCTTGAACTTGAAAAAAACAGCATAGCGATCTTGAGACATCCCAACCTTGGAAGCCAAACAGGTAATTACAAACAGGAAAAAATAGGGTAAAAAGGGCCTAGGTAACATAAGTTGTTCGCTTGAAATGCACAGAAGCGATCCGAAGATACCAAATCTGAGGCAGTTGCACACCATGAAAAGTGCCACCACCGGCAGTTGACTATTCCACTAAACGGATCAATGAGCTTTAGGATGTGCAAGAAGCAAAGCAAAAGGAAAATACTTGGGGAGAACTACAGGCTTCCTTACCTTCGCATTTTCAAACTCGAACTGACATGGCTCTGAAGACAAAAGTGAAGATCAACCGAATCACCAACCTAACCGATGCACGCTATTGCTCTGGAATGTATGTGGATGTTTTGGGTTTTTCGTTGGAAGAAGGGAATCCACACTACATCTCCCCTAGCCAATTTCAAGAGATCACTGGATGGATTTCTGGAACAGACTATGCCGCAGAATTTACGGATTCGGATGCCTACACCATCGAAAGAAAATTGGAAGACTATCCAGGGATTAATTGGGTCGAATCGAGTGATTTAGATACGCTAATCCAACTCAAGAACCTTGGAAAGGAATTGATTTATCGAGTGAGCATGGAAGGGATTGAATCCATCCTCCCAAAAATAGAAGTCTTAAATCAACATCAAATCACCCTACATCTAACTTCAACTGAAAATATTCTAACAATTGATAATCAAATATTTATCAAAGAATTAGCAAATAAGGTTAGCCTATTTTTAGGTTTTGGAATCAACCCAGAAAACGCCAGTTCGCTTGCCGAAATCCCAGGACTTGCTGGATTGGCACTAGATGGTGGAGACGAGATCAAACCAGGGCTACGAGACTTTGATCAGCTAGGCAGCATTCTAGAAAATTTAGAATTAGCCGATTGAAAAAAATCCAAGCAAAGTCAATAGTGTCGTACTGGAGTGTATTTTCTCAACTATCCCAAAGATCAGTCAGGCGATAGGGACTTTTTGAACCAGTAAAGAAGGTGCCATCCACAAATCGATGCTGGGTTCCTATCGCATGAAGTTGAGCAAGATCACCGCTATCCAAGGTCAAGGTTGCTGCCGCAAAATTTTCGCCAATGCGCGCCTGATTTACAGATTTAGGTATTACGGCAATATCCCGAGCGATGGACCAAGCAATCAATACTTGTCCTACACTAGCTCCATGCTTTTCAGCGATAGCCTTTACTATTCCATCTTCCAACAGTTTAGGATCCTGTGCATGCTTTTCGGCACGAGAGTCAGGAGAGCCCAATGGAGAATATGCAGTTACTAATAACCCATTTGCTTTGCAAAAAGACACCAAAGGGTCTTGAGGAAGATAGGGATGCAATTCGATTTGATTCATTTCGGGACGCTGACCGCCAACAGCAAAAAGTTCGTTGAGTTTGGCTTGGTTGAAATTAGATACCCCGATGTGCATGGCAAGTCCAGTTTGCTTTTGGTCTTGCATGGCTTCCCAAGTTTGACTCAAGGGTACATCCTGGTAAGTGTAGTACTCCTCCCGTTGAGTGGCAAACCCTACACCTGGCTTGTAAGCAATGGGCCAGTGAACCAAATAAAGATCGACGTAATCTAATCTCAAGTCATCTAAAGTCTTTTCCAAGGCCGGTCGCACATCTTCCAGCCGATGTGAATTGTTCCAGAGTTTGGAAGTCACAAACAGATCACTACGTTTGACAAGCCCCTCAGCTAGTGCATCGCTAATCCCCTGCCCCACTTCTCGTTCATTTTGATAGATCGCTGCACAATCTAGGTGTCGATAACCGGCTTGAATTGCCCAAAATACTGCCTTTCGAACCTCTCCTGGCTTACTTTTCCAGGTTCCTAATCCAAGAATTGGCAGCTGATCGCCATTGTTAAAAGCTAAAGTTTTCATCTTAGTAAAAATTAAATCAAGTTGGTGAACTTAGAGAAACTAATTAAAGGTCCGCTTTTTTTTCCAAATACTTTTGAAAGCGATTCATCACCCAGAGGTGTAGCCGAGCCTGGGTATTGATGTAAATAAACCAAGGCAATCGGGGTGCAAATTCATGAATGGCTGAAATGATGTACTTGCTATCCAACACCTCACGGAATTCAAGCCATCCATAATCGTATCGTTTGACGAGCCAGCCTC
The DNA here is from genome assembly GCA_947458585.1 of Cyclobacteriaceae bacterium. Lineage (GTDB taxonomy): Bacteria > Bacteroidota > Bacteroidia > Cytophagales > Cyclobacteriaceae > Algoriphagus. Next base: position 29,916 of record CANGYY010000004.1, on the reverse strand, counting down.
CCGTGATGTAAAACAATTGCCTTTGGCTATCGCTGCGATCGGGTACATGGGTCAATTCCAGCATGGGCTTCTTGCCCCAGAGCAAATGAAACCCGAGGACATCTGTGTCGTGTACCTTTCCTCGGATGATATACCGAAAGAAAAAAGGAAGCCAAAGTGCATAGCGGTAAGCCACCCAAAGTGCATCGTGCCCTCCAAGATTGGTCATCCGCTGCAAGGATCTAACTGTATTTTTCAGGCCTTTCTTGTACTTGAATTTGGGTAATTTTGGCCTTTCTTGAGTGGAAAGAGCAACATTTACCGCCTCCTCATAACTGAGGTAGGTCAAGTCTTTTTCTTTAAACGCATGCACCGGATTGACCACCAAGGTATGCTTCAAACTTTCCACCAAGGGAGACACGAGTTGTGGAGGGGTTTCTCCAAACAGACCTACCCAGAATTTGGAAAAGCCCAAGGAGAAAACGGGGACAGAAAAAATGATCCTCTTTTTACCCATCACTTTTGCCGTACGGGAAAGCATGTCTCGGTAACTCATCACTTCTGGACTTCCGATTTCAATCACTTGATCGTATACGTTGGGATTACCAATGCAAGTGGTGAGGATTTCTAAGGTATCTCGCAAGGAAATGGGTTGCGTCAAGGAATTGGTCCATTTGGGACACATGAGCACCGGTAATTTTTTTACCAAGTTTTTGATCATGTCAAAACTAGATCCACCCGGCCCAACAATGATGGATGCCCGGATGGCAGTCAATTTCGCAGACCGTGAACCTAGGGTTTGCTCGACCTCCAACCTACTTTTTAGGTGCCGAGAAAGATGTTCTTCGGGCTCATCGGGAATCAATCCACCTAGGTAAATGATTTGCTTGATTCCTGCGATTTCTGCCGCACGACTAAAGTTGTCTGCTAGAATTAGATCTGTATCCTCAAAGCTCCCTTGGTTGAGTCGCGTAGAGGCACTCATGGAATGAACCAAATAAATGGCTACGTCTACGTCCCGAAGTGCTTCTGCTGTGGAGGTAATGGAATACAATTCTACTTGCCTCCATTCTACTTCAGGATAAGGATTGGAAACGGCCTTTCCACGACTTAATCCTATCAATTGGTAATTTTCCTTGTACTGTTCGATAAACCAACTTCCAATGTATCCTCCTGCACCGGCGAGGGCTACAGTGAGTTTGGGAGAGGAAGAGGAAAGATTAGTCATCCGGTAGCGCAGTATAAAATCAAATAACTGCTTTGGACCAGTTTAAGTTTAAAAGCCTTTCCTAGCCATCTTCAAGGCCTCCGTGGTGGTGTAATATTTGGTAAGCGTATTGGGGACCTCCCAGAGCGGCAAAGAGCCGGTCGATAAGTAATGCAGGTAGTTTTTGGTCACCTCTGCAAAATGGGCTTCATGCCCCGTATGGTAATGATCAGGAACCAGCACCTTGTATTCTCCACTTGGAAGTTGCTGCAATTCAAGCCCTGGATAGCGACTTTGCAGTGTCTTTGTAAGGGCTTGTTCCAAATTTTGCGGAGAAGACCCGACTAATTGCACATACAAAACAGGTTTAAATCCCTCTTCTTTCCCTTGCCTGATGATTAGGTTTGCTAGGGTACCGCGCATCATGCTGTAATGGGTATCTCCTGTCCCTTCTGGGGCCTGAAAATTCCAAATCACACTCACTTTGGCATGCTTGCCACGCAAAGTGTATTGGAATTCCCCATTGCTCATCACTTCCAAATTCCCTTCTTTTTGGTACTGAAGTAATTCCTTCGAAAAAGAAGGCTTTTGAGTGACCTGCTTAAATTCCTCCAAAGTCAAGCTCGTCTTCCAAATTCTGGAGGAATAAAGTTGAACATCTGCTGTATCTAAAATTTGATCTGGAAATGCCTCCCATTGGATAAGATCCACCAAATGGGTGGTCACATCTACTATCCCTGTTCCCTCTTTCTTTACATCAAAAAACCAATCTGGGCGAACCAGTGGAGCGCCAGAAACTTGCTTGAAGAAATGATGGACAGATTCCTTCGTGATGGCGGGATTCTCAGGCGATCCCTCTTCCAACTCCCCAAATACCTCCGGAATCTGCGACAGTTCCCGCTGAAGTAAGGTGGTAATTTCGAAGCGCTCGGTCATGATGTCCAGGAGCAATACTTCCTTTTTTCCTGCTATCTGGTAAGCCTCTTTCAATTTTTGATAGCCCTCAGAATCAATTACCAAGGGCTTGTCTGCATAGACATGAATGCCTTTGCCAAGCGCCTTCAGGATGTAGTCGATCTTTTGATCGTTTTTCCCTGCCACCACCATCACATTTCCCGGTTGCTTCTGCAGCATCTTTCGAAGGTAATCCTCCCCAGCATATACCTTTGGTATCCAGGAAGTGGGTGCTTCTGCTCGGGTATTGTATCCCTTGATTCGAGCTAGGTGGTCCTGCAATTCTGGACCTTCCGGTGCATACACATACAAAGTTGGATCTACTCCGGGGTACATGGTCTTGTGAACCAAACCCGCATGGAAATGGCCTGGATCTAAGGTCATGAACCTAAAAAGGGGTTCATTCCCAGCAGTAATTCCCTTGTTTTGGGTGTAAGCAGTAGGGATTCCCATCAATGAAAGTAGGGTTAAAAGAAGCAGCCTGCGCATCGGGAATTGTTCAGTTTGGAAGGAATTACTTATTTTTTTGATACACCAAATCGGTACCCCAAGGCTTGCGCTGAGCCCTACTCAAGTAGGTATTGGCCTCCGGGTCATTGACAAATTCTTCGGTGGCGGAATTCCACTCCAACTTTCGTCCCAACTTCATGGCAATGTGGCTAATCAAACACACGGAACAAGATCTGTGACCAATTTCAACTGGAGAAAGTAACTGCACATTTTCTTGAATGGCTTCAAGCCAATTGCCATGGTGAGAGGAACTTCGGGTAAACTTGATTTCGTTTTCACCCAAAACAGAGAGCAGGATTTTGGGGTCCGATGCATCCAAGGCTTTGGCATTGTTGCCCTGGGTGACAGGATCTGATGCTGAAGCCGTGTAACTTCCTCGGGAAACCCATATCCAACCTTCTGTTCCCTCGTAGCGAATGCCATTTGGATAGGTGCCTGAAGTCAGCATCACGATGCCGTTGTCGTAAGTAGCCTTGACCAAAAAGTCTCCATGAACATTCCAAAAACCAGACCGTGGAAATTCTGCCACAGCTTCTATGTATTGGGGACCAAAAAACTCGGTATTCATGCCCCAAGCGGCAGAATCAAAATGATGTTGCCCCCATCCGGTAATCATACCAGCCCCGTAATTTTCGTGTCTCAACCATCCCGGTCGGCTGTAATCGTGCTGAGGGTGGACGCCAATTTCAGAATAGGGAATCTCTGGAGTAGATCCTAACCACATGTCAAAGTTCAAGGTGGAAGGGATGGGCATTGGGGGGGCATCTGGACCGGCCGGATCGCCTGGAAGGCCAATACGAACCGTGTGCAAGTTGCCAATTCTACCATTTCGCACCAGTTCAGCCGCCAACCTAAATTGTTCGCTCGACCGTTGCTGTGTGCCCAATTGCAACTTTATCCCAGTTTTTTGTACGATATCTACCAGTTGCCGACCTTCCGTTATGGTCAAGGAGGTTGGCTTTTGAAGGTACACGTGCTTTCCGGCTAATGCAGCCTCCATCGCTGGCTGGGAATGCCAGTGGTCCGGAGTGGAGATGATGACTGCATCGATGTCTTTGTTGAGCAGGAGTTCCCGGTAATCGGTATAAGTCTTGACATCCAGGTAAGGTGTCCCCATTTTTTGGGTGTAATACTCCTCAATCAATTTTTTACCGTCTAGCATACGCTTGCTATCCAGGTCTGCCACTGCCACTACTCGAGCCTTATCGTGCTTCCAGATTCCTGGCAAATCATGCTCCCTCGCTATCCGACCACAGCCAATTTGTGCGATGTGGATGTTGTTGCTTGGCGCATTTTTTCCCAGGACCGAAGCAGGCACCAAGGTAGGGATACCAAATGCTGCTGTAGCCAGGGCTGTTTTTTTCATAAAATCTCTTCTTTGCATAGCGATCGGGTTATTTCACAAAGGATTTCCAATAATTTTCTGCCTCCTGAACACTCAACTCTCCATCAAATACAAGCATTCGGTAACTCAGGATGTACCGTTGACCAGGTTGTATTTCCCAAGAGTTGTAGCGTATCGGGCAAAATTCGATAAATACATTCCCTTTCCCCTCGTACTGCCCCAGAGGCCATACGCGTAGTGGTTCAGGATGGGATTGATTGTTGGTATGACTCATAAATAGAATACCGCTTTTTCCAGAGGGATGGTCCGATTGTCCTGTGACCAAAATCCATCGAGCCGAACTTCCATCTGCCGAGGCCCGGTTTTTACCTTCTGAGGTCAGGATACTGCTATTGGCATCTCCCCACAACTCCGTGGCTCGAAACCCAATGCCTCCACCGTAGCGGTAATCATCCAAGAGAATGCCGCCAGGTAATTGGGTACGTAAGGTACTGGTGTATTCCACCAGGTAGCGGCCCTTGTCGGCAGGCTTGACCTTGATTCGAAGGTCCTCCTCCATGGCGATTTGATTCTCTTTTGATGCTTTAAGATCTAGGTGGTTTTGCCTTACCGTCAATTCTGCCGCACCACCTGCTTGTTTTTTGGATAAAATACGGGAAAAATCCACCCTCCCTTCTTCATCTCCTAGGTTCCAAAAATCTACTTCCTTGCCCCCAATGGTGGCCCTTGCCCAAGGTCCCCAGATCCCATAATGATGGTAATGGTCTTCTGGCTGTATTCTGCTAAGAATTTGCCCACTTGGGGATTGAATCGGATGTATAAATCCAGACTTACTGTAGGCTTCCTTAACTCCCGAGGGCACTGCTGCTTTGGCAGTTTGGTACCGCAGCACTTGTTTACCATCCAAAAGAAACTCTACACCTGTGGCGGTTTCTCTGAGGCTTACCTGCTGCGCTACGCTTCCTGCAAAAAGTGATACAGAGAATAAGAAAAGAAGGAGAATTCTTTTGAAACGCATAAGAAATTCTGGTTATTGGGCTTAAGCAAACAATATAGGTTATATTGGAATTACTTGCCAACCAACAGTTCTAAAACTATGCGAAAACACCTTATTCTTGGTCTTTGCTTTCTTTTCTTATCTCAATTGACTTTTGGTCAAGATTTAGAGATTGTTCCCTTAAATGAAGCTTGGAAACAGAAAATTCAAGACCTCGCCCCAAAACAAATTCGCTTTTCGAGCTCTTCCCCAAAAAAAATCTTGCTCTTTTCACTCCATACTGGATTTGAGCATTGGGTCATTCCCCACACTGCGGAAGTCATCCAAATATTAGGTTCCAACACCAAGCAGTTTGACGTGGTAGCCAGCAAGGATATCCACCAATTTGAAAAAGCGAGTTTGGCCGAATACGATGCCATCGTGCTCAACAACACCTGTTCCAAGCCAGACCATCGGCACCTATTTTGGGATCAACTCCGCGCAGAATCAACTGCAGATTCCGCACTTTTGATGGCTAAGGCACAGGAATTTGAAAGCAACGTGATTGAATTTGTAAAAAAGGGCGGTGGACTCCTCCTGCTTCATGGTGGAATTACCACCTTGAATAATTCCCAGAAATTCAGCGAATTGGTGGGTGCTAGTTTTGATTACCATCCTCCCCAACAGGCGATCCAAGTAAAACTTGAAGATCCCAGCCATCCCTTGGTTGCCGCATTTCCAAAAGAAGGATTCTCCCATGTGGACGAGCCCTATTTTTATAAAAATGCTTATTCAGATTTAAATTTTACGCCCCTCCTCTACTTCGACAATGCGGAGATTCAAAGCCAACGAGCCAATCAAAAACTTACGAGTGGAAAAACGTATGTGGCTTGGATTCGACCAGAGGGAAAGGGTAAAGTGATGTACATTGCTCCTTCTCATAATGCGCAAAGTTTTGAAAACCCAGCCTTACTCCAATTCATGTTGGATGGCATGCAGTATATCGTTGGGGACGTAGCCTGCGACGAAACTCCAGTTAAGAAAAAATAAAGGTTGAATTTACCCCTCTGATCCCTTACTAAATTTTTGCCAAAGGGTAAATTTTCGCCAACTTTAGCCATGGAAAATGACAGCCTAGAATCCTTACAAACTTTCTTAGAAGACTCGATCTTTCTCCTTCCGGAAGATCAAAAAAAAATCGAGCAGTCGCTTTTTGGGACTTCAGAAATTCAAGTGGCTAAGGATATCGTAGCAGTAGAAAAATCGGCCGATTTGAGCGATGAAACCCCAGAAAAATCAAATTTACCTGAGGAAGTTCAGTCCGCTCCAGTTTTAGACCCCATCCAGGTAAGAGGGAACTTCACCAAAGGTATTCTCGTACTTCATGAAGAATCCAATCTCAATTCGGATGTCATGGACATGCTGGTCAAAATGTTGAATGCCTGTGGTCACTCCATGACGGAAGTAGGATTGCTTGCTGCAGAAAGCCTTGAAAACCGCAGCATGGAAGATTTTCAAGCCCTGAATGCCCATGTGGTGCTCAAGTTTGGGCGGGTCAAACACCCGATCAACCAAATCCCAATTACCCCTTATGAAATTCATACGGAAGGGGAAACGGAATACCTCTTTGCAGATGCCCTCACGAGTATCTCAGAGGATAAAACCTTAAAAAGACAACTTTGGACTACTCTTCAACTCCTTTTCAACCTTAGTACTGGACCAAAATGAACGAATCACAACTACGCTGGGCCAAACGGTTCAAGTGGATCAGTTTGGCTGAAGGCCTCTCTTTTTTAGTGCTACTCGGAATCGCCATGCCCCTAAAGTATGGTTTTGACATGCCACTTGCAGTCAAATACACAGGCTGGGCCCATGGAGTGTTATTTGTAGTCTACATCTATGCAGTTTACCCTACCGCAAAAAGTTTGAAATGGAGTTTTAGTAGGACCTTTTTTGCATTGGTAGCCTCACTTCTACCCTTTGGTCCTTTTCTTTTTGACCGCAACCTGAATAAGAGCCAACAAACTAAATTTTAAGTAGAATAGGCCTCATCCCCTTTTAAACCGCTCCATACAAGCTGCCCCAAATCAACAGTCATGAAAGAAAAAAGTACTGATTTTGCCAACTTTCAATGGGTTGATCTGGAAAACCCCAAATTGACTGAACTGAAGGAAAAAATCCAACCTTATGGTCTAAATCCCCACCTAATGGAAGACTTGTTGGAAGTGGGGCACCTACCCAAACTAGAAAAAGTTGGGGAATTCAACTTTATGATTTTACGGGCTTACAGTGTAAAATCAAATGATCGGCTTACCACCATTCCAGAGCTTAGCAATAAAATTGGATTCTTCTTCACCAATGAAGTTTTGCTTACGGTACATCAAAAGCCTTTCCACTTTTTGGAAGAGGTTTCTGGACATTTCGAAGATCCCGAAGCCTTAATTTTAAAAATCACAGAGAAAATGCTTGCGACTTACCAAGACCCAGCAGATTGGTTGTCCGAGGAAATGGATCGTTTTGAAAGTGATGTTTTCCTAGGTCGGAGGAATCGATTTTCCATAGAGTCACTCTACTTTGCCAAAGCCAAGGCTCGATCTTGCAAAAAAGTGCTGCAGTTGACCCAAACTGTCCTTCTTCACTTGGACGTACACCCGACGAATGAAGGACAACTTCAAGATTTAAAAGAAACCACAACTAGTTTGATCCTTCAATTTGAAGATTTCCTAGATGAAGCCAACTCCCTGTTAAACATCTACTTATCTAGCACTTCCCAAAAAACAAATGAAGTCATGAAGTTGCTGACTATTTTTTCAGCCTTCTTTCTTCCGCTCACCTTTTTGGTTGGCGTCTATGGCATGAATTTCAAGTTTATGCCAGAGTTGGATTGGGAATATGGGTATTATGTAACCTGGGGGGCCATGTTTGGGATTTCCTTATTGATTTTTATCTGGTTTAAGCGACGAAAAATCATTTGATAGCCATAAAAAAACCTCCTTTCGGAGGTTTTTATTTTTTATCTGTAAGTGAAAACTTAATTGACCAAGCGTCTTAGGTAGGCACCGTAGCCACTTTTCCCAAGTTTAGCTGCTGCTTCCAGCAACTTTTCCTTGCCAATAAATCCATTGCGGTAAGCAATCTCTTCGATGCATCCAATTTTCAACCCTTGGCGCTCTTCAATTACTTCCACAAACTGGGCTGCTTGAAGCAAGGACTGGTGGGTACCCGTATCCAACCAAGCCGTACCTCTATTGAGGATGGCTACTTGAAGTTGTCCTTTCTTGAGGTATTCGTTGTTGATGTCAGTGATCTCCAATTCACCACGCACACTAGGTTTGATATTTTTGGCTATTTCGACCACCTGGTTGTCGTAGAAATACAAGCCAGGTACGGCATAATTTGATTTGGGTTGGGCAGGTTTTTCTTCAATGGAGATGGCCTTTTGGTTGGCATCAAACTCCACTACCCCATAGCGCTCGGGATCATTGACATGGTAGGCAAACACCACCCCTCCTTCTGGGTTTGTATTTTCTTGCAAGGTTTTGTGCAAGCCTGAACCATAAAAGATATTATCCCCAAGGACCAAGGCTACTTTATCTTTTCCGATAAACTCTTCTCCAATGATAAAGGCCTGTGCTAACCCGTCTGGACTAGGCTGCACGGCATAAGTAATTTGACAACCCACATGCGAGCCATCTCCTAACAACTTTTGAAAAGCAGCAGAATCTTCTGGAGTGGTAATAATCAAGATTTCCTGGATGCCCGCCATCATCAAAACCGATAAAGGGTAGTAAATCATGGGTTTGTCGTAGACCGGCATGAGTTGCTTACTCACTGCAATGGTAAGGGGATACAAACGTGTTCCTGAGCCCCCTGCTAAAATGATTCCTTTCATAGAAAAATAGTAAGTCAAAGGTCAAAGGTACTACCCCGAAAAGATTAAAAAAAGAATATTTTATGAAGTATGGATTCGGTACTAGTGTAGTAGAAAAGATGACTCAAAAATGAATAGAATCGCGAATAAAGGATATTTTTGATTCCTAATCCTGCATCTCATGAAAATCAAAAACTTTTGTGTTCTACTTTTTACAAGTTTCCTAGCCTACGGTTGCAGCCAGCAGGAAGTAAAATTTACGCCGAACAACTTAGAGCAATACCGACCTGCCTACCATTTCACCCCTGCCAAAGGATGGATGAACGATCCCAATGGACTGGTTTATGTAGATGGAGAATACCATTTATTTTTCCAGCATTACCCAGATAGCACGGTTTGGGGACCTATGCATTGGGGCCATGCAGTATCCAAGGATTTGGTCCACTGGGAGGAATTGCCCATTGCCTTGTTTCCCGACAGTTTAGGCTATATTTTTTCAGGAAGTGCCGTGTACGATGCAGAAAATACCTCGGGATTGGGAAGCACAACAACTCCTCCTTTGGTGGCACTATTCACCTACCATGACCCCAAAGGCGAAAAAGAGGGCACTATAGATTTTCAAACGCAAGGCCTCGCCTTTTCCCTAGATAAAGGAAAGACTTGGCAAAAGTATGAGGGAAACCCCGTGCTGAAGAATCCAGGAATTCGGGATTTCCGCGATCCTAAAATCACTCAAATCACCCAAGCAGATGGAAAATCAAGTTGGGTAATGACCCTAGCCGCAAAAGATCGTGTCCACTTTTACGAGTCCGCCAACCTGAAAGAATGGACATTCTTGGGTGAATTTGGACAGGGTGTGGGAGCCCACGGAGGCGTTTGGGAATGTCCCGAATTACTCTCCATGAAGGCCCCGGATGGAAGTCAAAAATGGGTGTTATTAGTCAGCATGAATCCAGGAGGACCTCAAAAAGGTTCGGCTACTCAATACTTTATCGGAGACTTCAAGCAGGGTGCATTTACTCCAGACGATACGATGATCCGCTGGTTGGATTATGGGCCAGATAATTATGCTGGGGTTACCTGGACCAACCTCCCCAAAGAGCAAAATCGAACCCTCTGGATCGGTTGGATGAGCAACTGGGACTATGCACAGGTGGTTCCCACGAAGACTTGGCGATCTGCAACTACTTTGCCACGAGAACTCAATCTTTTTGATGTAGATGGGACACTTTTGCTGCAATCTGCTCCTGCAAAAGAATTGATATCGATGAAAAGCACTTCCTACAGTGTATCGGGAAAAGAATCTTTGATTCCGAGTGCTGCTGTTGAGATTCGAGCAGAAGTAAGTGGAGACGATAGTTTCTCCTTGCTCCTTTCCAATGAATTGGGAGAAGAGGTGGTGATAAACAAAGAAATGGGCTTGGTCACTGTGGATCGAAGAAAGGCAGGTACGGCCAACTTCAATCGAGATTTTGCAGCGGCACATTCTGCGCCCATGTCCTGGAAGGCAGAATCGGTACGCATCTTCTTGGATGCTTCTTCGATTGAAGTATTTGTGAATGAAGGGGAATTGGTCTTGACCTCCCTCCTTTTCCCTACTTCCCCTTGGAAAAAGATAGCACTTATCCAAGGGCTAGATGAAGTGGAGATTTTGGATTTACAGGAATCACCGAATCCATCCTTGGAAAAAAACTAAAGAAACTGTGGAAATTCTAGTTCCAGTATTGAAGGCAAACAAATTGAGAAAAGCAATCCAATCATTGCCGACTAATTTGAACTAGGTCAGCAGGTTATACCAAGGCATTTAAGCGGTTATTCTGAAAAATAGACTTCATACCTTTCGGTTTTTTACGGGTGTAACTGGAATTTTAGTTGTTTGTTCTGAAAAAAAAGTGGTATTCTTGGAATATAAACGGAATGCTAAGATCGAGGCTTTCTATTCACTAGAATCTCGAAAATTGCCTGTTTGTAGAAGAGAAAAATAAACTTGGAAAATCTAAAGGTTTAGATTTTCGCTAATTAACGTACATTATTTATGAAAAAAGAGGCTTGGGGCTCGCGTGTTGGGCTTATTTTGGCCATGGCAGGAAATGCTGTAGGTCTTGGAAACTTCCTCAGGTTTCCAGTTCAAGCAGTTCAAAATGGAGGGGGAGCCTTTATCCTACCCTACATCATCTGCTTCCTATTGATGGGTATTCCGTTGCTATTTACGGAATGGAGTATGGGTAGATTTGGCGGTAAATTGGGCAACCACAGTACCCCTTACATTCTGGATTCCATGAGTAAGAAATGGTACTGGAAATACATTGGGGTGTTCGGAATTTTCACCAACATCGCCGTAGTCGCCTACTACACCTACATTGAATCCTGGACCTTTGTGTACGTGGTGCACAGTGTCATCGGAACCTTTACTGGAATGAGTAAGGAGGCGGTGAGTTTATTTTTTGATCAATATGTACAACTTTCAGGTTCGGATTTCGGAATCCCGCTATTCCCGGTTATTGCCTACATTTTAGTATTGGGGGTCAATGTGTACATCCTTTCTACAGGCCTGGGAGGTATCGAAAAGGTAGCAAAGGTCGGCATGCCTTTATTGATCCTATTCGGTATCATTTTGGCTGTTCGAGGATGGACCATGGGTAGCGACTTTGCCTCAGCAGAATTCCCTAAAGCGAATGCATGGGATGGAATCAACTTCTTATGGACCCCACAATACAGTTCGCTTGCAGACCCTAAAGTTTGGCTCGCTGCAGCAGGACAAATCTTCTTCACCTTGTCTGTCGGAATGGGTTCCATTCAGTGTTATGCCTCCTACTTAAAGGAAAACGAAGATATCGCACTCAACTCCGTGACTGCCGGATTTACCAACGAATTTGTAGAAGTAATTCTAGGAAGTGCCATTGTAATTCCAATCGCTGCTGGATTTTTAGGATTGGATTGGGTATTGGAAAATGCTGGATTTGGCATGGCCTTTCAGACGATGCCCTACTTATTTCAACAGTGGGGACCCTTAATTAGTGCCTTCGCCGGTGTCTGTTGGTTTGGGCTATTGTTCTTTGCAGGTATTACTTCTTCCCTAGCCATGGGTACTCCGTGGATGGGCTTTATGCAGGATGAGTTTGGTTGGGGAAAGGTTAAAGGAGCTGTTTCCTTTGGACTAGTTTCCTTGGCGATGGGCCTTCCTACTGTCCTATTCTACCAGTACGGATACTTTGACGAATACGATTATTGGGGAGGTACGGTCAGTTTGGTAATTTTTGCTTTGCTTGAAACCATCCTATTCACTTACATTTTCGGAATGAAAAAAGGATGGGAGGAAATCACCCGAGGTGCTGATATCCGCATTCCATCGTTCTACAAGGTGATCATGACCTATGTCACTCCTGTCTTACTAAGCATTGTATTCTTAGGCGCCTTGATTACCCCTGCGGGTAACGATTGGGTGGCTGCCTTCAGCAACTTGGTTTCAGGAGAAGGTTGGGCACTAGATCCGAGTTCCTTAATTGCCAAAATCACCTTTGCTGACCTGGAAGCACAAATTCTAGCCAACCCGGAGAATGCGGCCGCTTTGGAGGAAAAAATGATGTATTCAGGCTGGGCTAGACTTCAATTGCTCCTCTTATTCCTAGGTATTTGTGCCATCGTATGGTATTCCACAATTAAACGCAAAAAATCAATCCAATGAACACATCTGCGCTAATTCTATCGCTTGTAACGCAATTGCTAATCACTGGCGTTACGCTGTATTGCTTCTATTTGGTATTGAAAAAGCCAAATACGGAAGAGAAATAACCCAGGCCACTGTAGCCATCCAATTAAAAAAAGCTCGATTGTATCGGGCTTTTTTATTGTTCAATACCTACTCCTATCAAAAAAAAAAAAAATCTTGTATTATTTTTATTTTGAACACTGTTCATTTATTTTTGGGTATTCAAAATAAACCATGGGTATCGCTGAACGGAAAGAACGAGATAAGGAAGAATTACGTGAGCGCATCTTAGTTGCTGCCAAGACCCTTTTCCTTGAAAAAGGAGTGGAAAAAACCTCTATTCGAAACATTGCCGACTTGATTGAATACAGTCCTGGAAGCATCTATCATTATTTCAAGGACAAGAACGAGATCTTTCATGCCCTCCACCAGGGAGGCTTTCAGCAATTGATGGGCCGCATGGAAGTACTTGCATCGGTATCCAATCCGATGGAAAGGCTAAAAGGTATGGGTTCTATTTATGTACAGTTCGCATTGGAAAATCCAGACATGTATGACTTGATGTTTATCAAAGATGCACCCATCCTTCATGTTTCTAATTCAAACGAAGAGCAATGGAAAGAAGGCTTTGGTACCTTCAATTTTCTACGTTCCACCATCAAGGAATGTATAGATGTAGGGCATTTTCGAGGACATGAAGAAGAAGCACTGTCTTTTTTGGTTTGGTCCACCGTTCATGGCATGGTATCCCTACGAATTCGCCGACGCTGCGAGGTCGTTTTGGCTCAACGCCAAGACACTATCGTCAAAGATGGCTTAAATGAATTTTTCAGTATTCTCGATAGACTTTCCTCATGAAAAGAAAATACACACTGAAGCAACTCAATTGGTCCCTGAGGAGCCCATTTCAAGCATTTATGCTTTGTTTTGGACTGCTTGTTACCCCTGTACAAGCACAGCAGGTTTTGGACACCTACATCACGGAAGGATTGACCAATAACCTCGTACTTCAGGATAAAAAAGCGAGCCTGGAACAAAGTTTATTGGCCTTAAAAGATGCCAAAAGCTTCTTTTTGCCTTCGATGGACTTTGGAGCAAGTTACACCTTGGCTGAAGGAGGTAGAACCATCGCCTTTCCAGTCGGAGACTTGCTCAATCCCGTTTATTCGACTTTGAATAAACTCACCGCTTCCAACAAGTTCCCACAAATCGACAACGTCTCGGAACAGTTACTTCCTGACAACTTTTACGACACCCGCTTCCGAACCACCCTTCCCCTACTCAATACGGATTTGATTTACCAACAGCAAATCCGAAAAGAACAAGTCAATTGGACCAACTACCAAGTTGAAATCTACCGTGCCACACTCATTCAAGACATCCGTGTAGCATACTTCAATTTCTGCGCTGCCCATAGTTCCATCAAAATCCTAAAGAACACCTTACAACTCGTCGAACAAAACTTAAAGGATACCCGGTCCTTGGTAGAAAATGGGAAAAGACTTCCTGCGGCTCTATTGCGTGCCGAAAGCGAGTTGGAACAGGTGAAGTCGTTAGTAATTGAAGCGGAACTAAAAACAAGTAACGCCGCACAATACGTGAATTTTCTGGTCAATCGACCACTGGATCAGGCAGTCCCCTTTGAAGATATACCCCTCGATATGAGTCGATTGGATCAATTACTTCTCGAAGACCTTCACCCACAAAACCCGGAACTGGGTGCCATGCAAAGCATGGAGACAATCCAAGAAACAGTGCTCAAATCTGGTAAAAACTATTGGATCCCTAAACTTTCCACCTACGCAGATCTGGGGTCACAGGGTTTTGATTGGAACTTTGATTCGCAATCCAGGTACCTGATGTGGGGATTAAACTTCAGTATGCCGGTATTTCAAGGGGGAAGAAATCAAAACCAAATCCAACGGAATGTCCTCGGCTTGCAAGCGGTCCAAAGGCAAAAAGAATTGGTGAATCAAAAATTGAACTTAGGCCTCCAAGTCCAACGGAATGAGGTAAAAACCCTACTCGCTTCGCTCCAATCTTCGGAGAAGAAACTGCTGTCGGCTACGGCCTACCTCAACCTGGTGGATCGGGGCTTCAAAGAGGGTAGCCAATCTTTGCTTGAATACATAGACGCAAGAAATCAATACACGCAAGCTGCACTTCAAAAAAACATCAGTTCCTACAAACTACAGATGGCACTAGCCCAGCTCGAACGCCAACTCACTACTGAAACCAACTAAGCCATGAAAAAGCGCTATTCACTTTTACCTGTATTTTCCCTTCTCTTTCTACTAGGTTGCAGTAGCAGTACACCTAGTGATACGAACATCCCACAAGCAGGTGAGGCCATTCCAGTCAGCCTTTTTGCGCTCCAACCTTCCGAGATGGCTGCGACAGTGACTGCAAGTGGCACCTTTAGTACCAAGGACGAAACACTCCTATCCTTTAAACTGGGGGGAATTGTCTCCAAAGTACTCGTGGAGGAAGGCGATGCCGTAAAATCGGGGCAAATAGTGGCTAGTTTAGATTTAACAGAGATTCAAGCTGGGGTTCGCCAATCCAAACTTGCCTACGAGAAGGCGCTTCGAGATCACCAGCGTGCAGCACGCCTCTACAAAGACTCTGTGGCAACTTTAGAGCAGTTTGAAAATTCAAAAACAGCGGTAGACATTGCTGAACAACAGTTAAATACGGCAAATTTCAACTTGGCCCAATCCCAAATTCGAGCAACGAAAAATGGATTTGTCCTCAAAAAATTTGTAAACCCAGGGCAGTTGGTTGCCTCAGGAACTCCCATTCTACAAATCAATGGTGCTGCTTCTGGTGCTTGGATCTTGAAGGTGACCTTGAGTGATCAGCAATGGAGTTCCATACAGATTGGTGACCAAGCCGAAATCAACGCTGGGTCATCAGCTACTTGGATACCTGCCAAAGTAACGCATAAAAGCCAATCGGCAGATCCGGTCACTGGCACCTATTGGGTTGAAATCAGTCCAGAATCGGCCAAAGAAATCTCCTTGGCATCAGGAATGTTTGGAAAGGCTAGCATTCAGCCTTCACAAACGGTACAAGGCTGGGAAATTCCTTTCGAATCCGTTCTGGATGCCAATGGAGACAGCGGCTTTGTCTTTGTAGTCGATGGCCAAAAAGCAAAAAAAGTAAAAATTCAATTGGGTAAAATCACTCCAACTTCCATTCAGGTGGTCGCTGGATTGGAAAATTACAAGAGCCTCATTGTCTCAGGAAGTGCCTATTTGTCGGATGGTTCCACTATTCAAGTTAAGAACTGATGAAAATCTCTGATTTTGCGGTAAAGAATTACCAATTTACACTCGTCATCTTTCTCATGACGGTGGTCTTGGGATTGACTACCTTTTTGAACATGCCGCGGAGTGAAGACCCGGTAATCAACTCCCCCAATTTTCCCATCGTAGTCATTTATCCAGGTGCAAGTCCAGAAGATTTGGAAGAATTGGTGGTGGATCCCTTGGAAAAAACCATCTATGCCCTCGAAAATATCAAGCGCATTGAAACCGAGATCAAAGACGGTGCTGCGATTCTTTTAGTAGAATACAATTACAACGAGGATGTAGATGAAAAATACCAGGAACTCGTCCGGGAGGTCAACACCCTTCGACCCCAATTGCCTGCGGAAATTTTTTCCATCGAAGTAAAGAAGGTACGACCCTCCGATGTCAACATTCTCCAAATTGCTTTGGTGAGTGAAAATGCTTCCCGAGAATCGCTGAAGACTGAGGCAGATCGCCTCCAGAAAGATCTCGAGAGCATCACGGAATTGAAAAATGTCAAAATCCATGGACTTCCTGCTCAAATCGTAAAAGTTGAATTACAACTGGATAAAGTAGCCACCTTAAACATTCCCCTTGCTGCGCTTATCGGTAGCATCAAAAGTGAATTGAGTAATATTCCTGGAGGTCAGGTAGATGCAGGAAACAAAACCTTCAATGTAAAAACGAGCGGGAATTACAGTTCAGCCGATGAAATCGCCGAGACCGTGGTGTATTCACTCCAAGGAAAAAACATCCTATTGAAAGATGTGGCAACCATTCGTGATGATTTTGAGGATACCAAGCACATCACCCGACTCAATGGCTACCGCTCCATCTTTGTAACTGCAGCATTAAAAGAAGGGACCAACATCTCCAACGTACAAGAAAAATACAGTCCCCTACTCGCTTCTAGCACAGAAAAATTGCCTAAAAACATCGATCTAATTGTTGCTTTTGATCAAGCTGACTATGTCAATAGACGACTGGGTGGCTTAGGAATGGACTTTTTAATCGCAATCGCCTTGGTTTTTGTGACTTTGCTTCCCCTGGGCAACCGTGCCTCAATTATCGTCATGGTTTCCATCCCTTTATCCCTGGCCATCGGATTGATTTTATTGAATGCGCTAGGCTATGGACTCAACCAACTCAGCATCGTCGGTTTGGTAGTGGCCTTGGGCTTATTGGTAGACGATAGCATTGTCGTCGTAGAAAACATCGAACGATGGATTCGAGATGGGTATAGTAAGAAAGAAGCAGCATTGAAGGCCACCCAACAGATTTCTATCTCTGTTGTCGGATGTACGGTCACCTTAATTATCGCATTCCTTCCGCTGGTATTCTTGCCAGAAAGTTCGGGGGATTTCGTACGAAGCCTACCGATGTCAGTCATCACAAGCGTGCTTGCCTCCCTGGTAGTATCCCTTACCATTATTCCTTTCCTCTCCACCTGGCTTTTAAAAAACAAGACCGAAGGACATTCCAACAAGATGTACGACCTCTTTCAGAAAGGTATCCATGTGAGCTATGCTCCACTCCTGGAAAAAGCCTTAAAAAAGCCAGTAGCTACACTCGTTATTTCAGGCGCTATCTTCTTTGGCTCCCTTGGTTTATTCCCTGTTATTGGATTTAGCCTCTTTCCTTCCTCGGAAAAACCACAGTTTCTTGTCAGCATCACAACGCCGCTTCAATCCAACTTGAGTAACACGGATTCACTCGTAAGGCAAGTGGAAAAGGAAGTGGCCAAAATTCCTGAGTTGAAAAATTTTGCAACCAACGTAGGCAAAGGAAATCCACGCATCTATTACAACGAGATTCCTGAAAACGAGCGCAGCGATTATGGGCAACTCTTTGTTCAACTTGAACCCGAAACTTCAGCTCCTCGGAAAATTGAGATCATCCAAACGCTTCAAGCGAGTTTTGCAAAGGTAGTCGGTGCAAAAGTAGAAGTTAAAAACTTTGAACAAGGTCCTCCAGTAAGTGCTCCCATCGAAATCAGGCTAGTAGGAGAAAATCTGGATACGCTTCGAAGTTTGGCTGGAAAAGTAGAGAGCCTACTCAAGCAAACTCCTGGCACCATCTATGTCAATAACCCCGTAGCCAACTTAAAGACCGATATCCGTGTGGCCATTCAAAAAGATAAGGCTCGACAATTGGGTATTGCTACTGCAGACATCGACCAAACCGTCCGACTTGCGCTTGCAGGGTTGAACTTGGGATCGTTTACAGATCCTCAGGGCAATGAGCGTTCGATTTTGCTCACTACCCCAAAAGAGGATCGAGCGACCTTAGAAACCTTCGAACCCATATATGTCTACAACAACCAAGGAAAGGGTATCCCACTTTCCCAAATCGCAGATCTCAAATTTGAAAGCAGCACCCTGACTATAGACCATTACAATAAAAATAGGTCGGTTTCTGTATCCTCCTTCGTAGATGCCAATTCCCTCACGGATCGAGTGCTTGGCGAAGCGATGACCAAACTAGATCAAATTCCCTTACCCGAGGGCTATCGCTTAACATTAGGGGGCGAATACGAAACCAAACAAGAATCCTTTGCAGGGTTCAACACCATCATTATCATCACTGTATTCCTTTTCATTGCAGTATTGATTTTGCTTTTCCGAACCTTCAAAAGCACGATCATTGTGCTCTCTGTGATTCCTTTGGGAATGGTAGGCGCTTTGATTGCACTTTGGATTACGGGCAATTCCCTTTCCTTTGTGGCCATCATTGGACTCATCGCCTTGGCGGGTATTGAGGTAAAAACCTCCATCCTATTGGTGGATTTTACCAATCAGTTGCGAAAAGAAGGGGTAGATCTCGATACCGCCATCCAAAAATCAGGGGAAATTCGATTCCTACCCATCGTGTTGACTACCATTACGGCAATAGGTGGCTTAATCCCTGTGGCCTTGAGCACCAATCCGCTTATCTCTCCGCTTGCGATTGTGCTTATTGGCGGGTTAATCAGTTCTACCATCCTATCCAGAATTGTGACCCCAGTTCTTTACAAATTGCTACCACCAAGAGTTTAAGCCAGTTCAACTGGAAGTTGTTCTTTACTTGAATTCCTTAAAAAAACCGAAAACGATAGTCCTCTTCAAAATAATTCAAATCCTTTTTCTATATTTCTTTCCTAATTAATTCCTTAACCAAAAGAACCATGAAACTAATTACTACCCTTCTGTGCGGATTTGCACTATTCCTTATTTCTTTCACCACCCAAGCCCAAACTACCGACTACTTTGTAGGTGATTGGGATGTAACGATCAAAGACACCCCAATGGGAACCATCACCGTCATGCTTACACTCGAGCGTGTGGATGGTAAGTTGGTCGGAAAGTTTGTGGACTCATCTGGTAATGAAACCAAGATGAATGACATTACGGAGTCAGAAAACAGCCTTACACTTACCTTCACCTCGGAATATGGTGATCTAATCTTGGCTATTCAGCGTGAAGATGATGAAAATGTCAGCGGCTCACTCATGGATTCCTTCGCAGTCGAAGGCAAGCGAGTAATCAAGTAAAAAATAAGGCGGGAAATCCCGCCTTATTTTTTTGTCCTTACGTATCCAATTTTTTTTCCTAAGACGCCTAAACCCACTTTTTGAGTTGGGAATAGACTAGGTGCAATGGAAATCCCATCACCGTAAAGTAAGAGCCAGTAATGCTACTTACCCCTACAAAACCTATCCATTCTTGAATTCCGTAAGAACCCGCTTTATCAAATGGCTGGTATTTTTTAAGGTAATGCCAAACTTCTTCCTCCTCTAAAAATCGAAAAGTCACTTGGGCTTCATCCTCCAAAGTGATGGAGGTTTTCCGATCTTTTAGCGTCACTGCAGTCATCACGGTATGGGTAGCACCTGATAGGCTTTTCAACATCTCAAAGGCTTCCTGCTCAGTTGCTGGTTTGCCCAGCACCTTCCCATGTTCAATGACCACCGTATCTGCTGTGATGAGCAGTTCATTTTCTTGTAGAACCCCAGGGAATGCATCTGCTTTCAGTTTGGAAAGGTAAGCAGCAGCATATTGTGCTGGAAGGTCCGCTGGAATAGTCTCTACAACCGGATGTACCCGAACTTCAAAATCAAGTTCCAATCCTCGAAGGAGTTCCTGTCTCCGCGGGGAATTCGATCCCAAAATTATTTTTTTAGAGGCTAGATTCGTTAAAAAACTGGGCATAGTCGTAGTTAAATTCTTCTTGATTTACGGTGGCAAATAGCATCCCCCCAAGCGCTTTGGGATAGAAATAAGTGGATTTTTGAGGCATGACCTGCCCGGAGTTACATACTTCGATCACTTGATTCAAGTCAATCTCTCGAGTGATGATGGCAAACTTGGCATTTTTAGACTGTACTTCTTGCACACATCTAGAAAAGTTTCGTTCAAAAGCCAAGGCTGGCGAAGTGCGCTGTTCCTTGGGTGAGATCCCAAGGATTTTGTCAAACACCACCTCATGTAACAGGACTAAATCCAATTGACGGAGAACCTCGGGTAAATGAGGGGCTACTTGATCAAACTTCTCTTGCCGAAACTTGATTACAAAGGCCGCATCCTCCCATACCAAACCAAAAGAATGCTTGCGGGGAAAGGAATAAGTAGCTAGTTCGGCCGCATCCCCCATGGGTCGAATTTCAAACCAAGTTTCTAAGGCAGAAAAGAATGCTTCTTTCTTCAAATCATTCCCGTAGAATAGACGATGTGTAGGGAGAATCTCCAAGTGATTGCCTACCACATTGGTCAAATACATCAAATGATAGTCTGCAGCCTTCCAAGGGGATGATACCTGCATTTCTTCCTGCTCTTTCCGGTATTCAATGGCTGCTTCAAGTCGATGATGCCCATCGGCTAAGATTACTTTCTTATCGGATAAGATCTTTAAGAATTGGGCAATGATCGTGGGATCTGTAATTCGAGCGAGCACCTCACGAACACCTTGGTAATCTTCCAGTTCATACAAAGGTCTTTCCATAGCCTGATCCATCCAGGGCTCAAGTTCTTGGTTTGCATCTTCATACAATCCATGCGTAGGGCTGGCTTGAATCTCGGTGGCACGAAGTAAATCCACCCGATCATGCACTGCGGACACAATGGTATTCTCGTGTCTCAAGATTTTGTTTTCCTCCCAAGGAGTGGCTTTGATCTGCGCAATGAACCCTTTTCTGCAACGCTCCTCTTTTTCTCCAGGAAGACGGAAATACTGGTAATACACGTATATACCTGGCACATCGTCTTGCTCCAAGACACCAGTAGCCTTCCATTTGTTGAGTAGACTTTTTGCGGCTAAATGTCCCTCCTCTCCTTCAGGAACGGACAAGTGTATGCTGTTCAGGGGATTTTGATAGAGCAGTTCACGCTGCTTAGCCGAGACCACATCAAAAAGTGGAGCCGTCAATTTTTCTAAATTTTCGCCAAGTTCTTTGTTATAGCGCCAAGCCTTAAGCGGTAAAAGTTCAGCCATTAGGTCAAGCGATTGGTCCAGTTGGTAGTCTTGGTTTGGCTTAGCGGAGTTTTGGGATTCACTCGCTTGTCTTCTTGCTCGAAAAACTCAACTGCCAAGGAGGCAAGAAGTATTTTTTCTTCTTCCGTAAACTGAGGTTCCAGAAGTTCGGGACTGAAATAGCGCTCAACAAACTTGGTATCAAATTGCCCAGATTGAAAGGCCTCATGAGACAAGGCAAAGCGACAGAAACCTAAGGTAGTTTGAATACCGGTAATCCGGTAATCGTCGATGGCACGGATCATTCGATCAATGGCTTCCTGTCGCGTAGCCCCATGTGCAATCAATTTGGCAATCATGGGATCGTAGTAAATCGGAATATCCATCCCTTCTTCAAAACCATCGTCTACCCGAATTCCAGGTCCTTGCGGACGACGGTAGGTCACTAACCTGCCGATATCTGGCAAAAAGTTATTTTTTGGGTCTTCAGCATAGACGCGTACTTCTACGGCATGACCTTGAATGGTTAAATCCTCCTGAGTAAAGGAAAGTGGCTTTCCTTCAGCAATCCAGATTTGTTCCCGAACCAGGTCCTTGCCTGTGATCATCTCCGTCACCGGATGCTCCACCTGCAGGCGCGTATTCATTTCAAGAAAATAGAAATTGAGATTCTCGTCTACAATAAATTCCACCGTACCTGCACCATAATAATTGCAAGCCTTGGCGACACCAATGGCAGCCTCTCCCATCGCCTTACGCATGGCAGGACTTACCACTGCAGAGGGCGCTTCTTCAATCACCTTTTGGTGGCGACGCTGAATGGAACACTCACGTTCAAAAAGGTAGACTACATGCTGATGTTGATCTCCTAAAATCTGGATTTCAATATGTCGAGGTGAGGAAATGTATTTTTCAATAAAAACAGCCCCATCGCCAAAGGAAGAGATGGCCTCGGAAACCGCACGATTCATTTGCTCATCAAACTCTGACTCTGATTCCACCACACGCATGCCTTTTCCCCCACCTCCAGCAGAAGCCTTAATCAAAATGGGATAACCAATCTCTCTGGCCTTGGCTTTGGCAACAGCCACGTCTGCAATCGCCTCCTCGGTACCGGGTACTAGTGGAATATCATAGGCAGCTACCGCTTGTTTGGCAGCAAGTTTGGACCCCATGACCTCGATGGATTCTGGAGAGGGACCTACAAATAGAATTCCAGCTTCCTGCACTTGTTTTGCGAAAGCTGCATTTTCGGACAAGAATCCATAACCCGGGTGAATCGCATCTACTCCTAGTTCTTTACAAACAGCTAGAATTTTAGCCCCTACTAAATAGGATTGATTGGAAGGAGCAGGTCCCAAGCAACGGGCTTCGTCGGCAAAGCGCACGTGCGGAGAAAGTCGGTCTGCCTCAGAATATACTGCTACTGTGGCAATACCCATCTCACGGGCAGTCCGCATGATGCGAAGGGCTATTTCGCCACGATTGGCAACCAATAGTTTGGTGATTTTTTTCATAGGTACGCTAAAGTTTGACTTGGGCTGCTCACAAGAGCTGAAGCGAAATAAGGAATTTATTTTGAGGTTTCGTACTTAAATACAGGGATAAAAACTGTTTTTTGCTTCCAAGGAAGATAAGTCTTATTTTTGGCTGTTTTACAACCGAAACTTATTCCCCAAACACTCTAAATTCTTAAGACCTTGGATCTATTTGCAAAGTTAAAAACGAATATGGGCCCATTAGGCAAGCACTCTGAGTTTGCTGACGGCTACTTTTCATTTCCCAAACTAGAAGGTGAAATCGCTCCTAGAATGCACTTCAAAGGAAAAGAAGTACTTACTTGGAGCTTAAATAACTACCTGGGTCTGGCCAATCACCCTGATATCCGAAAGGCAGACGCAGATGCAGCCGCCAAATGGGGAGCTGCCTACCCGATGGGTGCACGTATGATGTCAGGTCAAACTGACCTCCATGAGCAACTCGAAGATGAACTTGCTGACTTTGTAGGCAAAGAAAAATCTTACCTCCTTAATTATGGATACCAAGGCATCATGTCTGTCATTGATGCACTTTTAGATAGAAAAGATGTCGTGGTTTACGACTCAGAATGCCACGCTTGTATCATCGATGCCTTGCGTATGCATTTGGGCAAGCGCTATGTGTTTCCGCACAATGACATTGAAAGCTGTGAAAAACAACTTCAACGTGCTACCAAATTAGCAGAAGAAACAGGAGGAGGTATCCTTGTGATTACTGAAGGTGTATTTGGTATGACCGGAGACCAGGGCAAGCTGAAAGAAATCGTTGAATTGAAAAAGAAATTTGATTTCAGATTGTTGGTAGACGATGCACATGGTTTTGGTACCATGGGTAAAACTGGAGCAGGTACAGCAGAAGAGCAAGGGGTACAAGATCAAGTCGATTTGTACTTTTCTACTTTCGCCAAATCCATGGCTTCCATCGGTGCCTTCATCGCTGGCGATGCAGATGTGATCTTGTTTTTGAGATACAACATGCGTTCTCAAATCTTCGCAAAGTCTCTTCCCATGCTATTGGTTGAAGGAGCGCTCAAGCGACTAGACATGCTGAGAAGTCAGCCTGAATTGAAAGACAATCTATGGAAAATTGTACATGCACTTCGCAAAGGATTGGTCGAAAATGGATTCAGCACCGGGAAATCCAATTCTCCAGTAACCCCTGTAGTATTAAATGGCACTGTTGGTGAAGCAGCCGCACTTTCCATGGACCTGAGAGAAAATTTTGGAATCTTCTGCTCTGTAGTAATCTATCCTGTTATCCCTAAAGGCATGATTATCTTGAGGTTAATTCCTACAGCAGTTCATACGATTGAGGATGTAAACTTGACTGTAAAGGCATTTGCAGCAGTGAAAGACAAGCTCACTTCTGGGGTTTACAAGAATTCTGCTTTGGCACTTTCTTTCGGAGAATAAAAAAAAAGTAAAAAAAAGCGCCTCTGAGTTGAAATAGAAAGTATTTGGCCTATATTAGACCCTTATAAACTTATCATCAACCCTAAAAAACTTTTACTATGAGCAAATTTAGCGAAGTAAAAAATCTAGTAATGAGCTTGGAAGCTGACTTCGAAAAGTTCTATGACAAAGGAAATCAAGCTGCAGGTACCCGCGTAAGAAAAGGTATGCAAGATTTGAAAAACCTAGCGCAAGCAATCCGTACTGAAGTACAGGACAAGAAAAACGCAGGTTGATTCTAAATAAAAAAGGTGGGTTAACCCACCTTTTTTTATGACTTTAAATTGAAGTGGAGCCTAAAACTCCACTTTATTGTTTTCTACCTGTACATCAGCCATGCGCTTGCTTGGATCAATCTCTACAGATTTAATTGTGTTCATCGCTCTTTTTAAACTGATCGTGTGTGTAGGATGAGTCCAAGCCCAATCCTGACTCAACACAATACTAGGAGCATTTGCCTCCGCTTTTTTCTCCCCACGCATCATTTCCAATGGCAGGTACACCAATTCCTTGGTTCCATCCTTATAGGTGATCACCACATCCACTGGCATAGGCATGGCCCCTATGCGTTCCAAGGTGATCGAAGTACCCTCTTCCGATGCCTTCACCTCTTTGACCCCGTAATCGATCGTCTTGGTGGTATAGACAAAGTATTCCTTGTACCAATCCAATTCCAAACCGCTTTCTTTCTCCATCACACGAATCAGGTCGTTGACATTGGGATGCTTAAACTTCCAAGTATTCCAATAGCGAAGCATGCCACGGTCGCGTGCCTCCTCACCAATCACATAACCCAATTGAGCTAAGAAAACGGCCCCTTTACTGTATGCCGCTGCACCGTAGGCTGAATTGGTTTGGTAATGATCTGCATGGGTCGACATGGGCTCTTCTAGTCCAGATTTCACCAAACGGTAGTATCCCCCATAGGAACTACGATGGGGTGTAGCACTTGCTTGAAATATAGAAGCCATCGCCAAATTAGAAGCGTAGGAAGTAAAGCCCTCATCCATCCAAGGATACAAGGATTCGTTGGAAGCCAAAACCCCATGAAACCAGCTATGGGCCAATTCATGCACCATCACCCCAACCAAACTCGGTAAGGAACGCTGCCCAGTGACCAAGGTGGACATGGCATATTCCATGCCTCCATCACCTCCTTGTACAACTGAAAACTGCTTGTAGGGATATTGTCCAAAATTCTTTGATAAGTAGTCAATCGCCTTGGGTGTGAATTCCTTCAACTTTTCCCAGTTCTCGGTAGTCTTTTCACCCGGAATGTAAAAATGGTGTACGGTGATACCATTTGCCATCTGTACCTTATCATGTTTGTATTTATTGTCCGCAGCCCACATGAAGTCATGTACTTGCGGTGCTACAAAATGCCAAGTCAAGGTTTTTCCTTTTGGCTCCGGCACCTTGACGCCATCATCCTGATATCCATGCCCAATTTGATTCGGGTTTTGGAGGTATCCTGTACCGCCAATAGTGTAGGTTTTGTCGATCGTGATTTTCACATCAAAATCGCCCCATATCCCATAAAACTCTCTTCCTACATAAGGATTGGCATGCCAACCCTGCTCATCGTAATTGGCCATTTTGGGATACCATTGTGACATGGAATAGCGAACCCCCTCTTCAGAATCCCTTCCGGATCTTCTTACTTGAAGGGGCACCTGTCCTTCAAATGCCATTTCAAATTGTACCGTGCTATTGGGTAAAATGGGAGTGGTCAATTCTACTTCCAAAATAGTACCTACTTCCTTGTAAGTAACTGGCTTGCCATTCATGGTCAAACGCGTGGTGTGGAGATAGCCAATTTCCTCTGGAGTCAATTTGGATATTCGATCCTTCACACGCTGATCCGGATCCGCTATGGTACGGGAGCGTACATCCATCATGCTTCCTGGTTGGAAGGCATTGTAGTAGAGGTGATAAAATACCCTTTTTAAAGTATCGGGGGAATTATTGGTGTAGGAAAGCACCTGAGTACCTTGGTACCGATTGGTCACCACATCCATGTCCACATCCATCCGGTAGGAAACAGCTTGTTGAAAACGACCATTCTGGGCATAGCCGAGACCAATTGCCATAAAAAAGAAAAGTCCTAGCCAG
The DNA here is from genome assembly GCA_947458585.1 of Cyclobacteriaceae bacterium. Classification (GTDB taxonomy): domain Bacteria; phylum Bacteroidota; class Bacteroidia; order Cytophagales; family Cyclobacteriaceae; genus Algoriphagus. Next base: position 3,525 of record CANGYY010000004.1, on the reverse strand, counting down.
GACCTGAATCTATATTTTGCCATTTTTTATTTTTTCTTAAAGAAAATCAAAAAGCGAACTTTCCCCAAACCATGCATAAAAAAATAGTCTTGCTTCTCAAACAATCCCTTCCTTTGAAGTAAATTGAACCTTGAAAATCAGTAAAATTGGTTTAATTGGAAAAAATTGAAACACATCGTTAGTCACATGAAAAAATTAGTTCTTTTTATTTTCCTGGCTATGCTGCAACTAAGCGTGCAGGCACAGCAGGTCAACATGGACGTATTTAAATCCATGAAAGCCCGAAGCATCGGTCCTGGTGCCATGAGCGGTAGAATCACAGCCATCGATGCAGTGCACGATGATCCCACTACCATCTATGCAGGCTCAGCCTCAGGTGGCCTTTGGAAGTCTACTTCTGGAGGGATTACCTGGGAACCTATTTTTGATAATGAGAAGGTACATTCTATAGGAGCCATTTCCATTTATCAGAAAAATCCAAACATCATTTGGGTAGGTACTGGAGAAGGAAACCCAAGAAACTCCTTAAACATGGGTTATGGAGTATATAGATCCATGGATGCTGGCAAGACTTGGCAGCTCATGGGACTTGAAAAAACCCGTGCCATCCACCGAATCATCGTTCATCCAGATGATCCCAACACCGTATTTGTAGGTGCCATTGGTTCTCCTTGGGGTACTCAAGAGGATCGTGGCGTGTACAAGACCACCGATGGAGGAAAAACTTGGAAGAAAATCTTATATGTAGACAACAAAACAGGTGTGGGTGAAATGATCATGGATCCCAACAACCCCAACAAGATCTTTGTCAACATGTGGGAACACAGACGCTATCCTTGGTTTTTTGAGTCTGGAGGAGCTAGCTCTGGCCTATTCCTTACTCAAGACGGAGGAGACAATTGGAAAAAACTATCTGCAGAAGAAAATGGATTGCCTAAGGGAAATCTAGGAAGAATGGGATTGGCCATCTCCAAAGCCAACAGCAGCAAAGTATATGCATTGATCGAGTCTTCTAAAAATGCACTCTATGTATCCGAAGATGGAGGAGGCAAATTCACCATGATCAATGACAAAGCTGAAATTGGTGATCGACCTTTCTACTACTTTGAGATCCATGCCGATCCTAAAAACGAAAACAGACTCTACACGCTTTATTCTCGCGTAGGAATCACTGAAGATGGCGGAAAAAGCTTCAGAGAATTACTCTCCTACTCAGGAGTGCACCCTGATCACCACGCTTGGTACATCAATCCCAACGATCCTTCCCTATTGATCAATGGTAATGACGGAGGATTGAATGTTTCCAGAGACATGGGTAAAACCTGGTTTTTTGCAGAAGGAATCACTGTAGGTCAGTTTTACCACATCAACGTGGACAATGAAGTGCCTTACAACGTGTACGGAGGAATGCAAGACAACGGCTCTTGGACAGGACCAGCCTACCTTTGGAGAGGAGATGGCATCCGAAATACCTATTGGCAAGAAGTTTCCTTTGGCGATGGGTTTGATGTAGTATCTCACCCTGCCAACTCCAGATATGGCTACACCATGTCTCAAGGAGGTAATGTGAGCCGTTTTGATAAGCTCACAGGTCACAACCGCACCATACGCCCTACGCATCCAGACAAGGATGTATTCCTTCGCTACAACTGGAATGCAGCAATTGCCCAGGATCCACACGATGTCAATACCGTCTACTATGCTTCTCAGTTTTTGCATAAGTCAAAAGATTCTGGCGAAACCTGGGAAATCATTTCTCCAGACTTAACGACCAACGATTCGACTAAACAGCGACAGCAAAAAACAGGTGGATTGACTTTTGATATCACCGGTGCTGAGAATCACACGACCATTATCGCGATTGCCCCATCTCCAGTAGACAAGAATGTGATCTGGGTGGGTACAGACGATGGCAATCTTCAATTAACGCAAGACGGTGGAAAGACCTGGACCAATGTAGCGTCCAAATTGGCTGGCCTTCCTAAAGCTTCTTGGATTCCTCAGGTTCAGGCATCCACTTACAATGCTGGTGAAGTATGGGTGATTGCCAACAACTACCGAAACAATGACTTTGCTGCCTATGCTTACCATAGCGCGGATTATGGAAAGACCTTTACACGTATCGCGGATGATTCGAAAGTGTGGGGCTTTACCCTATCTATCAAACAGGATCCTACCGAACCAAACCTAGTTTTCTTGGGTACTGAGTTTGGATTGTACGTTTCTTTTGACAAAGCCAAAACCTGGAATAAGTGGGAACATGGCTATCCTAAAGCAGTGTCCACCTACGACATGACTATCCAAGAGCGTGAAGCCGACTTGGTGATTGGCACCTTTGGACGTGCGATCTACGTGTTGGATGACATCCGTCCACTCCGTGCATTTGCCAAGAATGGTGGTAAGGCTCCAGTTGGAAAAATCACTGCCTTCCCTGCTCCTGATGCGTATCAAGCAGAAATCCAGCAGCCGCATGGCGAACGCTTCATGGCTTCTGCCAAGTATGCGGGTGAAAACAGAGTATTCGGAGGTCGTTTGAGTTATTTGATTCAAGACGAAAAAGAAAAGTTGGATTCCTTGACTGTGAAAATTTACACAGCCTCTGGAGAACAAATCAGAACCTTGAAAACGCTTCCTTCGAAAGGGGTTAACCGAATCATCTGGAATCTAGACCGCAAATCTTCCGCTGAAATGTCTGGCGGCTGGGGTGGTGGCCAAGGTGGTGGAGGTGGTGGAGGCCGTCGAGGCTTCTTCGAACCAAGTGGCGGAGATGCCCTTCCAGGCACTTACAAAGTAGTGATGGAATATGGAGGAGAGTCTTCTGAAACTTCCATCACGGTACATGCAGATCCACGCATCAAGCCTGTACTTACTGACCTACAAGCCAAAGATGCTTTCTTGAAAAAAGTAGAAGCACTTTCTTCTGAAGTAACTGCTACTACCAAAAAATTGGACGAAGCTCAGAAAGTAATCGATAAGGTAAATTCACTGATTAAGGACGTGAAGTCCGATGATGCAAAAGCGCTTGAAACAGCCGCTAAGGATATCAAGAAGAAACTGGATACAGCGCGTGAAGCATTCACTGGACCTAAAGTAGAAGGACAAGGAATCGTACGAAACCTATTCCCAACTACAATGAGTCGCTTGTTTGATCCAAGAAGCTATGCCAATTCAAGCTACACTGCACCTGGAGCAACAGAGGAGCGCTTGCTTACTCAAGCCAAAGAGGCTGCAGCTGAAGCTATTGCAAAGGTAGAAGCCTTTATCCAAGGAGATTGGAAAGCCTTTGAGGACAAGGTAAAAGCTACACCTATCGATTTATTCCAGAATATCAAAAAATAAGGAAACCCTTAAATTGTAAAAAAAGCATCCTGAGCAATGATGTGCCCCCAAAAAGTTAGACACTTATTGGGGGCATTTCTATGAGCAGAAAAATCAAGTATGATGTCGACTTCAAGCTTAAAGTCGTTCAACAAATCCTTAAAGGGAAGGAGTCAGCAGATTCCATTAGTTTCAAGCACACTATTG